>SYHD01000216.1 GCA_005799265.1 Planctomycetia bacterium | reverse complement strand
TTCGATGACTTGCAGCGCGCGTTCGTAGTGGTGGCGAGCCTCTTCGACGTCCTCCTCGACGTGATCGGCGATGCCGTTGACCAGGGCGTGCTTGAGGCGCTCCTCGGCGGAGGCATTTCGCCAGGCGCTCGTCTGTGTTTCGGTCTTGTCCTTCTTCTTGACGTTTTCGGCGAACTTGAGCAGGCGTTCCGTCGCATCGGGCCGGCGATTGAGGACGACGTCCTCGACGTGTTCAAGCAAGTCTTTAGGTATTTCCTCGTACACTTGAAGCTGGCCCGGATTGACGATGCCCATGTCGAGTCCGGCTTTGATCGCGTGATAAAGGAATACGGCGTTGATGGCTTCGCGCACGACTTCGTTGCCGCGGAAGCTAAAGCTGACATTGCTAACGCCGCCCGAGGTCTTGGCGTGCGGAAACAGGCGTTTCAGTTCGCGCACGGCATTGAAAAACTCGACGGCGTAGTTATTGTGCTCATCCATGCCGGTGCCGATCGGCATGATGTTGGTGTCGAAGATGATGTCGCTGGGCTCGAAGCCGACTTCCTCGGTGAGCAACTTGAAAGCGAAAGAGCTGATTTTGACCTTGTCCTCCGCGGAGACGGCTTGCCCCTCGGGAACACCGGGGATGAGGTCCTTCGCCGTGAACGCCATCACAATGACCGCGGCCCCGAAACGCTTGATGAGGCGCGCTTCGTCGAGGAATTTCTCTTTGCCTCCCTTGAGGCTGATCGAGTTGACGATGCCCTTGCCTTGCAGACATTTCAGGCCCGCTTCGATGATCTCGAAGTTGGAGCTATCGACCATGATTGGCACGTTGGCGAGCGACGGCTCATTGGCGAGCAGGTGCAGGAAACGGACCATCGCCTCCTTGCCGTCGATCAGGTCGGCGTCCATGTTGACGTCGAGGACGTTGGCGCCGCCTTCGATCTGTTCCCGTGCGATCTTGATGGCGGCGTCGAACTGGCCCTCTTTGATGAGGCGTTTGAACTTGAGCGAGCCGGTGATGTTGCAGCGTTCACCAACCATGACGAAGTTGGTCTCGGGGCGAACGACCAGGACTTCGTTGCCACTGAAGTAGGACCAGCCGGGGAGGTCCGCGATACGGCGTGGTTTCTTTCCTTGAATAGCGCGATTGAATGCGGCGATCCACTCCGGCGTGGTGCCGCAGCAGCCGCCGACGATATTGACCCAGCCGTTGGCGGCGAACTCGCCGAGCATTTTGGCGGTCCCGTCCATGCCGACGCCGCGAAAGCCTCCCATGCCGTCGGGAAGCCCGGCGTTTGGGTAGACCGAGATAGGGATGCGCGAAATCTGCGCCAGGCTTTCGACTGCCGGGCGCATCAGATCGACGCCGACGCCGCAGTTGAAACCGACGGTCAACGCGTTGAAGTGCGACACGGCGACATAGAACGCTTCGGGCGTTTGCGAGAAGAGCGTGCGGCCGCCGGGATGGTAAATCGTGCCGGAAACAATCGTCGGCACGGTCATGTTGTGCTCGGCGCCGTACTTGTCGATTGCGAACAGGCACGCCTTGAGCACGAGGATGTCGTTGCCCGTTTCGACAGCCAGCATATCGATGCCGCCGGCGACGAGTGCCGCGACCTGTTCGTAATAGCTGGCGACAAAATCGTCGTAGGAAAGCGTGCGGCTCCCCTGGTCGGGAACGGATGGCTCGATGTACAGCGACTTGGTCGTCGGCCCGATGCTGCCGGCAACGAAGCGCGGCTTGTCGGGGTTGCGACGCGTGAAGTCGTCGGCGGCATGGCGGGCGAGCTGGGCGGCCTTCTTGTTGATCTCGACCACCAGATCGTCAAGGCCGAACTCCTCCAGGGCCAGCCGGCTCGCGTTGAAGGAGCAGGTCTCGATGATGTCCGCCCCAGCCTCAAGATAAGCGCGGTGAATGTCCTCGATCAGCTTCGGCTGCGTCAACACAAGCGCTTCGGTGCAGTTCTTGAGCGCAACGCGATGGGTGCGAAAGCGTTCGCCGCGATAGTCCGGATCTTCGAGCTTGTGCGAGTAGATGAGCGCGCCCATGGAGCCATCGAGCAAGAGAATTCGCTTGTCCATGAGCTCGTGGAGCGCGTCGTCGGGCTTCATTTTCGCGAGGATCGACATAGGGATGGACCCGCCTTGGTGCCACGTGCGTATATCCATTCAGAATAAAGGATTCCGCAGATTCGTGCCAGACGAAATGATTGGCAAGCCGATCGAGAATTGATCCGCAAGACGGAATCAGAGCCAGAAGCGGAAGCGAAGTTGAATCCATCCGTTCACTTGCGCTCCAGGCTCTGAAACGTGCAGACAAAAAAAAAGGCCGATCCGCGCCATCCTGGCGAGTGATCGGCCTTGCGTAATGGTCAGCGTCCTTGCCGGACCATCCCGACGCAAACCAGCGTCAGGACCAGACCCTTCGCCGAAGCAAAGGGCGGTATGCAGGGGACCTTCCGTGCATCCTGCAACCTTCCATCGATGTTCGCTGGGAGTGAAATCCCCTCGGGAGTGTTTCCTTGACCCTCAATCTTCTTGATTGATTCCGTGGCTCTTCCCTGGCCAGGGCGGAATATCACTCGACAGCTAACACGGTGGCTCATGAGGCTCTCAGCGCGCACGCTGAGCGCCCGAATATTGCTTGCGAAATTACTTGGTTGTCGGTTCAACGATCGATCAAGAATGTCTGACTGCGAGAAACGAACCCTTGCAATTGCCTTGTTGAGGGACGCAAGGCTCAAAAGTTTGTCTTGTGAGCCACGTAAGCCTCACACGATTAGAGTACGGCTGATGCCTGATTATCGAGGTTGTGAATCTTCTACGAACATTTGCTTATGCACAACTCACGCTACAGCTGACATTGCGTCGAAGGAGAACTTTACCGTATTTTCAAATGTTGTCAATCCAGAAATGCTTAACAAATCGGCAATAATTCACATTTCGTGCCTAACCCTTTGCAGGTACTTCATCACGGGAACGAACTTTTTTCCGCCGAACGCCGTAACCACGTGTTTTTATTGATGTACATTCGTGCGTAAATGGTGCTGCTCGCGGCGTGGGTTTTTGCTACGCCGCCAGCGGCAGAGGGATTCACTGCGGCAGTCTTTCCTGCCGCGCAAGTTTCTTGCGATCGTTTTCCTTGAGATACATCTTGCGCAGTCGTATCGCGCTGGGCGTCACCTCGACGAGTTCGTCTTCTTCGATGTATTCGAGCGCCAGCTCCAGCGTCATTTGTCGCGGCGGTTTGAGGATGATGCTCTTGTCTGATCCCGACGCGCGCATGTTGGTCAGTTTCTTCTCCTTGCACACGTTGACCGGCAGATCGTTGTCGCGGCAATGCTCGCCGACGACCTGGCCTTCGTAGACCGGCTCGGGCGCGCCGACGAACAGCGTGCCGCGCTCGTGCAGGCCGTCCAGCGCGAACGGCGTCGTCTTGCCCGTTTCGACCGAAACGAGCACGCCATTGAGCCGGCTTGGGATCGTGCCGCGCGTCGGCTGGTAGTCGTAGAACGTATGGTGCATGATCGCTTCGCCCTGAGAGGCGTTGAGCAAGCGCGTGCGCAGCCCGATCAGCCCGCGTGCCGGGATCGTGAACTCGATGTGCGATTGGTCGCCGCGCGCGTCGAGCTTAAGGCATTCCGCCTTGCGATTGCCGACCAGTTCCATCACGGAGCCGATGTGGCGCGTGGGTGCGTCGATCACCAGGTATTCGATGGGCTCCAAGGTCTGGCCGTCCTTGTGCCGATTGATGACACGCGGCTTGCCGACGGAAAGCTCGAAAC
>SYHD01000215.1 GCA_005799265.1 Planctomycetia bacterium | reverse complement strand
GCGGGCCCCCCCCCCCCGCGGCTCTTCGAGCCGCGGCTAAACGAATAGGAGATACCGCCATGACCTCACTCGAACATCTGCGTGCCGCCATGGCCGAGGTGGACGCCTACTACAAGAAGCAAGGCATCTTTCAGGGCAAGTTCGGCTACGGTACGAATCCCGCCCTGATCATCATCGACATGGCCTACGGCTGGACCGATGCCTCCTATGCGGGCGGTTCAGCCCGACTCGATCCGGCGATCGCGGCGATCCAAAAAATGTTGCCCGTGGCGCGTGCCAAGGGAGTTCCCGTCATCTATACGACATCGCCGCCTTGGCAGAAGATGCCGCAAAAGTCGGCCGCGGATTATTCGCCCGGATTCCGCAAATGGGACGAGCGCGCCTGCGCCATCGACGAGCGCGTCAAACCGCTGCCGGACGATTACGTCGTCTACAAGGAGTACGCCAGCGCCTTCGCGGGGACGCCGCTCGCCGGCCATTTGTTGGCGTCAAAGATCGACACGCTGCTGATCACGGGTTGCTCGACAAGCGCTTGCGTACGCGCGACGGCGACCGATGCGAAGACGTACCATTTGAAGCCGGTGATTATTCGTGAAGGCGTGCAGGATCGCTCGGAGATCGCCCATGAGTTTACGCTGTTCGACATCCAGGCGCGCTTCGCCGATGTCGTGAACCTTGAGGAGGCGTTGAAGTATCTCAAGGCGTAGCCGCTCGCAATTTGCTTGCACTCGGCGCTCATTCCGCTACTCTGGATCGTAAGAAAAGAACGTCGCCTGCTCAGCAATTCCTATTTCCGGAGGATTCCATGCCTCGCGTCACTATCGCTGCCCTGCTGTTCGCCGCCTTCGCGCTCGTCAACTCGTCGGCGCAGGACGCCAAGAAAGACGGTAAGGACGACGTCAAGAAGCAGCCCTCCGTCGGCATAGGCAAAGGCAAGGAAGCTATCCCCGGCGAAGTCGATATTCACTTCCTCAACGGTAGCACTGTGCGCATGGTCATCCAGTCCGAGCAACTGGAAGTCGCCACGCCGTACGGCAAGCTGATCGTTCCCGTCAGGGACGTGCGCGCCGTCGAGTTCGGCCTGCACTATCCCGATGGTGTCGAAGCGAAAATCGAAAGTGCGATCAAAGGCCTCGGCAACAGCGCCTACCAGGAACGCGAGAAAGCCGCCGCCGCCCTGGTCGATCTTGGCCCGTACTCCTACCCCGCTATTCTCGACGCCGCACGCTCCAAGGATGCCGAAGTCTCGCAGCGTGCCAAGGAGTTGACCAAGAAATTGCAGGCGGCCCACCCCAAAAAAGACCTCAAGACGACCACCGACGACAAGATCATCACGCGTTCGTTCACCATCGTCGGCAAGATTCTCACGACGACGATCAAGTCGAAGACCGAATACTTCGGCGACGTGGAGTTGCACCTCGCCAAGATGCGCACGTTGCGCTCCGTCGGCGGGTCTGGACTCGACATGGAATTCGCCCTGGACGCGGCCAAGTATTCCAGCCAGGGCCAATGGATGGACACTGGTTACCAGGTCGATAACCGCTCGACGCTCCAGGTGACGGCGAAGGGCTTCATCGACGTTTGGCCCCAGCAAAACGGCCAGTATCTCTCCAACCCGAACGGGTTCCAGGCGACACAGCGCGGCGGCGCGGGTGGCATGTTCGTGGGCGGACGCAAAGTCGCCGCCATCAATCAGCAAGCCCACTGCGGCATGCTGCTCGGCAAGATCGGCGAGGACGGCGAAGTATTCATCATCGGCGACCGCTACGAAGCCGTGCCTGAAACCGAAGGCCGGCTCTATCTGCACATCGGGCCGAGCCAGTGGAACGTGCCGTCCGCGGGAAACTTCGAGGTGAAGATCGCTCGCAGGGATTGAGTTTCTCCCCCTCCGCTTGATTCTGGACTATCGCCGAAACATTGAAGCGATGCTGCTGAATAAGCAAATTACCACCGGGACGACGAGAAACAAGATGATCAACACGTTCCAGAAGCGGCTCTTGCGGCGTGCGCAACTCTTGCAAAGAAAATACGACTCGCCATGCGTTGTAAGGTAGCTTGGTGCTATGCCACTGGAACTCGTGGTCGTTTCTTGAATTTCCTGGCCATCGGGAATATTGCCGCCACCGTGTTCACAGCGCAACATGATTAGTACTCCGATTTCTGAATCGGTCATTTTCATGTTGTATCCGGAGAAAACGGGGCGCCGAAGAAACCGGCCGACGGTCGCTGGTTCACTCGAGTGGTTGGTCTCGTTCCAAATCGGCAAGAATCGGTTGGTGGCAATGACTGACCAACTTTGCGGAAAAAGGTGAATCGATGCGCCGTTCTCCCCTGATTGCTCTACTCGCGGGTCCGGTTCTGGCGAGCCTGATCTTCTCTTCGCAACCTAGCCCCACCTACGATCTCGTCATCCGCAACGGCAAGATCGTCGACGGGACCGGCAATCCCTGGTTCTTTGGCGACGTCGCGATCAAGGGAGACAAGATCGCCGCGATCGGACGTATCGCACCCCAGGCCGGCGGGCGCGAAATCGACGCCATGGGCCTGATCGTCGCGCCCGGCTTCATCGACATGCACTCGCACTCCGACTTCACGATCCTCGAAGACGGCAACGCCCAGAGCAAGATTCGTCAGGGCGTCACCACCGAAGTGCTCGGCGAAAGCACGTCGCCCGGCCCCTATCAAGGCAAACTCACGCCGCCCCAGGTGCTCGTCAAGGACAAGCAAATCTCGTGGACCACGCTCGGCGGCTACTTTGACGCCGTCGAAAAAGCCGGCGTCTCGACAAACATCGTCTCGCACGTCGGACTCAGCAATGTCTGGCGCTCCGTCATGGGCAATTCACACGCTCGGCCGACCAAGGAGCAATTCAAGCAAATGAAGTCGCTCGTCGAGGAGGCGATGCGGAACGGCGCGCGCGGCCTGTCGTGCATGCTCGCCGCGCCGCCCGATTCGCTCGCCACCAAGGACGAACTCGTCGAGTTGTGCAAGATCGTCGCCGGGCACGGCGGCATCTTCGTCGTGCACATCCGTAACGAAGGCACCGGCGTCTTCGAGGCCATCCGCGAGGTCATCGAGATCGGCCGACTTGCGGGCATCACTGTCGAGATCCTGCACATCAAGATCGCCGATCAACAATACTGGGGCCGCATGAACGAGATCATCAAGCTCGTGGACGCCGCCCGCAGCCAGGGTGTCAACATCGGCGCCAACGTCTATCCTTACACGCGCGGCAACAACAATCTGGCGAGCATCATCCCGCCGTGGGCGCACGCAGGCGGGACGGCCGAGATGCTCAGGCGGCTCAAGGATCCGAAGGTGCGGGCGCGCATCCGAGTGAACATCACCGAAGGCATCCCGGGCTGGTACAACCATTACACTGCGGTTGGCGGCGACTGGTCGCGAATGCTCATCGCCGCCAACAACAGCTACAAGGGATTGACGATGGACCGCGTCCTCGCCGAGCGCGTCAAGGGCAAGAAGAACGCCGACCTGTTGTACGAGTTCTTCGATTTTCTCATCGAGGAGGGCGGCTCGGTCTCGACGGTGTACGATCATCACACCGAAAAGGACATGAACCTGGCGATGCAGCAGCCGTGGGTCTCGATCGGCTCCGACGGCCTGGCGTACGCGACGGAAGGCCCGCTGCGGCGCGGCAACCCGCATCCGCGCAGCTTCGGCACCTTCCCGCGCGTGCTCGGCGTCTACGTCCGCCAGAAGGGCCTGCTGAAGCTGGAGGACGCCGTGCGCAAGATGACCTCACTCAACGCCGCCAAGCTCGGCCTGCACGAGCGCGGCTTGCTGCGGCCCGGCCAATTCGCGGACATTACGCTCTTCGACGCCGACAAGGTGATCGACCGCGCGACCTACACGGAGCCGTTCCAGTATTCGGTCGGCATCGAGTACGTGATCGTCAATGGCACGGTCGTCCTGGAAGCGGGCAAGCATACCGGAGCGCGGCCGGGGCGGGCTCTGCGGCTGGTGCGGTGATTACTTGGCGATCTTCCAGAGATACAGTTCGTGGTCGTCCCCTTCGTCGTCCATGACCACGAGCTTTTGATCCGGCTTCCAGTCGCCCATCTCGAAATCGTGCGACACGATGCGCGACCCCGGCTTGAGCGTATTCTTCAGGATCGGTGCCAATCTCTTGTTCACATCCTCGCCCATGTACATCATGACCACGCTGGCGTCGCCCAGGTCCTTGAGCGTCAACACGTCCTGTTGGCGGAACGTCACCTTGTCCGATAGCCCAGCGGCCTTGGCATTCTTGGTCGACTCGGCGACCAGCTTGTCATCGATATCGACGCCGACCCCTCGCTTGGCCTTGAACTTCTGTACGGCGGTGATGACGATGCGGCCGTCGCCGCAGCCGAGATCGTAGACGACATCGTCGGCGCCGACGCCGGCGAGCTTGCACATGGCGTCGACGACCTCTTCCGGTGTGGGGACATAGCGGATGTGGAAGCCGTCCGGGATCTTGTCATCCGCTTTACGCAGATCGACCTCCACTTCCTGGCCTACCTTCAGAAGGACCACGCGAGTGCGGATGACTTGGGTGTAGTTATTCGGCCACCACTTGGCGGTGACCGTGTAGCTAAACTGCTTGTCGGAATCCAGCGGCGGCGTGACGTAAAGCCGGCTGACGCCTGTCTGCTTGGTGAGGCTGTCGTCGATGAACACTTTGCTGTTTTCGGTGGGAACCAGCACGCGAAGGTAAACGCTCTGTTTCTCTGGGGCTTGCCGTTCCGCTGCGCGCGTGAGTGCGATACAGGCAAAGAGAATACACGACAACGAGACAAGCGTACGCTTCATGGTGTGAATTCCCGATGGATGTCCTTGATCGTACCGGTTCGATCAAACCATGGATCGTATCAATCGGGGGGTGAGAGATCCATGAGAAATCAGCTCAACCTAACGAGAATTTGACCGCTCTTCGTTCGATCCTTTCGACGCGATAAAATTCAAGGAATTCCAGCACGATACGGCTATCGGAATCACGAGAAAAACTTAGAATATGAGAGGCGCGAAACCAGGGGCGCGGAATGGGGTTGAGTCAATACGTGCAACACGGAAGCGAGACGCCAATTTGGGGCGAGATCGCGACTCAGCCAATGCGAGGTCTGATTTCGAAATCGAAGGCGCCTGGAATGTGCCAGAGAATTCATTGCCGCGGAAGTGAGAATACGACTTGGAAATCACATCGCTAAGTGGAACGGCAGAAACAAGCTTTGAGGCCTGTGAATGGATGCCGGCGGTTGCGGATGAGCCCGTGTTGCTGCATGAGTTTTTCGAGCGTGCGGCCCGACTCTGGCCCGAGCGAATCGCGCTGGACGCGCCGCCTGGCACCGAACGTCCCGTACGGCGCACGCTCACGTATGACGAGGCACGGCGACAAAGCGATGCCCTCGCCAACCTCCTGCGCGACACCGTCGTAGAAGAATGCGTGATCGCCATCTTGTTGCCGCGAACTTCTCCGGACGTCTATGTTGCTCAACTCGCCGTGATGAAGGCGGGCGCGGCTTACACCTGTCTTGATCCTCTATTCCCCGACGAACAGATTCGCGATATTCTGCGGGATTCGCGCGCTGTCGTTCTTCTTACGGACGCTGCGGGTGAGGCACGCGTGCGCGGCGCCCAACTCGATGTGCCATACTCTCTTGATGTCGTCGCCTGGCTTGCTCTCGCCCATGACCCCATCGAGTCCGCAGTACCGGCGCCCTGGCTGACACCGCGCAGCCTCGCGTATCTCATCTACACCTCCGGCACGTCGGGGCGACCCAAAGGGGTCATGATCGAGCACGCCGCCATTGCCAATCTCGTGCGCGGTGATCTTCCTGAATTTTCGCTCACGCCGGACGATCGCGTGGCACAGAATTCGTCGTGCGCTTATGACTCCTCGATCGAGGAGACTTGGCTCGCGCTGGCCGCGGGCGCCACGCTGGTCGTCGTTGATGACACGGCAGCACGCCTGGGGCCGGATTTGCCGGCCTGGCTGCGTCGGGAGCGCATCTCGGTACTCTGTCCCACGCCGACGATGCTTCGTTCCATGGGACACATCGATGCAGACGCGAATTTGCCTGATCTACGTCTCGTGTACGTCGGAGGCGAAGCCTTGCCTTCGGACGTGGCCGAACAATGGGCGCCTGGCGGGTGTTTGGTGAACGGCTATGGTCCGACGGAGTGCGCTGTCACCTCCGTGCGCGGGAAGATCGAGCCCGGCGAAGTGATTACGATTGGCCAGCCCGTGCCGGGAGTGAAGGCCTGGGTGTTGAACGATGCGCTCGAAGTCGTCGCCGATGGCCAACGGGGCGAATTGTGTTTGGGGGGCGTCGCACTGGCGCGCGGCTATCTGAATGACCCGGCGCTGACCGCGCGAAAATTCCCGCATCATCCCGAACTGGGCCGCATTTACCGAACGGGCGACCTTGTGCATTGCGATGCCGAGGGGCGTTTTCACTGTCATGGGCGGATCGACGCGCAAGTCAAGATTCGCGGCTACCGTATCGAGCTAGAGGCGATCGAGGCGCAACTGATGGCATGCGCTGGCGTCCGTGAGGCTGCGTGTAAGGTTCAGGGAACCGGGCCGCAGCAAAAGATCGTGGCGTACATCATCGCGGCCGATGCCGCCACTCCTCCGGGCTTCGACGCGCTCCGGTCTGCCCTGCACTTGACACTGCCTGCATACATGGTTCCCAGTCATTTTGGACTGCTGGCTCGACTTCCCACCAGCGTGGGGGGGAAACTCAATCGCGCGGCCCTACCGGTGCTCGAAGTTCAGGCTCCGGTTCCGAATGAGCCAATCCTGGCGTCCAAGGACTCGCTTGAGCAAAAATTGACGTTGGCGTTCCAGAAAATCCTGGGCACACCTTCGCGTGTGTCCACGGCCGATGACTTCTTCGGCGGCCTCGGTGGTGATTCCTTGTTGGCCGCCCAGTTGATCTCGATGTTGCGTGACGACCCAGTCACGTCGTCGTTGACGGTGCGCGACGTATATGAAGCGCGCACTGCCGCCGGCTTGGCCAAGCTCGCCCGAACCGCAGGCGAATCCAGACCCGTCCTTGACAGGGAGTCCGATCGCCCCAAGGGACATCCGGCTTTGGCTACGTTCGTCCAGATGCTCTGGCTGCTCCTGGGCCTCATCGCGTCCGCCTCGCTTGGCTATCTGCTGCTTTTCCAGGCTTTGCCTTACCTGACGAGTTCATTCAGTTCTCTTCAACTGCTGCTGTTGACGCCGCTACTAGGCATCGGGGGCTTTTTGCTCTACTCGATGTTGACGATGGCCGCGGCGGTGCTTGCCAAGAAACTGCTGATCGGTCGCTATCGACCGATGCAGGCGCCTGCTTGGGGCAGCTTCTACGTGCGTAACTGGATGGTTCAGCAAATCGTTCGGTTGATTCCGTGGCGGATCCTCGAAGGAACGGTTTTTCAGCATGCCGTCCTGCGCGCCCTGGGAGCGCGCATTGGCAAACGGGTACACATCCATCGCGGCGTCGATTTACTCAGAGGCGGGTGGGACCTCCTCGACATCGGCGATGACGTGACGCTCAGCCAGGAGGCGTCGTTATTGGTGGTGGAATACCAAGATGGCCAGGTCCATGTCGGCCCGATCTTCCTGGAAAACGGCTGCACTCTGGAGATCCGCGCGGGCGTTGCGCGGCATTCAAAACTGGAGGCGAATTCCCGTCTGGCGGCGTTATCGTTTCTGCCAGCGCATGGTCACATACCGCGCGGCGAGCGCTGGGATGGCGTTCCGGCCCGTCCGGCAGGACAAGCCTCGCCGCCGCCGTCGATACCCGACGGCGCCCGCGAACTTTCTCCCGCGCTACATGGCGTAGTCCTGATCCTGGCACGCATGGCGGTGGGGCTGTTCCTGACATTGCCGGCCGCGGCGCTGGCCCTCGTGTTCTGGCAGTTTGAAGGAATGAATGTCGAGCACGCGGGAGAGATGCTGCTCAATCCCTGGCAGGACGCCTGGCCGCTCCTTCTCGGCGCCGGGCTCATGGTGCTGGCCGTGCCAATAACGCTGATCTTGCAGGCCATCGCCATGCGGGCGCTGGGACAGGTACAGGAAGGTGTGATTAGCCGCTGGAGTCTGGCCTACGTGCGCGTTTGGCTGAAGGCCGGCATCCTCGATGCTGCGAGCAAATGGCTCAGCGGGACTTTGTTCTGGCCCGTTTGGCTTCGTGCGGCAGGCATGAAAATCGGACGCGGCTGCGAAATCAGCACGATTATCGACACGGTCCCGGAACTCGTCGAGATCGGCGCGGAGACTTTCTTTGCCGACGGCATTTATCTGGCCGGCCCCCGCATTCAACAAGGAACCGTCACGCTGGCTGGGGTTCGCCTGGGCAAGAATACGTTCCTGGGCAATCATGCCGTCATCGCGGCCGGCCAAAAATTGCCCGACGACATTCTCCTCGGCGTCAGCACGGTGGCCGACGACACGATCATGCGCTCTGGCACGTCCTGGTTCGGTCATTCGCCGTTCGAGCTTCCCAAACGCGAGATCATCGAGGTCGATCGCGGTCTGACCCATGAGCCGTCCGGCATACGCTACGTCAGTCGCATGTTCTGGGAACTACTGCGCTTCGCGCTGCCGTTGGCGCCGATGTTGATCGCCGTCACATGGTTGAGCGTGCTTTTGCATGTGGAAGCGACAACCTCCCTAGTCGTGCTGCTTCTGGTGGTAGCGCCCGCAGTCGAATTGGGCATTGTCGCGACGCAGTGCGTGTTGGTGCTGGCGCTCAAATGGATCCTGCTCGGGCGTGTTCGCCCTGGGATTCACCCGCTTTGGTCGTGCTGGTGCAGCCGCTGGGATTTTCTATACGTGGCGTGGCATTACTGGGCCCATGGACCGCTTGCCGCGCTGGAAGGAACCTTGGTGCTGAATTGGTACTTGCGAGCCATGGGCATGAAGATAGGCCGACACGTCCTCCTGGGCAGCGGCTTCGCCCACGTGGTGGACCCGGACATGTTGGAATTCGAGGATGGCGCGACGGTGAACTGTCAATTCCAGGCCCATACCTTCGAGGACCGGGTGCTCAAAATCGACTACGTGTGTATCCGTCGAAACGCGACGGCGGGCAACGCCGCGGTCCTGCTGTATGGCGCCGACATCGGTGAGTACACCACGGTCGCCGAGCATAGCGTCGTGATGAAGCGCGAACGGCTGCTGCCGCGGCGTGCGTATGCGGGCTGCCCGACGCGCGTGATTTCGTAGCGTCTGGCAATTGCATTTCGTTGAGAGCGCGCCGTGAGGGGTCAGGCGGCATGACGCCCGACCGCGAGCGCTAAGCTTACACCGCTCACTTCGACGGCAACTGATACCCTTCTTTGCTCAGCCGGATGCGATACAGGCTCTTCCCCGCCGTGATGTAAAGCACACTCGCATCCACGCCGCGGCCGAAGGAAACATTCGTCGGCACTTCCGTCTTGATGTACGCCAACTCCTTGCCTTCGGGAGAATAGACACAGATGCCTGGGCGCGTCTCATCACGCACGGCGACGTAGATGTTTCCCTCCTTGTCAACGACCAGACCGTCGGGGCCGTCCTGTGGCGCGTAGTTGACGAGGATTTTGCGAAACTTCGCGCTGCCGTCTGGGGCCAGATCATACGCCAGCAGCGCCATCAAGCCCTTGCGCGCCGGCGCGTCTTTCGGCATTCGCTCGATGCCCCATTGGCCATTGTCGTTCGAAACGACGTACAGCGTCTTCTGATCGGGCGAAATACAGACGCCGTTCGGCTTGCCGGCGTCGGTAATGATGCGGCTAAGCGAACCGTCGGTATCGATGCGATAGACGGCCTGCACCGGCTGATCGATCGCCTCGTGGCCCAGGTAGCGCGGATCGCTGAAGTAGATTCGCCCCTTTACGTCGATGGTGATATCGTTCGGCGAATTGAGGCGCCGGCCCTCGAAGCTGTGGGCGATGATCCAGCTTCGGCCGGTCTTCATGTCGGTCTTGATGACGCGCCGGCCGCCGAAGTCCGCGCCTTCCGCGACGATCATGTTCCCCTCGGCGTCGAATTTGATGCCATTGGACATGCCGCTAGGGGAGCGGAAGATCGTCGCCTTCTTGGTGGCCGGATCGAACTTCCAAATATGCCCCGCCTCGATGAAGCCGCGCTTGTCCTTGGCGACGTGCGAAAAAGTGATGTCGCTGAAATAGACCGTGCCATCGGGCGCGACGGCGCAGCCTTCGGTGAGCACGAGGCCGCCGTCGAAGAGGAGTTCCAGCTTCGCGCCTTTCGGGACGATGTCGTTCTTTTGCTGCTGCGATAGCGAGCGATCCTGGCTGCCAAGAAAAACGAGGCCGAGCAGGATGACGCCAATGGTTCGACAAACATGGCTGCGCTGCATGGTGGACTCCAAGAAAAAAAGGTTGATCGAATCGGCCCCGATGATACGTGATGGCGCGATCAAGATCCAGCGCCTGCCCTGCGTCTTGGCAAGACGGCTCATTCAGGGTGTATTTTCTATCACTCACTTTTCTGTCGCATGTTCGAGCGGTCGTCGTTTTCTATTCAGCTCTTCGGCTACGGCTATTTGGCGGGTAGCTTCTCCACCTTCACTCCGCTGAGGGGATGCGACGTTACTGCGTCGAAAGCGATTTCTTGCAAGAACCGATTGAGCTTCGCCGCTTCGTTTGCCTTCGCAAGCACGGCGGGGATCGGCAAGCCGGCCGGGGACTTCTCGTAGATCGACACATAATAGCAATAGGCCACGAGCGCTTGCAGCGGCGGACGAGCGTGGCCGATCGCGTCGGTGAAGAGATCGTTTTGCTCTTTCAGGCCCGGCGCCTTACCCGCGATGATCGCCTCACGCAGTTTGATGACCGCCTGGCCGACGGGAGCGACTCGGACGGCATTGGTCTTGTACTTCATGTTCAATGCGGCCACGTGCTCGTCGATGCTCTTGAAATACGGCTCGTGCATTTTGCGCAGTGATTCGCTGGTCGGGGCGTTGTGATCGACCTTTTCCTTCGGGGCCTTGAAGGCCGGCTCATAATGGTCCCAGGGCAGCCAATTCTCTTGCACGAAGATACGCATCTTCGGATTCTTCTCGACGCCAAGCTTGACGAAGTTCTCGATGCCGTCGTCGGGCAGATAGATCGGCGCCATCGTGAAGACGTCGAGCGTGCCGGCTGAGAGCGATTCGCGGGCCTTGTTCTTGCCGCCGGCCGCATTCCAGTGCTGATGGACGCGCGAGCCACCGATCGACGACAGGCCGACTTGCATGTGGTCCTTGATGTCCGCCTTCTTCGCGAGGTCGGCGAGAATCGGCGGCATGAAGTAATGGAAGCTATGGCCCGAGAAAAAAATCCGTTGGCCTTTCATGTCGGTTTGAGCGCGTGCGGAGCCGTTGCTCAGCAGCAAAGCCGTGAGAAGGGCCGTCGCAATAAAACTGATTCGAGTGCGCTGCAACATGAATTGAACTCCGTAGGGAAGAAGGATCGTCGATGGCGATCTACATTCTACGGATCGCGTGGCGATTATCATTTTCCATCCAGCGGAAACATCGGCTTGCGGCGCTGGCGATACGGCAGCCTGCCGAAATCGTGCGTGTGGATCGCCTGGGCGTCGATGTTGTGGATCGCGCCGGCAATCCTCTCGAAGCCGGAGCGGAAGTGGACGGCGGATTTGACGGCGATGTATTCCATCCCGGCACAATCGATGCCGAGCGCGCGGGCGAACGCTTGATCGAGCGGCTGCATGCGGGCGCTGACGACGACGACGTTGACGCCGCGCTGCCGCAACCAGGCGGATGTGCCGAGATCGCCGGTAAGGCCCCCATACATGGGACCGTCATAGGTGAATTTTCCGTCCGAAAGAGCCACTACCTCGACATCGAGCGGCACGGGCGTTCCTTGCATCGGATGCGACTTGCCGCCGAGATCGACGTGAATGCGCTTGCCGACGCCCGCCGCATGAGCTTGCTGGGCGACATCAGGATCGACCAGGTAGAGAATCAGCGCGTTACGCAAGTCGCGTTCCACGAAAGTGCGCAAGACCTCCGTCGAATCGCCTGGTGCGCCTCCGCCGGTGTTGTCGGCCATGTCGGCGAGCATGACGGGAAATCGCGTCGCTTGCTGGCCAAGCGCCTCGTCAATCGTCAACGGCTTGCGATGCCAGCGTTCACGCCGCGCCCAAACCCAGTCGCCGATTTCATCCGCGGTTTTGCGAGCCAGTCCGGCGTCCTTGTCCGCGACGACGATGACCGACGCCCCCATGTGCGGCACATCGGCCCAAGGGAAGCCTGTCGCCAGCGTCACCGAAAGGATGCCCGGACGACGTTCGACTTCGTGAACCAGACGAAATGCTTCATCAATGGGTGGATGTCCCGTCACCTGGCACGCCGCACTCCAGAACAGCGGCAAATCGCGAAACGCCGTCACGGGCCGCACTTCGCCGCGTATGATGCGCACGATGAGGTCCGCCGCCTCGACGCCGCGATCCGCCATGTCAACGTGTGGATACGTGTCGAAGCCGATGACGGCGTCGGCTGCGTCGATGCGTGCCTGAGTGTGATTGCCGTGCAGGTCAAACGTCGCGACGATCGGACATTTCTGCCCGACGACGCGGCGCACCGCAGCGATGAAATCACCTTCACCGTCGTCGATGCCTTCGACGACCATGGCGCCATGCAAATCGAGCAGCACGCCATCGACAGGGAGCGCTTTCTTCAAGCCATCGAGGAATTCGGCTTTCAGCGCGTCGTAATCGGCGCGGGGAATCAAGCCACCGGGATAGGCGAAGGTCCACAGGAGCGGGACCAGCTCGTAGCCGTGGCGGTCGGCTCCGGTGATGAAGCCGCCGGTGCAGTTATTGGCGCCGCAAAACCGCGCGAGGATGTCTCCGCCGCGGAAGAAGCCGATGCCATTTTCAAACTCGCGCCGCGTGGTCGGCGTCGGCGCGAAGGTGCTGGTCTCGTGCGAGATGCCGCCGGTGGCGATGCGCATAGGGTTGGTCCTCAACCTGGAACCCCGCAGGCTCCTGCGTCACCTGCGGGCTTGAGAGTTAATTTGACAGCCACTCCAAACTGAATCGCGTGAAGAACATCCGATAATTGCCATCCACCCAGCAATCGTACAGGCAACCGAGCGAACCGTCCGGCATCTTCGCCAGCGACGAATACTGACTGTCCCCTTTGCGCAGCAGCTTGGCGTTCGTCCACGTCTTTCCCTCGTCGTCACTTGTGCGCACTGTCAAATCGCGCCGCCCCGGCCCGGCGGGATGGCAAAAGAGCCAGCGCGACTTCGTGTCGTCCAATCGCAAAAGCGACGCCTGGCAGCTAGGGTCGTACAGGTTCGCATCCGTCTTGATGTCGGCCCATGTCTTCCCGCCGTCTTTGCTGAAAGCGGCCGTCTTCTCTTGCTTGCCCTTGATGGTGCGCGAAAGCAGGACGACCTCGCCATTGCTTCGTTCGGCGACCGCGCATTCGGTACAGTGTTCGCCGACCGATTCGCCTAGCTGCCAGGTCTTGCCGTGATCGTCAGAGTAGATCGTGTGGCTTCGGTAAATCTGCGTAATCGCCTCGGCGTGATAGCACGGCAGCAGCAGTCGGCCGGATTTGAGCTGGATGCCGATGCCAGGGCCGGTGCCGTACCAGGTCCAATTCGGTTTGCGGCAGGTATCGCTGATGTCGCGCAAAGGAGCCCAGGTCTTGCCGTCGTCCTTGGAGGAGGTGACGAGAACGCGCGTCGCCTCCCGGCTCGTCCGCTTGACGATGGCGTCCTCGGTGTCTTGCCCGTGGCTCCGAGTGACGGCGAGCCAGATCGTGCCGTCGTTGCGATCGACGACGGGGCACGGATTGCCAAGCGTATGCCCCTTGCCTGAGAGGGCGACCTCGAGCGGCGTCCACGTCTTGCCGCTGTCGCTGGAACGCTTGAGGACGATGTCGATATCGCCCGTGAGTCCGCCTCCGCCTTTGCGTCCTTCGGAGAAGGCGAGCACGCGGCCATTTTTCGTCGTGATCAAGGCGGGGATGCGATAGCGTTTATAGCCTTCCTTGCCGGAATCGAAGAGCAAGATCGAGGGCGGCGTGTCTTGGGCGAGGCACGGGCTCGCGAGCAAGATCATGGCCGACACAAATGGCAGCATGCGAAGGTGGATCATGTTATTCAAAAAAACCAAAGAAGAAGATCGCCGCCGCGTGTTCTTTCTTGACGCCCGCGGCCTTGCCGATGATGCTGCCTCCCTTGCGAATGTCGCCGTCCTTCTCGACCCGGCCGACGATTTTTCCGCCCATGCGCACGTCTCCGTCCTTCTCGACGCGGCCGACGATCGCGCCTTTCTTGCGAATGTCGCCGTCTGCTTCGATGCGGCCAACGATCGCCCCCTTGGCGCGGATGTCGCCGTTCGCCTCGAAGCGGCCGACGATGGCGCCCTTGATGCGCACGTCCCCGTTGGACTCAACGCGGCCAATGAGGGAGCCGCCTTTGCGAATGTCCTGCGCGTCGGCGGCGAGCGCCATGATGGGGAGCAATACAAGCACGAGGCCAAGCGTTTTCATGATTGCACCTGCGTTGACTTGAGGATTCTTGTTGCCATCCTAGCATTCTAGCGCGTAAAAAGTAGTCGCGAAGCCATCGGCCGCAAGCGGCATTTCTGATTTCCTTTGCAACTCGTCGCCGCGTCGTTTATGTTGATGACGATCCGAGTTCGACTTCATCGCTTCACAGGGGGAAACGGCATGCACTGGCAGCGGTACATTTTCGCGGCAATTATTTCCACCTTGGTGCCCGGCGCTGTTCACGCGGCCGAGACCTTCCGCCTGTACGACGGCATCACCGCGTATGTGCCGAATCCCGATGGCAAGGACTTCACCGTCAAGCTCGACGTGCGCGATCTCAACCTGTTGGAGACGGGGCCACGCGAGGTCCTCGTCAAGATTTACGATCCGGCGGGCAAACCGGTCGTGCGCACGGTGATTGCCGATGACGGCATCGTCTCCAAGGCGACCCTACCCCCAGCCGGCGCCTGGGACCATGAGGCGTGGTACTACGCTTATTGCCGAATGCAGGGGACGCTGCCGATGGTGCGCTGGAGCGCGTTCTCGTCCGCGGATAGACTAGGCAATCATACCAAGAGGACGTTTACCTATCCGATCCAGGGGGGCGGCAAGGGGATCTATCGCATTCAGATTGTCGGCTTCCCGGATCATTACGTAACTCTGTCGCTCGATCCCGATTTGACTTTCGGTGTGTGCGGCCATCCGACCTGGCTGCACGGTTCGCCCTTGCGCGATCGTGGCAAGGCCAATCGCAGCTACCTCTACGTGCCACGTGGGACTAACGGCTTATTCCTGATGCTCGCGGAGTTCGACACGCCGCACACGCGCCGCTTCACATTGACCGCGCCCAACGGCGAAAAACTCTTCGACGGCACGACCGGCGACGGCTACATGGTCAAGCAAATTCCGTTCGCCGTGAAAGGCAAATGGGACGACAAGATCCTGACGCTCGACACGACCGAGGGGCCGAACGATTACCTCGTCAACGTCAAGCTGCTGCGCGACAAGGACAGCGAGATCGCGCATCGCGGCGTGCCGGCCGTGGTTGGCGTCTTCACCCCGGATGAAAAGACGGCTAAGGCGATACAGGGGGGCGCCATCTATCACGACGAGCGCGTCTTCTGGCATCCGTTCCAGGTTCGCCTGCACGACTGGCTCAAGAAGTTCCCCGCCGAGGAATTTATCGTCAAGCAAGACGGCAAGGAACTCCCACTCGGCAAGGGGAAAAACGGTGACGTCCACTTCCTCGGCCTCGCGACCCAGCCCGGCTTTCTCAACGTCAACGCCATCTACTGGACGCCGCCGAAGTGCGACGGCATCATGCACCACTATGCCGCCAACAAAAATCGTCAGGCGCTCAACGTCGCGCTGCGCGATCTCTATCACGGCCTGCGCTCGATCGGACCGGGCGATATTCCAGCGGTCGCGGTCGGCGGACCGTGGGCCAACATGGGCTATGAATACTCGAACTACGCCTGGCAGTTCTGGCGACCGGCCTGGCGCATCCTCAAACAGTCGGACGCCCCGGCCGAGGCCAAGGAAATCGTCCGCGACGCCTTCCTCCTGTGCGGCGATCGGCTCGCCTTCTGCGTCACCTGGGCGCGGACCAATGGCAACTCATTCGCCCAGGTCGTCGCCTCATTGCGCTATTGCCAGGAAGCCACCGGTGATCCGCTGCAAAAACAACTTGCCGAGACGTACTTCGACCGCTTCGCGACCGGCGGTTGGGGCGAGCGCTCTGGCATCGGCAAATCGGGGCCCTGTCAAGAAGGCTTCGGCTATGATCACCACTACGGCAGCTACGTCATCGACACCTGGCCAACGATCATTGCCGACCTCGGCGAAGAGCGCTTCAAGAAGGTCCATGATCGCATGCGCATGGTTTACAGCTACACCCTGAGCGAGGAGGTTTCCGCGTCGCCCTGGAGCTCGCGCACGAGCCATGGTCCGCCGATGGCGCCCGCGAAGGACGGCCCCTTCGCCTGGAAGGGACTGCCCGGCCCCGACTTCACCGCAAGCGTCAATGGCGGCGACGAATGGTTCGCCGCCCGACGCAAGAATTATTACCTATTGTCTTATCATGGCCGCATCACGCCGGCGTTCATCGGCCTTGCCTTCGCGGGCCAGATCGGCTACTCCGGAGGCGTCATTTGCCAGCTGCACATCCCCAGCCATGGTCCCGTACTCGCCTCCACCCTCAACGGCAGCTACGGCGAGGGCATGGCGATCCATCTCTGGCGCAACTTCCATCTGCACTCGATCGTCGGCCAAACCACCGACGGCAAACCGCTCGTCGGGGCCAACGGCGAGCACGACGACGCCAAGCTCGTCAAGAACGTCGTCACCAGCTCCGGCGCCATCCGCGAAAACGCCGTCCACATCGCCCGTTCGTACACCTACGAGGATGACGCTATTGTCTGCACCGTCAACCTGCGTGAGACCGGCCACAACGATCTGTTGAACCTGTGGATCCCCTATAAGGAACGGGGCAAAGTCGCCGAATGCTACGAGATGATCCCATTCCTGCCCAAGAAAAAGGGCAAAGCCGCCAAGAAGGGGGCCGACACGACCGACATCATCCTGTCCCTCAAGGGCAAGGAGCTCGGTCTGCTCGCCAAGGACGCGGTCGAGGCCGACGCCGTCATTATCGACCGCGGCGGTTTCGGCGTGAAGATTGAGCTCGACCAGCCGCGCCTGATCCAGCGCGGCCAAAACAACACGCTGTTGATCGCCTTGTGCACCACGCCGACGCCAGCGAGCAAGCTCGGCCTGCGCTATCGGCTCGTGCCTTTTTCCGAGCCTCGCCCGTGAGGAAACGGCGGGCCTGACCAACCGCTTTCCTACGCGCGCGGCTCGGTTAGCGAATGCGTTTTATGCGCATTTGGCTCGCACGGTCATGCGTCATTGTGGTAGGATAACATCGTTGATACCCCAGGACGAATTTCGCCATGAGCACTGTCCTCTCACCTATGCCGCAAACGAGCGTCGCTGTGCCTACAGTGAAGGCGACTACGCGCCGCGCCGATGTTGTTGTCGAGAACAAGATCACGATACCCGGTTGGATCGATAGCCTGGATGACTATCGCCGCTGGGTAGAATCTGACGCGTACCCGGAGAATGGCTGGGTTTCTTATCTTGACGGCAAAATCTGGGTGGACGCGAGCATGGAAGAATTCCTTACGCACAACCAGGCCAAACAGGCCTTCAATGGCATGTTCTACTCTTTCTTGGTACAATACCCAACCGGACGTTTCGTGCCGGATCGAATGCTGCTCGTTAACGAGGCGGCCAACCTGTCAACCGAACCCGACGGCCTTTACTATCATTGGGCCACGATGCAGGCCGGGAGACTGCGGCTGATCCCCGGCCAAAACCTGGGCTACATGCGACTTGAGGGAACTCCAGACATCATCCTGGAGATCGTCAGCGACGGCTCGAAGGTCAAGGATCTCAAGACGCTGCGCGATTTGTACCGGAAGGCACAGATTCCCGAGTATTGGCTTGTCGACGCGCGCGGTGACGGCGTAGTCTTCGACATACTTCGACTCACAAATGAAGAGTATCAAGCGACGCCGGCCGAGGAAGGCTGGCTGCGTTCCGACGTACTCGGGCGCTCGTTTCGCATCGAGCGCACGTTGGACCCACTCGGATTTGCACAATTCATCGTTCAGGTAAGACCGTTATCGGCATGCTCCGCGTGACGATATTTCAGGGGGGGGGGCAGCTCATGTTCACCATCGGCAAAACCGCGGTTCGCAATTGCAGCGGCCTGACAAGACGCGACATGCTCACCGTCGGCGGGCTGGGCATCGCCGGGCTTACGCTCGCGGATTGGTTCCGCACGAAAGCGGCCGCATCGCCCGGCGCCGGCAGCCGCGATGTCTCGGTCATCTTTCTCTGGCTCGACGGTGGCCCGAGTCACTTCGAGACTTTCGATCCCAAGCCCGATACCCCCGACACGATTCGCGGCCCATACGGCCCGATCCAGACTAACGTCCCCGGCATGCAGATCTGCGAGCTGTTGCCGCGCCTGTCGCGGCACATGGACAAGTGCGTGCTGGTGCGGTCGATGTCGCACAACATCGACGCCCATTCGCCGATCCCGATGCTGACCGGCTTCCCCGGCGAGACGACATCATACGGCGCCGTCATCTCGCGCATCCAGGGCTACCGCGGCAACATGCCGCCGTATGTACACATCGGCTCGCGGCTCGGCGTTGGCGGCGGCCGTCTGGGCGCCCCGTTCTTCCCCGTCGAGATCGCCGACCCGACGGGCAACCGCGCCGCGCTGCCGCAGTTCCAACTCTCGGCCGACATGCAGGCCGACCGCTTCAGCCAGCGCCGCGAACTCTTGACTGCGGTCGATCGCTTCCGTCAGACGGCGCACGCCAACGAAGCCATCGAACGCATGGATCAAAACTATCAACGTGCTGTCGACATGCTGACGTCGACGCAGGTGCGCGACGCATTCGACCTGGCGCGCGAGAACGAAGCGTTGCGCGACCGCTACGGCGCCAATCTGTTCGGCCAATCGTGCTTACTGGCCCGCCGGCTCGTACAAGCGGGGAGCCGATTCGTGCAAATCAAATGGTACGACGGCCCCGCCTGGGACGCCTGGGACGTGC
Organism: Planctomycetia bacterium; assembly: GCA_005799265.1. Lineage (GTDB taxonomy): Bacteria > Planctomycetota > Planctomycetia > Gemmatales > Gemmataceae > SIAQ01. The sequence goes on along the minus strand of SYHD01000215.1, from coordinate 69,476 downwards.
ACGGCGCCGACCTGGGCGGCATGGTCCGCATGGAACAGCATTTGTGCCCACGGCTTGATCAGGGCCTCACCGCGCTCTTGACCGATCTGCAAGAACGCCGCATGTTGCAGAACACGCTGATCGTCGCCGGCGGCGAGTTCGGCCGCACGCCGCGCGTCAATCGATTCGGAGCGCGCGATCACTTTCCGTATTGCTTCACGTATCTGCTGGCGGGCGGCGGTCTCGAAGGGGGCCGCATCGTCGGCGCCAGTGACGCCACTGGTTCACGCCCCGCGCACACACCGGTCGGTCCCGCGCAGTTCGCGGCGAGCTTGTATCGGCTGGTGGGCATCGACACGACCGACGCCCGGATGCGGCCATTCTTGCGCGAGGCGCTGCCGGTGCAGGAGATTGTGGGCTGAAAAACGTGGCATACGATTCCAATCGTGTGATTAAGGATTGCCATCGCAATCACGCGATTCCAATCGTATGCCACGATAATCCTGCGAGACCTCTCATGAATCGTTGGCTCCTTTTGCTTCTGATCGGTTGCGCCCCGTTTTTCGTCCTTGCACAGCAGCCGCAAGAAGGCTCTCCTAACCGCCTCCTGATCGCCCTCTCCTCCTATCGCGATCGCCCCAAGCACGCGCAAATTTACTTCTACGAACACGACGGCGTCGCCCAGGGCAAGATCGTCGGCAACGTCCCGACCGTCTCCAATCGCCAGGACTACCACGCGATCCTGTCGAAGAACAGCAAGCTTTGCGTCTTCGCGTCCGAGCTGGAGAACGAGGTCAGCAAGATCTTCCTCTGGGACATGGCCGACAAGAAGCTCGTGACGCCGCCCGCCATCAACACGTCGAAGAATGCGCAGCTTCATCCGACGATCAACAGCGACGGCACACTGATCGCCTACGCCTCGTGGGACAAGCCCGGTGCGAGCCAACGCTGGGACGTGATGCTATTTGAATTCGCCAGCAAGAAGTACCTCGACGTACCCGGTGTCAATTCGACGAGGTACGACGAACGGATGCCCGCGCTAAGCGCCGACGGCCGCTGGCTGGCGTACGTCTCCAATCAGAAGGACGGCGTCGGCGCTGCGGATATTTACCTATACGATCGCCAGAACGACAAAGTCGCTGCCCTGCCGGAGCTCAACTCGCCGCTCGCCGATCTGACACCGTCGCTGAGCGCGGACGGCAATCTTGTCGCCTTCGCGTCGGATCGGCCTGATGGGATGGGGGGCCGTGACATCTATCTGTACGATCGGGCCAAGAAGAATTTTCTGCCATTGCCGGGCGTCAACTCAATCGCCAACGAACAGACGCCGAACCTGAGCCCCGATGGCCGCTATCTCGTGTTCGTCTCCGAGCGCATCAAGGGGGACGGGGAACGCGACATCTATCTCTACGATCGACACGCGCAAAAGTTGCTGCCAACGCCGGGGCTCAACTCGAAACGCGATGACATTGATCCGTGCGTGATTGTCCTAGAATAGCTCGATCATGCAAAAACGCATCCTCGTCACCGGCGCCACCGGTAAGGTCGGCGCCCACTTCATACGCCGCTTATTCGCCGACGCGCGATTCGACGGCGTCATCGTTCGCGCGCTATGCCATAGCCGCACGCTTGAGTCGCGTCCGCGCCTGGAGATCGCGCGTGGCAGCATCGCGGAGCGCGCCGACGTGAAAACCGCACTGGACGGCGTCACGCATATCTTGCACCTGGCGACCTGCAAGGAGACGCCCGAAGACATCATGGATGTCGCGATCAAGGGGCTGTTCTGGATACTCGAAGAAGCGCGTACGAGCAAATCATTTCAGCAATTTATCTTAATCGGCGGCGACGCCGGCATGGGGCACTTCTTTTATCCGCATCCGATTCCCGTCACCGAGACGCAGAAGCACTCCGCGTATCCGGGCTGCTATGCCCTGTCGAAGGTACTCGAGGAAGTGATGCTGGAGCAATTCGCAATCCAACACGGCCTCAACGTCTGCTGCTTACGTGCGCCGTGGATCATGGAGAAGGACGATTTCAAGTACCAGCTCTCGTTCGGCGACGACGTCTTCGGCGGCCCGCGCTGGCGCGATTTCGTCGGCGCCGAACGCGCCGATCAGTATGTGAAGACCAACACGATCCCGGTAATGCTCGATCCCGACGGCGAACCGGTACTGCGCAACTTCGTACACGTCGAGGATCTCACGGACGCGATTCTCGCTGCCATCGATCATCCGAAGGCCAGGCAACAGACGCTCAACATTTGCATGGACGAGCCGGTCAACTATCGCGCGCTCGCCGAACATCTGAAGCAGACACGCGGCTATCCGTCGGTGGAGATTAGGACGCCGTATCGTTCGACCTGGCTCGATAACGCGAAAGCAAAGTTCCTCCTCGGCTGGCGACCGAAATACGATCTGACGCACATGATCGATGTGGCGTTCGACTATCGGCGTGCGTCGGACGACCTTCGCCAGATCTGGTATCCAGGATAAAAAACTCCGCTGAATGGCCGAGCAAACGTTTAGCGTTCGCGCGGCGCCGCGCGAACACAACGACCCCAATTGGTGTCATTTCCTTCGTTCGTAGCAGACGATTCCAATCCCATGCCACGCCAGCCCAGGAGATTTATTGATGGCTTCGCGCCGCTTTGTCAGCAAACCGCCCACGGGCCTCAGTTCCGAACCCGCGGCCGACGACGGCATCGATCCGCGTTTCGTGCCGAAGTATCCGCCGGGCAAAGTATCAAATCGCAAGGCGTTGCAGCTTTGCCGGGAGGTCGAGCGCGTCTTGAGCATGGCGCTCGAAGGCGAGTTGCTGCGCGATCTGACCGTCGAATCATCTGTGCCGGCGCCCGATTCGTCACGATTGCTGGTCACGGTTCGCTTTCACGGCCTGGAAACGATCGCAACAAAGGACATCCTCGACGCGCTGCAGACGCAACACGCCAAACTGCGCGGCGCGATCGCGGCGGCCGTACATCGCCGCAAGACGCCGGAACTGGCGTTCCAGGTGGTGCGCTGAGCGCCGCAATCCCGCCTGGTTTGCCTGGATTGCTGATTCGCCAGCGCAATTGCTCTGGCGAGAATTTCGCTCCTCTGCTATCAGCGGCGGCGTTCCTCTTACCCCCGAAGGTGGATACGCCGATGTCAACCTTACTGATTCATGCACTCGTGCTCTTGAATCCGTGCGGTGAGATTATCGCCCGCTGGGAGGAGGAACGACGACCGCCTGATTATTCACTTTTTCCCGTCGTGAATGCAACCTGGAACATGGCTTCATGGTCATTCGGGCGTTTTCCAATCCCCGCAGCCGGCTTGAATTCGCCCCGGCCAATTGCGCAGGCCGTGCATATCTCGTTTTGTTCGACGCATTCGCTCCTACCGTTGAACACCGCGAACTGCGTCCCAACAACCGCATTGGCTGAATGCCACGCGCATTGCCGTGAAGCCATCGACGAGGTCAGGCAGACAATTGAATACCGGACGCGCGGTTTCGTACCCGTGCGTGGATTCGGGGATTTCGAGGGGGCGCTCACGGCCGATTCTTTTCCTGTTCACTGGTGTCGACAGCCGAGTGGCTTCTGGTCTGAGAGTCGCCACGGACAACTGTTCATGCCGTGGTGCGATGCTGAAGAATTCGACCTGGACGCCCTCCGCAGGAAGAACAGCTTGGCTCGAACCATTGTCAGAATCAAGGAGGGCGCGTGGCAATCCGAGGAAACGCGTTTCATCATCGATCCTTGGCTATGGTTTTTCGATCCAAATTCGCTGACATGCGATCTGCGTGCGGAACTGCGTGCGCCGCGTTTCACATCCGCGTTAGTGTTATTCCGCGACCTGAGCGAGATAGAACAGCACGCGGTCGATCGACGCCTCTCAATCAAGAACATGTGGGGGCCAGTGATCGAATATTAGCGGTGCTAGAAAATGCGCCCTAGCACGCCGAGCAACATATTCAAGCCGACCATGACCAGCATGCACGCCGCCCCGATGCGAAAGCGGCGATGAATGGCGGGCAGTTCGGCTTCCAGGGCAAAGAGTCGGGCAGGCCACCAGTGCCAGGAGATGCGCCAAAAGAAGACGGCGCTGGCGAGCAGCAAGGCCATTTTGACTTCCATCACGATCAACCATGCGGATGTCTTCGACTCGCGCGGCAACAACGCCAATCCCACGCCGCTCAGTCCGACCAGGGCGATCGCGGCGACCATGTGCCAGCGCGCTCCGTGGGCGAGCGTCAGCAGAAATCGCTCACGCTCGGCGATGTCGCCGAAGTATCGGCCCAGGCGATGATAGAGCACGAAGATACTGTAGAACATCGACCCGAACCACGCCGCCGCTGCCAGGGCGTGCAGCAGCGTCAAGAGTACTCGAAGCAATTCACTCCCGTTCATAACCAGGGACTCCCAAGCAACATTGTGCGGAGATGACGCCCTGCCGCGAAGTTAGGCGGACGGCCGTCAGTTTGCGCTTCGCTATGGGCAATCGATTGAAGGTTATCGAGCGCCGCCCTTGCCGCGCGCAGTTGGAGAGAACGCATAATGGGATACGTTAGCTTCGCGATCCAGATGCCTGGACGCGACCACGAGCGCAGCGCCACGGTAATTTGGCCGGTCGCCAGGTCCTTCTCGACGCAGAACGTCTCCTCGCCGCACGCGGGATGGCCTTCCAGGGTGCGATACGTGAAGCCGCATCGCCATTGTTTGTGATCCGCGTGTTCAAAGCGCTCGGTTACGCGCGCGGCAAAGAACAAACGCAGGCCGGGCACAAGTGGATGACACAGGCCGATGGTGTCGCCAATCTCGACAGGCGTTCGACGCATTAAGCACGAGAGCCAGCCCGGCGGGAAGACATCGAAACGCAAGATCGCGTTCGCCAGGTGACGCGCGGGGCCGTTTGAATCAGGCAAACCGGGGCCTTCGACGGCGACAACACGTTCGTGATTGTCGCGCTTGTCTCCGGGCTGCGGACCGAGGTCGGCCGTCGCGGAGAATGCCCGTGTTTCCCAGGCGCTCAAATCGGCAGGTGTGTTCAGCCAAAGCCAGTTCATGCGATTCACCGTTTCTCGCTGGGAACGCGGTTTACTTGCCCTGCGATCAGCCACCAGCCGATCACGCCCGGCAGTGCGAACCCAATCACCTGGAGCGGACCGTGCGCTCGGATCATGAAATCGATGTTGATCAACTCGATACGCAAAAAATGGCGAATCGCATAAAGGATCGCCAGAGTCATTGCCGCCAACAGCAACGCACCCGATATCAACAGCAGCGGTCGTCGCCACGCCATGGCAAAATACATCTGCTCGACCGCGAACCACATGCACGTCAGGCTGAACGTACACGCGGCCACGGTCTCGATCCAGTAGACACCGTATTGCGATAGCGTAATTCCCGCCGCGACGAGCGGCATCCCCGCCAGCAAGCCGATCAACATGACACGCCGACGCTGACTTGGCGTGGCCGCAACGAACAGCGACGCGACAATCGGCAACACGAAGCCCGCATAGTGAAAGTGCACCGCCGTCGCGTGAACGATGACGTGTTCGAAACCGAGCGGCCGATGTCCGAAACGCGCCAGGACGAGCCAGCTGGCGCCGACGATCAGATAGGCCTTGATAAGAACTTTGACACAGTCCTTTGCACGCAGGTTTTCCTGGAGTCGATGCGCGAACAGAAGGAGCGTGAACGCCAGCCACGCCAGCACAAAAAAAGCGGCGATGGGCGATTGCTCGCACGCATAGGACGCGATCACGGGCAGAAACGCAAGAAAGGCGAGCCGGCGCAGTGCCGGAGTTACGTCTCCCCAAATGTCGAAGAGTAGGGGAAACAGAACGAGCGGCCCAAACATCAAAAGCGCAGGGGCCCACCCCGGCTCGATCAACATCGTCGCGACGCTCCAGAGTGCAAGGCCCAGAAAACTCTGCATCATCGCTTCGCGAATGGGGGAAACGAGCAGTGGCAACGGACGCATCATATAGGCGGTTTCCTTCGGGACATCGATCACAAGAAGCCAACCGTACCTCCTCGCGCGACATAACCAAGCGGTGACCGCCAAAATACGCAAAAGTGAGAACGGTCCAACCGTGCGTTTACTTTTCGCACCCTTTGTGTTTTTTAGTGGCGACACAGCGGAAGTAATCGCTTGCACATTGTCGCCCTTACCCGTAAAATCCTTCCGTCGCCTATTGGAGAGCCTACCTCATGCCGTTTCACGTACGCATCGCCTCGTTTTTACTCGCGATCTCGTGTCTAATCACCGCCAGCCCCGCTTGGGCACAAGGGGGTAAGCATGCCGGCCCGACGGTTCCGGGCTTCGTTCGCTTTCACGCGGACGGCAAGTCGGATACCGAAGGAGGCCGCCTGCTATACGCAACGCTCAACTGCGCCAGTTGCCATTCGACGCCCGAGGCGCCGCCGAATATTGCCAAGCCGGGGCCGATTCTTGACGAAGTCGGCGCCCGCGTCAAGCGCAGCCATTTGCGCGAGTTTCTCACCGATCCGCACAAGGTCAAGCCGGGCACCACGATGCCGAACCTCTTCGCCGGTCTCGACGCGGAAGAAAAGAAGGACAAGGTTGAAGCCCTCGTGCACTTCCTGGCCTCGACGGGAACGCCGGCCCAGGCGCGAGCTGATCAAAAGGGGATCGCGTTGGGCCGCGATTTGTATCACAAGGTCGGCTGCGTCGCCTGTCACGGCACGCGCGACGCCAGCGGCGATCAGGACAAACTTTTTGCCACATCCGTTGCGCTCGGCAATCTCAAGTCGAAGTACACGCTCGCCAGTTTGCGGTCGTTCGTGCAAAACCCGCACGAGACGCGACCGCACGGGCGCATGCCGGGCCTCTTGACGGTGAAGGAAGCGAGCGACGTCGCCAATTATCTGATGCAAGGCACGGCCGGCGCCGGATCGAGCAGCAACATGAATTACGCCTATTACGAGGGCGCCTGGAAAAACCTCCCCGACTTCGACAAGCTCAAGCCCGTCAAGACCGGCGAGGCGCCGGACTTCGAGTTGAGCGTGGCCAAACGCCTCAACAATTGCGCTCTCAAGTTTGACGGTCTGCTCAAGATCGAAACCGAAGGCAGCTACACATTCCATCTCACCAGCGATGATGGCTCGAAGCTCTGGATCGACGGCAAGGTCGTCGTCAACCACGACGGCATCCACGCGCCGGCAACCAAGTCGGGCAAGGCCAAGCTCGCCAAGGGAACGCACAAGCTGACTGTGGGCGTCTTCAATGGCGGCGGCGGCTTCGAGCTTGCCGTCGAAGTCGAGGGGCCGGGCATCGCCAAGATGCCGCTGGGATCGATGGTTCAGTTGAAGGACGAGGTGAAGCCGATCGTCAACGCGAAGGAGCCTGACAACTCTCCGCTGCAGCCGGAATTGATCAAGAAAGGCAAGGACCTGTTCGCGTCGATGGGTTGTGCAAATTGCCATGAGATGCAAAAGGAGACCAAACGCCTGAACGCTCCCGTTGTCACGGACTTGAAGCCCGTCGGTGGCTGCCTCGACGTAACCCCGAAGAAAGGTGTCCCCTGGTTCGGGTTCAGCCAGCAGCAACAGGCCGCATTGAGCGCGGCCATTAAGATGAAGCCCTGGGCGACGCCGCTGGAGAAGAAGGAACTTCTTACGTTCACGATGAAACTGAAAAACTGTTCTGCCTGCCACGAACGCGACAAGCTCGGCGGCGTCGAGGACGATCTCAACAAGCACTTCACGACCGTCATGCCCGAAATGGGAGACGAAGGCCGCATCCCGCCCTCCCTGACCGGAGTCGGCGCGAAACTGAAGCCCGCGTATCTCAAGAAGATTATCGAAGAAGGCTCGCACGATCGTCCGTACATGCACACGCGCATGCCGAGATTCGGCAGCGACCCCACCAATCTGGTGGATATGTTCGCCAGCCTCGATACCCCGGAGAAGGCGCCAAAGGTTGTGCTGCCCGAACCGCTCAACAAAGCGAAGTTCGCAGCCCGGCACATGGTCGGACCGCAAGCGTTCGGTTGCATCAAGTGCCACACCTTCGCGGGCAACAAAGCCGAAGGTGTTCAAGGCATCGATCTCGCCATCATGACACAGCGTTTGAACCACGATTGGTTCTTCAACTACATGATCGATCCGGGCAAATACCGGCCCGGCACGCGCATGCCGTCGTCGTTCCCCGAAGGTAGAACGCTGTTGAAGACGGTGCTTGACGGCAAGGCGGAGACGCAGATCGAAGCGATCTGGACGTATCTGGCAGACGGCAAGGCGGCGACGATGCCGACGGGCACCACCGGCAAGACAATCCCGCTCATCCCGGTTGGTGATGCGATCATCTATCGCAACTTTATTCAAGGGGCCGGCTCGCGCGCGATCGGCGTCGGTTACCCCGAACGCGCCCATATCGCTTTCGACGCCAACGACATTCGCCTGGCGATGATCTGGCAAGGCGCCTTCATCGACGCAAAACGCCACTGGACCGATCGCGGCGTCGGCTTCGAGCCGCCGGCGGGCGAAAACGTGATCACATTGCCGACCGGCGTCAGCTTTTTCGTCCTGGCCAAAACAGACGAAGCGTGGCCGGCGAAAACCGCGAAGGAGCTCGGCTACAAGTTCAAAGGCTATCGCTTGACCGACGATCAACGGCCGACGTTTCTGTATTCGTTCAACGAGATCCAGATCGATGACATGCCGAACGCGATCGACACGAAGCAAAGCCCCGCGATTCGGCGAACGTTCACATTGACGACGGACAATCCGATCGACAAGCTGTACTATCGCGCTGCGGTCGCCGACCAGATCGCCGCGGAGAAGGACGGCTGGTATCGCATTGGCGCCTGGCGCATGCGTATCGAAGCGGGGGCGGAGCCGATCATTCGTCAGTCGGGCAAGAAGATGGAACTGCTGGTGCCGGTGCGCTTCCAGGGGAACAGCGCGAAGATTGTGCAGGAGTATGTGTGGTAACTGGACCCGGCTCGCCTCGTTCCCGAACACCGTTGCGTTTCCCTGTGCTGATTTGTTTGGGCCCCTTCGGGGCGACAACACGCCCGTGAATGTTAGTCTGAATCGAAATCGTGTTATCAATTGGAGTCTTTCATGCGAGCCGTCCTGTTTCTGACTATCGCCATTGGCTTCTGGTTGTTGCCTACGTCGTTCGCCGTCGCCCAAAAGAAAAAGCCGGGCGAGCCGAAGCCGACCGAGAGCGAGGACGCCTACTACAAGCTCGTCACCTTGCCGCTCCCCGAGGGCGAAGTGCTCGAAGGGGGCGCCCTCGAAATGCTGCCCGACGGCAAAGTCGCGTTCGGCACGCGCCGCGGCGAGATCTGGATCGTCGAGAACGCCTTCACCGACAATCCCAAGGACGCCAAGTTCACGCGCTTCGCTCACGGCATGCACGAAATCCTCGGCCTCGCCTACAGCAAGAAGGACGGCTGGCTCTACGTCACGCAGCGCTGCGACGTGACGCGCATCAAGGACTCACGCGGCAAAGGCAAGGCCGACACCTTCGAGGTCGTCACCGACGGCTGGGAGGTGAACGGCGACTATCACGAGTACGCCTTCGGTTCGCGCTTCGACAAGAACGGCGATATCTGGATCACGCTCTGCCTGACCGGCAGCTTCAACTCCAACAGCAAATACCGTGGGTGGGCTGGCAAAGTCACGCCCGGCGGCAAGTTCATTCCCACGACCAGCGGCGTGCGTTCGCCCGGCGGCGTCGGCTTCAACGCCGAGGGAGATGTTTTCTACACCGACAATCAAGGCCCCTGGAACGGAACCTGCGGCCTCAAGCATTTGACTGTCGGCGGCTTCGTCGGCCATCCCGGCGGCTTCAAGTGGTATGACGATCCCGAAGCAAAATACCTCGGTGTGGCCCCGCTCGTGCCGAAAACCAAGAGCCGCATCATGACCGAGGCGAAACGCATCCCGCAGTTCACGCCGACCGCCATCCTCTTCCCTTACGGCAAGATGGGGCAATCTGCGGCGGGTATCGAATGCGATCTCTCCGGCGGCAAGTTCGGCCCGTTCGAAAAACAGGTCTTCGTCGGCGATCAAACGCACAGCACGATCATGCGTGTCACCCTCGAAAAGGTGAACGGCCGATACCAGGGCGCCTGCTATCCGTTCCGTCAGGGTTTCAGTTGCGGCATTGTGCCGGCCTGCTTCGCGCCGGACGGTTCGCTGTTCGTCGGTGGCACCAGTCGCGGCTGGGGCTCGCGCGGCGGCAAGCCATTCGCTCTCGAACGTTTGGTGTGGACGGGCAAAGTCCCTTTCGAGATCCACGAGATGAAGGCCGAGCCTGACGGCTTCACGTTGACGTTCACCAAACCGGTCGATCCGCAGACCGCCGGCGAAATCGCCTCGTACAAGATGGAAACGTACACCTACATCTATCAAGCGGACTACGGCAGTCCTGAAGTCGATCGCACCAATCCGACCATCGACAAGGTGGTCGTCGCCAAAGACAACAAGAGCGCCCGCATCTGGGTGAGCAAACTCCAGGAAGGGCACATCCATCAACTGACGGCCACGGGTGTGCGTTCCACGGAAGGCTCGCCGCTTTTGCACAACATCGCCTACTATACGCTCAACTACATTCCAACGAAGTAGCCGCGTGCGGCTTGGCGCTCGACTGGCGCCATGCGCTCGCTAATTCGCAAGCGGGCAAGGTAGACTCATGATTCACCGGCTCTGCACTCTGGTGGTTTTCATTTGTTTGCCGCTGGGCGCGCATGCCCAATCCGCGCCCAAAGTCGAATTCAACCGTGATATCCGTCCCATCCTCTCGGATAAGTGCTTCCAGTGCCACGGTCCCGATTCGACGCATCGCAAGGCCAAGCTACGGCTCGACACCGACGAAGGCGCCAAAGTCATCGTCGCCGGCAAGCCCGCCGAGAGCGACCTGTTCGCGCGCATCACCACCGACGACGCCGACAAACGCATGCCGCCCAAGAAATCGGGCAAGACCCTGACAAAGGCGGAGATCGAGTTGATTCGCCGTTGGATCGACCAAGGCGGCGCATTCCAACTTCACTGGTCGTTCGCGCCTCCCAAACGCCCAGATGTGCCCAAGGCGAACGGCCAGCGTAAGCTGGCTGGTGCGTGGCCACGCAATCCAATCGACGCGTTCATCCTGGCCCGGCTCGACCAGCATGGGGTCTCGCCGTCGCCGGAAGCCGACAAGGCCATGTTGATGCGCCGGCTTTATTTCGACCTGCTCGGGCTGCCGCCATCCCCGGCTCAGGTTGAGGCATTCGTCAAGGACGCGCGGCCCGACGCCTACGCACGGCTCGTCGATGCCCTGTTGTCATCGCCGCACTACGGCGAACGCATGGCGATGTACTGGCTCGACCTGGTGCGCTACGCCGACACGGTGGGCTATCACGGCGATCAGGAACATCACATCTCGCCTTATCGCGATTACGTTCTCAAGGCGTTCAACGACAACATGCCTTTCGATCGCTTTACGGTGGAGCAACTCGCCGGGGATTTGTTGCCGCAGCCGACGACCGATCAGCTCATCGCGACGGGCTACAATCGCTTGCTGCAGACGACGCATGAAGGCGGGGCGCAAGACAAGGAGTACCTCGCAATCTACTCCGCGGACCGCGTGCGCAACTTCGGCGCCGTGTGGATGGGCGCGACCATCGGCTGCGCCCAGTGCCACAATCATCGCTACGATCCGTACACCCAGAAGGACTTCTATCGCATCGCCGCGTTTTTTGCCGACATCGACGAACGCGGCGCCTACAAGGGCCCCGACGCGACGCCCACCAAACGCCCGCCGGAGATCGACGTACTGTCGCCGCTTGATCGTGAGGAAGTTGAGTCCGTGCGCAAACGCATCGCCGGACTCAAAGCCGATGCCGTGGAAGAGCTAGCCGCGCAAAAGAAGCTGCTGGCCGAGCTCGAAAAACGCCAGCGCATGACGATGATCACGAAAGCCGTCGCACCGCGCACGATTCGCGTTCTCAGCCGCGGCGACTGGCTGGACACCAAGGGCGAACTTGTCCAGCCCGGCGTGCCTCAGTTCATGAAGCAGATTGCCAGGAAGGACCGCGCAACTCGCCTCGACCTCGCGAAATGGCTCACATCGCCCGAACATCCGCAGACGGCGCGCGTGTTCGTCAATCGCCTGTGGTACCTCTTCCACGGCAACGGTCTGTCGAAATCACTGGAGGACGCGGGCTCGCAGGGTGAATGGCCAACCCACCCGGAGCTGCTCGATTGGCTCGCGATCGAATTCGTCGCCAGCGGTTGGAATGTCAAGCAGCTCGTCAAGCTTCTCGTTACCTCAAGCACCTATCGCCAGGACTCGCTCGAATCCGACGAACTCCGCAAGCTCGATCCCGATAACCGTCTCTACGCGCGCCAGTCGCGTTTTCGTTTGCCGGCGGAGATGATTCGCGATCAGTCGCTCGTCGTCAGTGGGCTTCTGGTTGATCGCGTCGGCGGACGCAGCGTGAGGCCGCAACAGCCAGACGGCTATTATGCATTCCTCAACTTCCCGAAACGGACCTACGTCGCCGACAAGGGGCTTGATCAATACCGCCGCGGCGTCTACACCCATTGGCAGCGCACCTATCTGCACCCGATGCTGAAGGCGTTCGACGCCCCGACGCGCGAAGAATGCACTGCCCAGCGGCCGATCAGCAATACGCCGCTCGCCGCGCTCGTGCTGTTGAACGATCCGACGTTCGCCGAATGCTCACGCGTGTTCGCAACGCGCATCCTGCGCGAGGGCGGCAACGACGAAGCCGCACGCATCCGCTGGGCGTGGCGGCAAGTGCTGTCGCGCTCGCCGCAAGATCGCGAGGCTGCCCTCGTTGGCAGACTGCTCGCGCAGAGCCACAAGCACTTCGCCGCTGATCCCGCCGCTGCGGCCAAGCTCGTGAGCGTAGGCCAGACGCCGCGGGCGGACGGCGTCAACGTCGTCGAACTGGCGGCATGGACAAACGTGGCACGCGTGCTGTTCAATCTCGATGAGGCTTTGACGCGAAACTGATTTCGCCACATGCGGCTCGGAGATAAGTCCATGTACAACACGAAGCTCAACCTCACGCGCCGCGCCTTCCTCGGCGACTCGTCCATCGGCTTCGGCGCCGCAGCCCTGGCGTCAATGACGTTAGCCGGACGCGCAAGCGACGAACAAGCCCAGCCGTCGCTTGCGCGTTCGGCTAACAACTTGCCGCACTTCGCGCCGACGGCAAAGCGCGTCATCTTCCTGTACATGTCCGGCGGCCCGTCGCATCTGGAATTGTTCGATCACAAGCCGGCGCTCGCGCGCCTACACCTGCAACCGATGCCGGAATCGTTCACGCGCGGCCAGCCGATCGCCCAGCTTCAAAACGCCGAGCTAAAATGTTTCGCGCCACAGTTTCGCTTTCGTCGGGCCGGGCAGTCGGGGCAAGAGATATCAGAGCTTTTGCCGAACATCAGCCGCATCGCCGACGACATCGCCATCGTCCGCTCGATGCACACCGATCAGATCAATCACGATCCCGCCCACACGCTGATGAACACCGGCACGCAGATCTCCGGCCGGCCAAGCATGGGCTCGTGGATCACCTACGGCCTGGGCAGCGAAAGCGACAACCTGCCCGGCTTCATCGTGTTGACGAGCTTCGGCGGCCGCAATCCACAGCCGATTTCGCAGCGTCAATGGGCGGCGGGCTTTCTGCCGGGGCGCTACCAGGGCGTGCCATTCTCTTCCACGGGCGATCCGGTTCACTACCTGAGCAATCCGCCAGGCGTATCACGCAATTTGCAACGTGACTCGATTGATGCGATTCGCGACTTGAATCTGGTGCAAAACGAGCGCTCGCGCAATCCCGAAGTCGAGACGCGCATTGCCCAGTACGAGATGGCCTTCCGCATGCAAACGAGCGTGCCGGAGCTGATGGACATCGCCAACGAGCCTCGCCACGTCAAGGAGATGTACGGCGTCAGCGCGGCCGACGGCAGCTTCGGCTATAATTGCCTACTCGCACGTCGTTTGGCCGAGCGCGGTGTCCGCTTCATCCAGCTCTACCATCGCGACTGGGACACGCACGATAGCATCGTCAACACCATGCGCATCTGCGCCGGCCATTGCGACGGCCCCTCCGCCGCGCTTGTTCGCGATCTCAAGGCTCGCGGCATGCTCGACGATACGCTTATCATTTGGGGCGGTGAGTTCGGCCGCACGCCAATGGTGCAATTCAAGGGCTCAGCGCCAGGCCGCGACCATCACATCCGCGGCTACTCGATGTGGCTCGCGGGCGGCGGCATCAAGGGGGGCGTCACCTATGGCGCGACCGACGAGTTGGGTTATCGCGCTGTCGAAAACCCGGTCCACGTGCGCGATCTGCACGCAACCATGCTGCACACGCTGGGCATCGATCACACGCGTTTGACGTACCGCCATCAGGGATTGGACATGCGTTTGACCGGCGTCGAGCCAGCACGGGTTGTCAATCAGATCCTCGTTTAGCCGCGGTTCGTAGAACCGCTCGGCTCTGCGAACCGCGGCTAAACGAATCACAGCTTACCGACCTTCGCCCCAGCGCCGACGTTCGAACTTCCCGGCCCCCAATAATCGCGCGGCCGATTGAGCGGCAGAATCATCGGCTCCTCGAATGGACGATACGGCACCATCGCCGCGATCTCATCGAGCCGCTTCGTCACATCCGACGGCAACGGGCCCTTCTCGACTGCATTGATGGAATCCTCGACCTGCTTCGCCGTCTTCGGGCCGATGAGCACGCAATGGCCCAGATTGTTAGCCGGACGCGCAAGCGACGGATGGCCCGGTCCGTCGCTTGCGCGTCCGGCTAACTGTGTGATTTCCGAAATCGCGAAGCGCAAGCACAATTCGACAATCGATAACCCGCTCTCGTCAAGCAGCTCATAGAACGCGAGGAACTGCTGCTGCCGTGCTTTCGACAGCCACGCCGGCTTCGCGCGAACCACGACGTCATAACGCCTGCCCAGCCCGCCTTGCTGCAAGACGGAGCCCAGCACGATGCCCATGTTGCGCTCTTTCGCGGCGGGCAGAACCTCGTGCGTCGCCTCGCGAAAGAGGGCGCTGTAGTTGAACGCGGTCAGGACGACATCGAAGCGGTCTGAGCGAATGAGATGCGCCATCTCAGCCATCGTCGTGCCGCCCAGGCCCGTGTAGCGAATCACTCCTTGCTTCTTGAGCTGCTCTAGCACATCGATGACAGGACCGTAGGCCGCTTCGGGGTCGCTCCACCAATCGTATTGTTGCGGGCGATCCGGCTCGTGCACGAATAGAATGTCGATGACGTCGCGGTGCAACAGCCGCAGACTTTCCTTGGCGGAGTCGAGCAATTGTTTCGAGTTGCGCGGCTCGAACGGTTGCGGGCGGCCGCCGAGTTTGGTCGAGAGAATCGTCGGCGTCTTGATGCCGTGCATAATTTTTCCGAGCACCTCCTCGCTATTGGCGTAGGCGGGCGCAGTGTCGAAGTAGTTGATGCCGAGTTCGAGCGCCTTGTGAACAGCGGCGCGGCTTTCATCGAAGCCGGGGCCCAAGGACGAGGTGAAGAGGCTGCCGAACGCAAGCTCGCTGACGACGAGGTCGGTTTTACCGAGGATTCGATTCCGCATTAGGGTCCCACCTTTCCGATTTCTTCGTTGCTCTTTTCTTCGTGAAACGGTCGAATAGTGGCAATGGGATCTCTTACTCGCGAGTGATACTGCGAACGCTAAACGAATACGGATTCAACATGAAACGAATTGTAGCCGCGCTCATCCTTCACGTCCTCATCGGCTTCGTCGGGCAATCCGGGGCGCAAACCGGCAAGGATCCGAAGGCGCCGATGCCGAAGCTTGCGCCCGCCGATGCCGTGAAGTCGTTCAAGGTCGCCGACGATCTTCGCTTCGAGCAGGTGCTTGCGGAGCCGACCGTCAGGCAACCGCTGTCGCTCTCGTTCGATGAACGCGGCCGGCTGTGGGTCGTGCAGTACCTGCAATATCCGCATCCGGCGGGCTTGAAAGTCCTGAGCCGTGATATTTTCTGGCGCGTCGTTTATGACAAAATTCCGCCGCCGCCGCCTCATCGCGTCGGCAGCGAATTTCGCGGCAGGGACGTCATCAGCATTCACGAGGACACACAGGGCAACGGCGTCTTCGACAAGCACACGGTCTTCCTCGAAGGGCTCAACATCGTCACGTCGGTGGTGCGCGGCCGCGGCGGCTTGTGGGTACTGAATCCTCCCTATCTGCTGTTTTATCCGATGAAGGACGGCGTGGATGCCCCCGCAGGCGATCCGATCGTGCATCTGCAAGGCTTCGGCCTCGAAGACACGCACTCCTGCGCCAGCAACCTGCGCTGGGGCCCCGATGGCTGGCTTTATGGCGCGCACGGCAGCACCGTCTCCGCACACGTGACGAGGCCGGGAGTGAAAGAAAAACCGATTCAGATGATTGGGCAGCACATGTGGCGTTATCATCCCGAAAAGAAACGTTTCGAGATCTACGCGGAAGGCGGCGGCAATGCCTTCGGCGTCGAGATCGACGAGAAGGGCCGCGTCTTCTCCGGGCACAACGGCGGCGATACGCGCGGCTTCCATTACGTGCAAGGCGCGTCGTATCGCAAGGGCTTCGAGAAGCATGGCGTGCTCGCCAATCCCTTTTCGTTCGGCTTCTTCGAGGCGATGAAGGCGAACAAATCGCAACGATTCACGCACACCTTCGTCATCAACGAGGCCGACGGCTTGCCCGGCCAATATCGCGGCAAGCTGTTCGGCGTCGAGCCGTTGCACAGCCGCGTGATGCTGAGCGAGGTGAAGGCGGATCGCTCGTCTTATGAGACAAAGGACCTCGGCCCGATTGTATCCAGCAGCGACACGTGGTTTCGCCCCGTCGACATCAAGCCGGCGCCCGACGGCTCGCTCTTCGTCGCCGACTTCTACGAAGCGAAGATCGCGCACCTCGGCCACAACGATGGCGTTATCGATCGCGACTCTGGTCGCATTTACCGGCTCTCCGCAAAAGACGCGAAACATCGCAAGTCGATCGATCTCAGCAAGAAGACGTCGGCGGAGCTTATCGAACTGCTCAAGTGCGACAGTCGCTGGGAACGCGAAATGGCCCAGCGACTTTTCGGCGATCGCAAGGACCGTTCGGTGCTGCCCACGCTCAACACGCATCTTTTCGCCAGCAAGGGGCAGTTCGCACTGGAATGCCTGTGGGCGATCAATCTCAGCGGCGGATTCGATGCGGCCCTCGCGGAACGCGCGCTCACGCATCCGGAACCGCAGGTGCGCGCCTGGACGGTGCGTCTGCTCGGCGACGATCATCGGCTCGGCAGCAAGATCGCGCTGAAACTGACCGAGTTAGCCCGTGCCGAGCGGAGCGTTCAGGCCCGCAGTCAGTTCGCCGCGAGCGCGAAACGACTGTCAGCGAGCGAGGGATTGCCTGTCGTGCAAAGCTTGTTAATGCGCGATGAGGACGCCGCCGATATCCATGTGCCGCTGCTTTTGTGGTGGGCAATCGAGGCGCATTGCGAGAAGGATCGCGACAAGGTGCTCGATATGTTCCGCGAATCGACACTTTGGCGGGCGAAGATCGCCGAGGAAACGATCCTGTCGCGCTTGATGAAACGCTACGCAATGGCCGGTTCGCAGAAGGACTATCAGACGTGTGTCGAGCTGTTCCGCCTCGCACCGGAAAAGAAACACGGCGCCATACTGCTCAAGGGCTTCGAGGAGGCGTTCAAGGGGCGTTCGATCGCGGGGTTGCCAAACGAATTGCTCAATGAGATCGCCAATCTCGGCGGCGGCTCGATCGCGTTCGGCGTGCGTCAAGGCAAGGACGACGCGATCGCCAAAGCGCTCGCCATGATTCAGAACCCGAAGACGCCTCTCGTTGATCGCGTCGAGCTGATCGACATCTTCGGCGAATCAAAACAGCCGCGCTGCGTTGAGCCATTGCTTGCGCTTTTGTCAAACAAGGAATCCGATGCGATCCAGAAAGCGACGCTCGGCTCCCTGCAAGCATACAAGGACGATAAGATCGGCGTCGAGGTCGTCAATCGCTTGCCGAGCTTGACAGGCGAGACGCGCGAGGTCGCCGAATCGCTGCTGGTCGGGCGGCGCGAATGGAGCCGGCAGTTCGTGCAGGCCGTCGATGCGGGCAAGATCGAGCCGAATTCCGTGCCGTTGGCGACGCTGCGCAAGCTCCTCTTACATCGCGACGACGCGATCGCCAATCTCGTCAAGAAAAACTTCGGCGAGGTCAAAGGCGCCACGACAGAGCAGATGCGCAAACAAATCGATCGTCTCGCCGTGTTTGTCCAGGAAGGCAAGGCGGATCCGTATGTGGGTAAAAAACTGTACACGGCCCGTTGCGCCAATTGCCACACCCTGCATGCCCGGGGCGGCATCGTCGGCCCAGATTTGACGGTGTTCAAACGCGACGACGTGGCGAACCTGCTTCTGCATATCGTCAACCCGAACGCCGAGATTCGCGAGGGCTACGAAAGCTCGGTCGTCATCACCGAGAACGGCCGCACGCTGACGGGCATCGTTATCGAGAAGGACGCCCGCGTCGTGGTCCTGCGAACGTCCGACGGACAGCGGGTCGTGCTGCCGAAGGACGACATCGCCGAGTTGGTGGGCAGCGGCATCTCGCTGATGCCGGAAGGGTTGCTCAACGGCCTGAGCGATCAGGAGGTACGCGATCTGTTCGGGTATCTGCGTTCGGGACAGCCACTGAACGAGCGGAAATAGAGGATCGCGCGTGGTCATTTCTTGTTCGGCGTCGGCTGCCAGTGTGGCCACATTGCGGCGTACCCGGCCTTGAGATCGGTCAAGCGCGTCTCGCTGCGACCAACGAGGTTCATCACGTAGAGTTGTCGGACGCCATCACGTTTCGAGCCGTAGACGAGCGCTTTGCCGTCCGGGGATGGCTGCGGATGATAATGAACGGAACCGTCTGCGGACTTCGTGAGCTGGGTGCTTTTCCCGTCGAGTTCGACCTGAAACAGCTCGACGTTCTTGCCGACTTGGCCGGCGTGAAAGATCGATTTGCCATCCGCGGCCCAGACGGGCGTGTCACTGCTGCCGTGATGGAAATCGAAGACATCGAGGAATTCGATCACGCCCTTGTAGCCGCCGCGATCGGCGAGTTTCTTCAGCCCCGTGCCGTCGGATCCGACAAGATGCGGGTGGCAGTTGTAGTGCTCGCCACTGAGGAACAGCACCCACTTGCCGTCGGGCGACCAGGTCGGCACGAAGTTGAATGGCTTGCCCGTCTTGACGTGGACGACGTTCGAGCCGTCGGCGTCCGCGAGATACACGTGATAATTCTTGTGATACGCGATCCGTTTGCCGTCGCGTGAACTGTTGAACCCGTAGGCGAACTCTCGCGAGGCCTTGGTAAGATCGACCTTGTTACGGCCATCGCGATCCATGCGAAACGGATGCGAGTTGCCGTTGATGAGGGCGGTGAAGCCAAGCTTGGTCGGGTCGTTCGGCCAAAAGAAAAGTCCGCCGTTGTAGAAGCTGACACGTTCGACGGCCGTCACGTTTTCTGTTTTTCCGGACGCCAGATCGACGAGGTATGAATCAAGAAGCCAACCGTCCTTGGTGAAACGGAAGGTCTTGTGTTCTTCTTCCCATTTCGCGTTGTCCGGGCTTTGCCAGCCGCGTCCGAGGATCGCCGTTGCACCATCGGGCGACCAACCGGCGAACTGCGTCCACGCATCGGGCTGGTTGGCCAAGTCCGCGGCGAGCAGGCGTCGGCCCATGCCATCGCCGCGAACGACAGCGGCACGCATGGTGCGGACATTGGCGTGGCGGCCGCCGGGCAGATTCGTGCGCAGTTCGGTGTAGCCGATCAATTGCGCAAACGCGGGCACGACGGCGGCAGTGATCAAGGCTGCGAGAGAGAGGACTGAATGATTGACGATCATGTGGATGCGCTCAAAAGGAGAATCCCCAATCGAAGCTTGCGGTTTCACACATCACGACCGAAATCGGTCGTCGCGACGACACTTCGATTATCTTCTACCGCCGGCCCCGATGCACGAGATTTCCGAAGGATTCACGCTACAATGTCCACGTTCAAACGCCCCATCACACAAGGGAATCCGATGAACGCACAAAAAATCGCGGCGTGCATTCTTGGCCTGTTGATCCTCGGCAATCCCGCAGTTCGCGCGGGGGGTCGAAAAGTGCCCGTGCCGCCGCCGCCGCGGGCAACCCTGCCGCAGGAGCATGCGTATCAAAAGCAACTCCGTGCGTTCATGGCA
Organism: Planctomycetia bacterium; assembly: GCA_005799265.1. Classification (GTDB taxonomy): domain Bacteria; phylum Planctomycetota; class Planctomycetia; order Gemmatales; family Gemmataceae; genus SIAQ01. Next base: position 49,266 of record SYHD01000215.1, on the reverse strand, counting down.
ACGCTATCCGAGAAGGACTTTACCCACGGCGTGAAGGAGCCGATCACGTCTCAGCCGACGCCCGCCGATGCCGAGTACCAATATCGCCAGCACCTGTTCACGCTTATGGCTCAGCCGCTGGTCGGGACCAAACGCGGCGCCCCGGCGGTAAACGCGCCACCGGCGCTGTTCGTCTTGAGCGCATTGGAGCGCCCGGAAGGCGTCCACGTGCCGCCGGTTTGTCCGGAGGCGTTGATCGCCTTCGTCACCTGGAAACAACCAGGCAATCCTTACTATCACAATCGCGCCTTGAAGCTGCGCGCTTTCGTCACGGCGAGCATTCATCTGATGATGCTCGACGATCAGCTCGAACACCATCCCGAACGCGGCGGCAGTCGCTCGGACTGGTTCGGCAGCCAATTGATCCTGTTTGCGCATCCGTATGCGGGCTTCAAGGACCAGCTGCCCGTTGATGTGCAAAAAGCATATGAAACCGGGTTGCGGCGCATGGGGCAGCGCGTGTTCGACTGGGGGCCGGAGGGAGAGGAGCCGAACCTGGAAGTCGTCGCCACGGTCGGACTGTGGTACGTCAGCCAGGCGCTCAAAGATCCGGCGTTCACGAAAGACGCCGAGGCGTATGCGCGACGGCTGTTCACCGATCCGCAACACTTTCACCCGGCGGGATTTTTTCTCGATCAGCGCGGCATCGATATGGGCTACCAGGGCATGAGCAATTTCTTCGCGACCTGGGCGGCGCTCGCCAGCGATTGGCCATTCGCCAAGGACGCGGTCACGCGCTGTTATCGCTTGCGTGCGCATCTGTGCCTGCCGGAGCCGGACGGGCGATACATTGGGCCCACCCATTTCAATTCGCGCACATCGAGCGACGCCTGGGGTGACCAATGGGAATGGGGCATCGCGCGCGACTCCTTCGCCTCACTGGTGACCGATGAAGCGGTTTATTTGAACAAGTTGCCGACCGCGGATGACCTCAGGAAAGCTCCCGATCAGCGTGCCAGCGCGTTTCGCCAACAGTTGGCGGAGAACCCCGTCAATCCCAAGGGAGGAGGCTTTCTCAAGAATGAACAACTGACCTCGCATCCCTGGCGCTGGCGCTTGTGGCAATCGTTCAATTTTCCCGCCACGGTCAACTACGGCTACGAATTCTATCCACCCGGCAGTCATGCGAAACGGCTCAAGCTGCAGGACGAAAACTCCCCGTGGTTGAAATCGCCGTTTCTGCGTACCGAGAACTTTGTGCGCGATTTCGCCGGCGCGTTTACTGTCGCCAAACAAAACACTTATGCCGCCATCGTGCACGGCGGCCCCATCGGCTATCCAAGCCTGGAAGACGGCCATTTCAAATTCGCCGGCCCACTTGGCTTCGGCGGCGGGCAACTCTCCGCGTTCTGGACCCCGACAACCGGCGCGGTCATTCTCGGCCGGCGCGGCGGCAACTCCTGGGACAAAAGCTTTGACCTCGTCGAAGACTGGCGCCTCTGGCCTCTGCACGCGGTCAGCGGCGCCAAGTACAACGGCAAGGTCTTCACGTCCGCGCGCATTCGCCAACCCGAAGTGATCACTCGTCAGGACAAGAACGCCAGCATCGTCAAGATCACCGGCACGCTCCCGGCCGAACAATTGGGCCAGGGCAAGGTTCTCGAAGGTCGCATCCAGCTCACGCGCACCTTCACGTTTGATTCAAGCAAGGTCCGCATCGAAACCTCGGCGAATTCGACAGGGCAGGACAAAGTTACAGAACTGTACGAGACGATTCCTATTTTTCTCAAGGAAGCAGGCAGGCAGGCCAAGGAAGTCGCGACGATCATCGAATTGCAATCGAAGGGTCAATGGGCCGCGGCGACGACGGAATATCAGGATCACATCACCGCCGTGAAGTTGACACGCTTCGGCGGCAGCGTGCGCATCACGTTCGATCGGCCGCAACGTATCAAGCTTTCACCCGAAGACTGGACGGACCGCTATCTATCAAAGGCGCAATGTCGGAATTTGATGATCGACTTGCTCGACGGCGCTGCAATGCCTGTCGTGTGGCATGGCGAGAAATCCGTCAGCTACCAGATCGAGGCGATCAGCCGTTAGCCGGACGCGCAAGCGACGGATTTTTTCTATGTCCGTCGCTTGCGCGTCCGACTAACTGATGGATCACTTCGTCGCCGCCAGACGTTGCGGATTGTCGATGATTTGAGTGCGCCATTCCTGTTCGAGCTGGGCGAACGTCAAGCCATAATGGCGTTGTAAGGACGTGTCGTAACCGTAGTGGACGGAGTCTTTCACGAAATCGGTCAGCGTCTTGGGCCCGCGTTTGTGCGTGAGGAATTCGACCAGGACGACACTCTGGGCGTAGAACGCGGAGATCTGACGCGGGTGCGGATAGTCTTTCAACTCCATTAGCTGCTTCAGGCCGAAGAGCAGACCGTCCTTGTGATGCTTGAGCAAATTCTGGCGATGCTGATTGACCTTGTCATCCGGCTCCGAAAGAACCGCGATGCCTTCATCCGCCCAGCGCGGCACCGGGGCGTTGCCGAACATGCCCGCGAGCACGACGTGCGTGGTTTCGTGAGGCAGGACGTCGTCCATCATGCGCGGAATATCGAGACGGAGATCCATGCGGCGATCAATGACGCGACCAGAGGGATCGCTCTCGATACGCGAATGCCCCGGCGAGTTGCCCTGGACGCCGGTCATGTGCGTATAATCGGCGCCGTTGGCATGCAGGATCAGGTCGCAAACGGGCTGCCATTCATGACCGTCACTGTTGAACCATTTGCGATACATAGTTAAACGTGTGTGTTCGGCGATCCGGGCGACACGCTCGGCGAAGTCATTGTCCTTGCGATGAAAAATGTGGAAGTGCGGCGTCTCTGCGACCAGCCAGCCTCCCTCATTCTTGCCCCAGTGCTTGATCTTGAAAGTCTGACCCCGCGGCAGCACGGCGTTGTGCTTGGCTTTCTGTTCGAGCCGCTCCAGGAGCTGCTGTCCCACCGCCATGAAGTTTCCCGGCGACATGCCAATCGCGCCTTCGACTTGCTGCTTGAGTTCGGGTAAGCGTGCCGGCAAGACGCCCGGTTGCTCCATCACGTCAGCGACCCCTTTGATGATGCAATACGCCCACTGCGTCTTGTATGTCGGCAACGTCGATTGATCCGCCTGATATGCCTGCTCGAAGCAGTGACGCGCCTCGGCGTAGCGTTCGTTGCGAAATTCATCGGCGCCGCGCATGAGCAGGTCCCGCGCTCGGGCCGGATTGACAACCGGAGACGGACCGACCGCGATCGCTTCACGCCGATTATGGACCGCGAAGGGATCGTCGATGACCGCGTCATCGGACACGCCACGTGCCATCGACAGCTTCACAGTCGGCGGGCCTTTCTCGTCTCGTTTGGCGAAGGGAATGTTAAAGCTCGGCAACTTGAAGAGCGGAAATGGCAGCTTGGCCGCCTGCTTGGGAGGATCCGGCTCGAACTTGCGCGGCTCTGGATCAGGCTGTTGGGGTTGCAAGGCCCGGTCGTTGGCGGCACTCGGATCGATAATGCAGAGCCGTTCGTGATAGCGGCGGGCCTGTTCCGGTTGGCCCGCGAAGTATAGATCCATGATGTAGGCGCGGTACGCCTGGCGCAGAGCGATCAGGTAGGCGTTGTTGCCATTCACATGGGGGAGTTGCTGTTCGAGGATCTCGACGGCTTTTTGCGACTGCCGGTCCGTCAGATGAACGCGAGCCTGTGCCAGTGCCGTCTGCAATGCAAGAGTTTTCTGGATGCGGTCATTTTTTTCATCTTGCGGATCGGCATAGCCGTTGCCAATCAGCGCGATCAGAAGCAGTCCGACGAGCGAGACGATGTCGAATCGGAACATGCAAGCATCCTTGCTGTGCGAAGCTAAGCTGGCGTCGGTGAATCGCGAAGAGGACCTACTCGCGCCGGCGCCGCAAAGGAGCGGCATCGCTTGGGGGGCATCACGCCATCCTGGCGCGACGGTGCCGCTTGGCTACCGGAACAAGGGTAAATAAAGGAGGCCGAAAAAACAAGATGAACCACAATCGCTGCGCCCCAGGATCCGCTGCGCTCATCCTGGGGCTCGCGGGATGGTTATTTGTTGGGATACGGCTTCTGCCAAAACGTCTCGCCGCTCAGGTTCAGCGCCGGCGTGGTCTCGACCGCGACGTCGCCCTTGATGGTGCACTGGCAGGCCAGACGCATCTCCTCCTCACTGCCGATATTCGCGAACGGATGCAGGACAGCAAAGCTGATTTTCTCGACCAGGCCCTTTGTGCTGAGGTTTTCCTTGCCTTGTTTGACAAGAACCCGGCAAGTTGCGCAAAGCCCGTGGCCCATGCAGTTGAAGGGGGGAAACGACGGGTGCATCTGAATGCCGGCTTTCTTCGCCTCGTCTCGCAAATTCGAGCCGGCGGGGACTTCGATTTCTTTCTTTTGATTGACGAATGTAATTTTCGGCATCGGCTGAATCCTTCAAAAAGCCCACGTTGATGTCGGAATAGCCCCATTGTAGGAACCGCGGCGCAATTCGTTTAGCGTTCGCGATGCGCCTTCCATAATATTATCTCCTAACGAGACACACGCATGATCCGCCTAGCACACATAAGCGACATCCATCTCACGTCCGGGCGTCTCGAATGGCAACTCGGCGACTGGTTCTCGAAACGGCTCACCTCCTGGTTCAATCATCGCTTCCTCGGACGGGCCCGTCGATTTGCGCTCGCGGATGAGATCGTCGCGTGTTTGATGGCCGAGCTAGTGCGGCGTGAAATCGATCACGTGGTCTTCTCAGGCGACGCCACGGCGCTGGGCTTCGAGTCCGAGATTCGCGGCGCCGCCGAGGCATTGCGCGTCCATGACCTGCCGATACCGGGCCTGGCGATTCCGGGCAATCATGATTATTGCACGCCAACGGCAGCAAGTTCCGGGGACTTCGAACGCCATTTCATGCCCTGGCAGCAGGGGCGGCGCATCGGCGCGCATCACTATCCCTTCGCCCAGCCGGTCGGACCGATCTGGCTCATCGGCATCAACGCGGCTACCGGCAATCGGTGGCCCTGGGACGCGGGCGGGACCGTCGGCGCGGAGCAACTCGATCGGCTCAAGTCGCTACTCGCGCAACTCGATCCTGGCTTGCGAATTCTCGTGCTGCACTTTCCGATTTGCCTATCCAGCGGTCGGCGCGAACCCTTCTACCACGGTCTGCAAGATCTCGATGCATTGCTTGATGTCGCCAACGCCGGCGGCGTCAACCTTTGGTTGCACGGACATCGCCACTCGGCCTACCATTTTCAAATGCCGCCGGGCGCGTCCTTTCCCGTCATCTGTTCCGGCACTGCGACGCAAAATGAACTCTGGTCCTACGGCGAGTACGCGATCGACGACAACGCGCTCAACGCCGTGCGTCGGGCGTATGATCCGGCCGGGAAGTGTTTTCGCGACGTGGAAACGTTTTCGCTGCGACTTGCCGCCACCTCGCCATAGTTGCCGATCCAGAAAAGCGTCGTACACTTTGAAGGAACCTACACTTCAACTGGAGGACCGCCATGCGTCAGACCCTGAAATTCGTCGCGCTCGCTGTTGTCGCCGTCGTCGGTTATGCCGCGCTGCAAGGCGTGGATGCGTCCGTCCTGCAGAAAAAGGAGAAGATGATGCTGTCCCATGATGTCTATTTCTCACTCAAGGACAACTCGCCCGCGGCCAAGCAAAAACTGGTCGAGGCGTGCAAGAAATACCTGACCGGCCATGAAGGGGAGGTCTTCTTCGCCACCGGCGGGCTCGTGGAATCGCTCAAGCGTGAGGTCAACGATGTCGATTTCGACGTCGCTCTGCACATTGTCTTCAAGGACCTCGACGCACACGACAAATACCAGGTCGCGAAACGACACGACGAATTCATCGCCGAGAACAAGGACAACTGGAAGAAAGTACGCGTCTTCGATTCGTACGTTGGCGCCTACGCCGCGCCGATTCTCGAGAAACAGAAATGATCGCCTTTCGTTTAGCGTTCGCAGTGAAACGCCAGGCGGCTCGCAGGTTTACTGCGAACGCTAAACGAGGCCGTCGTTATAGAATGCCCGCATGAACGAATTCGTCCGAGCCCTGCACTCCGGCTGCGTTCTCCTCATGGACGGCGCGATGGGCACGGAGTTAATGCGGCTGCACGAATCGCCAAGATTTGCCGCCAGGACGGAGCCCGAGCGCGTCGCCTTGATCCATGCGCAGCACACCGCGGCGAAAGCATCCGTCATCTTGACGAACACTTTCCAAGTCAATCCCGTCGTGCTCGGCCGGAGCTGCACCGCTGAATTCCATCACGCACTTTGGCAATCCGCTCTCGACGCCGCTCGGTCCGCGCGTCCTTCACCGCGTTACATCCTGGGGGACATCGGCCCGTTCAGCGAATGCATGCCGAAGGTCGCGTCCGAGGTGCTGCGGGAATGCAAATCCCTTGACGGTGTGCTATTGGAGACGTGGTCGTCCCTCGATGACTTGCGCACATTTGCCCACGCGCGGAAGCGATCGACGCCGCCGTTGCTGGTTTCGTTCACGTATTATCGAAGCCGCAAAGCAGGTTGGCGAACGTTCACGGATGAGCAACCGGAAGCGTGCGCGAGGGCCGCGCAGCAGACTGGAGCTGTCGCGCTCGGCGTCAACTGCGGGCGGAATCTGAGCATGAAGAACATGCGAGAGATCGTGCGGCGGTATCACGATGCTTGCGAACTGCCGGTGTTCATTCGACCCAATGCGGGGACGCCGAAACGGACGGCTTCGGGATGGAGATATCCACGGTCGCCAGACGCGATGGCGGCTGATTTGGGGCCGCTTTTGGAGGAAGGCATCGCAATGGTCGGGGGATGCTGCGGCACAACGCCCGACCACATCATGCATTTTCGACTGGCGATCGATGCATGGAATGAGGGGCGGTAAACGCTCGCAGGGATTCTACGACCGCCAAATAAAATTGCGCTAGTTGGTTCCAACGGGAACGACATTGATTCGTCTTCCGCCGATGGCGAATTCGACGACGCCGTCCACGAGCGCGAAGATCGTGTTATCGCGGCCGATGCTGGTGTTGCGGCCCGGATGAAACTTGGTGCCACACTGCCGCACGATGATGCTCCCCGCAGTGACGGTTTGGCCGCCGTACGCCTTGATGCCGCGGCGCTTGGCCTTGGAATCGCGACCAGTGCGTGTAGAACCTTGACCTTTCTTATGAGCCATTGCAAATTCCCCTGCTACGCCGCAAGCGGCAGTCAAAGTTTCTTCTCTTCCTTCTTGACAATGGAGATTGTACGAGCCGCCGAGCGATAAATCCACTGGGCGGGCGAAACAAATTCGATGTCGCGCGAATCGGTCGAGAAGCGGTCCCCCTTGCGCTTGAAATTGAGCTGCAGCGTTTTGTATTGCGTGATCGGCGGCAAGCCCGGCGCGGGAGCGTCCACCTCGACGGAGCCGTTCGACAGGCCGCGCACGAAGATCGTGAAGCGCGTCGTCTCCATCATCTCCTTGAAATTGCCATCGGCCTTCCTGGGATCCGCCGGCCCCGCGTCCCAGATGGCGACGCCCGTGATAGGCTTGGGAAACGCCTCGTCCGCGGGCTTCGACAGCGGAATGGCGAATTTCGACATCAGCACGGCGTTGCGAATGTTCTGGTAGCCCGTCGGGTCCTCGATGGCCTTGATCTTCTCCTCGGCCGTGATGAGTATCTCGTCGCGATAGATGCCCGGCTGGTCGAGCGTGACCAATTCGAAGTAGGGCTGAATCTCCTGCGGTTTCTCGGAGCGATTGATCACTTGGTACCACAAATACCAGCACACACGTTCGCCGCGCGCGGGGAGCTTCACCTTGAGAATGCGCGGATCTTTGAAGCGAAAATCCATGGCCCAGACGCCGATCTTGTCAAGCTGCGACGGCTGTGACTTGACCTCCCGTTCGTTGAAACCGGTCTGGCTAGCGCCTGGAATTGCCAGGAAGAAGATGCCAAGCCCGAACAGCGCGGCGATGACGCCGAGTTGGATTCCCTTGCGCTTCATGGACCTTCCTCCGAGAAAGGATGGGCGGACTGCGTCGGCTTATACAGGCGAAGATGAACGGCGTCAAGACGATCGACCGAAGCCATAACCTACTTGTAAAATACCACGTTTGGGATGAATGTGAAGAGCATAGGGGGACAGGCAATGGTAGCTATTCCCACTCGAATCGTTGGCGAGGGGCTATATGATCACTCCCTAACGATTCGGGTTGGTATTCTCACTCCTGCCGCTCTCCATATAAGAACAAACCCCGATATGCTTGTCACGGTGCGTCAACCGCCATAAAAAGATGATACACCCGTACAGACGGCCGGGCCTGGTCGCTGCGGATTTGTTACTACCATCGGCAAACCGAATGCCCGTGATCGTTCCCTGGGAACCGACGGAAGCCGCCAATCAGGTGCTGCGTTATTTGCAGTCCGGGCAGTGCGTCGCGCTACCGACGGAATCGACTTACGAGCTCGTCGCGTCGGCACATTGCATCGAAGCGGTCGACCAATTGAGCCGAGCGGTGGTGAGCGGCGAGTTTGCGGCAATTGTCTTGTCGGATTACGCGCAGCTTCACGATTGGATGCCGCGGCTCACGGGAGCTGGCACGCGGCTGTTTCGCAAACTTGGAGCGGGGCCGTACACGTTCCGCGGCCGCGGCGGATATGAACAGGGTCTGGCGCCGCGCCTGCCGGACAGCGCGCGCCGGCTGGTCGTGCGCGACGATCGCCTGGCGCTGCGCTGGCCGGACCAGCCGATTTGGGCGAAGCTTGGTCAGGCGGGTTTGCCACTAGTGTCCCTGCCATTACCCGGCGCTGTTAATATGGGAATGGCGGTGTCGCTCGTTGGCGAAAATGCGGCGTGCATCGTCGATGCGGGAGCGGCCCAACACGCGCTGCCGCCGAGCATCGTCGAAGCGGATGGCCGGCGCTGCCGCTTGACGCGCGCCGGCGCCTTGACCGGTGAACAGCTCGACGCACTCACGTGCAGCCGAATTCTATTCGTCTGCACGGGCAACACTTGCCGCAGTCCGATGGCCGAGGCCCTGTGTGCGAAACTGCTGACGGATCGCCTGGGCGGCACGCGGGCGGACCTGTTGAAGCATGGATTTAGCGTGCAATCCGCTGGCCTGGCTGCCATGATGGGGAATGAAGCGAGCTCGGAGGCCGTGCAAGTTGCCTCGGACCTGGGAGCGGATTTGTCGGCACACCGAAGCGCTCCAGCGACCATCGCCATGCTTCAGTGGGCCGACTTCGTCTTCGCGATGACGGCCAGCCATTGGTATTCGCTCAAGAGCGCAAACGTGCCGGGCGCGCCAACGCCCCGCATGTTGTCGCCGCTGTTTGAGGACGTTGTTGATCCGATCGGCGCCGGGCTGCTCGACTATCAAACCTGCGCACGGCAAATACTCGATTCCTTGCAGCAGCGCTTGCCGGAGATCTTGGAATCAATGTGATAGCCGCTTGCGTGTTCGATTGCGAACGCCAAGCCGCAAGCGGCGAAAGGCAGAGAGGTGAGGCAATGAAAATCGTCATCGGCAGCGACCATCGCGGCGTGGAGATCAAGCGCCGGCTCGTCGCCGTCTTGCAATCCATGGGCCACGAAGTGCTCGACATCGGCACCGACGGCGCCGAGAGCGTCGATTACCCCGATTTCGCTTACGAGGTCGCCAGACGCGTCGGCAAGGGCGAGATGGAACGCGGTCTGCTCGTGTGCGGCACCGGCATCGGCATGAGCATCACGGCCAACAAGGTTCGCGGCGTCCGCGCGGCCTGTTGCCAGGACGTTCTGACTGCCGAGATGTGCCGCCGCCACAACGACGCCAACGTGCTCTGCCTGTCCGCCGATCTTCTGGGCGAGGACCAGATGGCGCAGATGATCCGCATTTTTCTCGAAACGCCCTTCGACGGCGGCCGCCACGCGCGGCGCGTCGAGAAGATCACCAAGATTGAAACAGAACAATACGGTCAGTAGGACAAGCCGCAGGATGAGCGCAGCGATTCCTGGGGGTGCGAGGATCCATCACCATGCGCATGAGAACCGTCGTTTGCGTTTTGCTGTTTGTCGCCCCCTCCTTCGCCAACGCGCAAGGCAGCGATTGGCCCAAATTTCTCGGCCCACAAGGCGCCAGCGTCTCCACTGAGAAGGGCATCCTATCCCCTTGGCCCAAGGACGGATTGAAGATCCTCTGGCATAAAGAAGTTGGTCCCGGCTACGGCATGCCCACCATCGCCAAGGGCAAGCTCTATCACTTCGATCGCAACGGCGCCAACGTCCGCCTCACCTGCATGAATGCTCGAACCGGCGAACGCGTCTGGGACTTCGAGTACTCCTCTGCCTACAAGGACCAGTTCGGCTACAACAACGGCCCACGCTGCAGCCCGCTCATCGACGGCGATCACGTCTATCTCCACGGCGTCGAGGGGATGCTGCACTGCCTGCGCGCCGATACGGGAAAACTCGTATGGAAGTTCGACACCGTCAAGGAATTCAACGTCATCCAGAACTTCTTCGGTGTCGCCAGCGTGCCCGCCATCGAGGGCAACCTTCTCATCGTCCAGGTCGGCGGCAGCCCCAAGGGCAGCACGGTGCGCGATCTCTTTCAGCAAACGCTCAAGGGCAACGGCTCCGGCGTCGTCGCCTTTGACAAACTCACCGGCAAAGTCGTCTACAAAATCAGCGACGAACTCGCCAGCTACGCCAGCCCCGTATTGGCGACGATCAACAATCGCCGCTACTGCTTCGTCTTCGCGCGCGGCGGCCTGCTCGCCTTCGACCCAGCCAACGGCAAGATCGACTTTCATCATCCTTTCCGTTGCGAGGATGTCGAGAGTGTCAATGCCAGCAATCCCGTCATTCCACTAGGGGGCGACAAGGTCTTCATCTCCGAGTGCTACGGCATCGGCAGCGCCCTCTTGAAGATCAAGCCGAACGGCTTTGAAGTCCTGCGCGAGGAGTCGAAGAAGTTCAGAAAGAGCATGGGCTGCCACTGGATGACGCCGATCTATCACGACGGCTACCTCTACGGATGTTCTGGCCGCAACACACCCGACGCCGACCTGCGCTGTATCGAATTCGAGACTGGCAAAGTCATGTGGAATGAGAAGTCGTGGAACGAAAAACGGCTGACACGCACGTCGCTCTTGATGGTGGACGGCCACTTCATCTGCCTGTCGGAGGACGGCACGCTGCGTCTATTGAAAGTGAATCCCCAGAAGCTTGACGTCGTTTCCGAATTCGAACTGAAGGATCCAAAGACTGGCCGTGCCCTCCTGGAATACCCGTGCTGGGCCGCCCCGATTCTCTCGCACGGCTTGCTGTACGTGCGCGGCGAGGAGCGGCTGGTGTGCCTGGAGGTGATGGCAGCGAAGAAGTAGGACTGCGCAAGTAAAAAGGAAAAGTCGGACCGAATGTCACTTTTTACTTTTGCCCTTTTACTTTTTCCTTCGCGCAGCGCATTTGCCCGTTCAAACGGGAGATCGGCGCCGCAGTGGCCATTCTTGACTGGATTATTTGTGTGGCCGCCGTCGTCTTGATGATCGTTCAAGGCTGGTGGGTTTCCGGAACGCAAAAGACGACCGATGATTATTTTGTCGGTGGCCGGCAAATGAATTGGTTCGCCGTCGGCCTGTCGATGTTCGCCGCCACGTTCAGCCCGCTGTCGTTCGTTGGCTTGCCGCGCGAGGCGGCCTATGCCAACTATCATCTCTATCTGGCCATCCTGTTCATTCCGCTGGTGGTGGCGCCGTTCGCGGGCTGGCTGTTCGTGCCGCTTTATCATCGGCTCAAGCTGACGAGTGCCTACGAGTATCTGGAGCTGCGTTTCGATTGGCGGTTGCGGCGTTGCGGCAGCTTCCTGATGGGGTTCTACATCCTCGCCTGGATGGGGAGCATGCTCTACGCGGTCGGCTTGATCGTGCAGGTCGCTTTCAATCTGGGTGAGACGGAACGCATTCTAACGATGATCGTCCTCGGCGGCGCCACGACCGCGTACACGACGCTCGGTGGTTACAAGGCCGCAGTCTGGACCAACGTGCTCAAGTCCGCCTTCCTCGCTGCGGTCGTGGTTGCCGTCTTGATTCTGGCGATCGCGCGCGTCGACGGCGGCTGGGCGAGCGTCTGGCGCTTGGGGCTGGAACACGATAAATTCGCGATGTTCGACGTGCGTTTCGATGTGACGAGCCGGGCAACGTTCTTGCCGGCGTGCGCCTTTGGGCTCTTTGTCTACGGGGCCATTTCCGTCGCTTCTCAAGGGGCGGTCCAACGCTACGCATCGCTGCCGAGCGTCGCTGCCAGCCGGCGGATGCTTGCGGTCAACGGCATCGGCACGGCGCTGGTGTGTCTTCTCTTCTTCGCGCTCGGCAGCACCATGTTTGCGTTCTATGCGCAGAACCCGGCCAGCTCCAAGATCTTCCCGCCGCTCGAGAAACAAGACCAGTTGACGATGCACTTTGTGCGAACGGAATTGCCCTACCCCGGCCTGATTGGACTTTTGTTGGCGGGATTGTTTATCACCGTGATGGGCAGCATCAGCAGCGGTCTGAGCTCATTGTCGTCACTGCTGATCTGCGACTGGCTGCCCGGTCGAAAGCTGGACCTGGGCACGAGTCGTCTGATGTCGGCCTTCTTCGGCATCCTCACCATCGGCATGGCGCTCATCGCGCCCTACCTTGGCGAACACGTGTTCGACATCATCATCCGGATCTCCGGCGCCCTCTTCGGTCCGCTTCTGGGCCTGTTCGTCCTGGGCGCGGCAGTTCGACGCGCGAATGCGCCGGGCGCCCTGATCGGTCTAGCCGCGGGCGGCATGTCGCTGGCGCTGGTCTTCCCAAGCGAGATAAATGCCTGGTGGTATGGCGCGTTTACGTGCCTACCGACCCTGGTGGTTGGCGCACTCGCAAGCCTGCTGTTTCCCGCGCCTCCCACTGAAAAAGTGCAGGGCCTGTTGCTTGGCGAGGATCGAGATAATCGTATACCGTAGACATCACGCGGAACGTGATGTCTACAGTCGCGATCATTCGCCGCGTTTCAATTGCACGTGTTTGAAGACGTCATTCGAGGCCGGAACGAGCTTCTTGAGCAATTCCTGAAACGCGATGGCGTCGATGCCTTTCTTCGAATAGTAGGAGACCGCGATCACCTTGCGATCGAGTACCCAGGTGGCGCGGAAGTGCCGCTCGAACGATGTGCCGCCCAGCGAACGATCCTTGCGTTCTTCATAGCCGACGGTGACGCCCTGAACCTCGACGCGATCCATCTTGACGAGTCGGGCTTGGTGCGTCTTGAGCTTGTCCGCCCCTTCCTCCGGTGCGTCGAAGATCAACTCGTACTCCGTCTTCGATGGCAGGACCTTGTCCAACTCCGTTTTGACATCCTTGGCGGCCTCGACCCAGGGCTGTGCGTCCTTGGCAAGCTGCCGGGCGTCTTCGAGCCGTTTCTTCGCCGCGCGCTCGGCGTCCTCGCGCGTCTGCTGGTTGCAGCCGATCATCGGCATCGCCACGAAAAAGGCAGCCAGGAGAATCGATGTGCGTGCCATGATTGAGCTCCCGTTTCACACATTTCGCCGGGGTCGCACGAGGATTGCGTCCGTTTGCCCACATGACGCTTCTATGCGTTGCTGCGCTACCTCGCCGCCGATAGCATGATACTCTACGGTCATTTGCCACACCTTGCTCATTCTATTGAGGCTTCCATGTACCTCTCCCGATGCTGCCGATTTGCCATTCTCGGAATGTGGATCGTCGCTCTTCCGTCCGTCAGCCGCGCTCAGACCAACGAAAAGACGAAGCTCGTCGAAGCGACGCTGCGGCAACTCGAAAAGGACATCGCCGCCGTGCGCGGGCTCGAGTTCAAGACGCCCGTCAACGCCAAGGTAATCACTCGTCCCAAAGACGGCGCCAAGGGCGTCCAGGGATATTACAGCATCCAGGAGAAAACGCTCTATCTCTATGACGACATCAAGAGCAACTACGAACGTGGCACTCTCATTCACGAGATGGTTCACGCCCTACAGGACCAGCACTTCGGCCTCGCGAATCTGCACCAGGAAGCCTTCGGCAGCGACGCCGAACTCGCGATGGCGGCTCTGATCGAAGGCGACGCGACCTTCACGATGATCGAGATGCTCAAGAAGGATCAGCCAAAAATCACTGCCATGCTCGAAACCTCCCTGGAAAAATCGAAGAATCTGCGCAATGCGTTTCTCTATGGCGTCGGCGCGCGTTACGTGAAGAACATCCACGAAAAAGGCGGCTGGGCATCCGTCAACGCTCGTTACCGCTTCCCGCCGCGCACGACGGCGTCCATCCTCAACCCAGCCTTGAGCAGTATCAATCTCGGACCGGGCAAATCGGTCGGCGCCTTCGGCATCATCGAGAAGTTCGCGGAACATGCGCTGGCCAAACCGCTGGCAATCCAGGCGATTCAGGGGCTGCTTGGCGATCGCATCGTCGAGGATGGCGCTGTCATGTCGTGGCAGCTCGCCTTCGATACGAATGAGCATGCCACGCGCTTCTGGACGGCGTGGGTCCCCTATCGAACGACCAAGAAGAATCCGACTCCCCTGCCTTATCTCCCTTCGCCGCATTCCACGTATTTTGTGTGGCGCGACACGGACGGCGTGGTGTACGGCCTCGTCTTGACCGGTTCGCGTGTCGCCGTCGTCGAAGCGCCGAACGAGCAAGCTTTCCGCGCCGCGCTGGAGCGCCTCGAAGCGCCGGCGCTCAGTATCTACAGCGCGAAAGAACACCGCAACTTGACCTTCGGCGAGCTGACCGACCGCCTGCTCGAAGCCGACTTGATTTGCGTCGGTGAGAGCCATGACAACGAGCTGTGCCATCGCGTGCAGTTGCAAATCATCAAGGCGATTTATGCGTCCGACCGCCGGCTTGGCGTCGGCATGGAGATGTTTCAGCGCCCCTATCAGGAGCCGCTCGACAAGTTCATCCGCGGTGACATCAGCGAGGAGGAGATGCTCAAGGCGACCGAGTACAAGACGCGCTGGGGCTTCCATTGGTCGCTATATCAACCGATCGCCGACTTCTGCAAAAAGAACGCCGTGCCGATCGCCGCGCTCAACACGCCTCGCGAACTCACGAGCAAGATTTCCAAAGGCGGATTCAAGGGTCTAACCGACGACGACAAGAAAGCGCTCGGCCCCGTCGATTTCCACGTCAAAGCGCATCGCGACCACTGGTACGAGACGCTCGCCAAAATGCACGGCAACTTCAAAGTCAGCGACGACCAGAAGGAACGCTCCTATCAAGTGATGACCGTGTGGGACGAATACATGGGCGCGAGCGCCGCCGCGTTTCAATCGACGCGCCATCTGCGTCGCATGGTCGTGCTCGCGGGCAGCGGCCACATTGACCTGGGCTTCGGCATCCCGCAACGCGCCATCCAGCGCACCGGCGGCAAGACCGCGACCGTACACGTCGCTCCAGGCGGCGACGCGGCGAAGCTTTTCACGTCGCCGCCCGCGGATTTTGTCATCATCGTTCGCTGACGTACATCAACGCGCCAACGGGAGCCCTAGGTGGACGTCCGCTCGGCTTTTGTCAGCCTCCGTGCGTCTACGGGAGCCCCGAAAAGAACCGCGGCGACGTGCACACGGTCGATATTGCAGTGACGCATACAGCCTGGACTTGATCCTCAATCATTTTTTCGCGTCAACCAATCTCACAGGAACACCGACACCGGTTTCGAACGCGCCAGCTCCGTGAAATTCTCGGTGAACGCTTCGACGAGAAACCATTGCGAACGATTGCTGTAGAGATTGTTGACGGTGACGGTGGTTGTGCCACGCGCGAAGCCGGCGTAAGGGACCCAACTCGTGCCGCCCCAGACGTATACGCGATAGCCGGCCGCCCGCGCCGGTTCGGTCCAGGTGAGCTTGACTGAAGACGGACCGATGGCGACGGCAGTCAGGTTTGTCACCCCCTGCAAGGGGCCGCCCGTCGTCGTCGCCGCCACCCACGCTGAGTTGGCGGTGTTAGTCGGCGTGAAAGCCTGCACGTAGAACGAGTAGGCTCGGCCCGCCAGGAGGCCCGTCGCCTGATAGCCCGTGGTGTTCGCCGCCAGGGTTGCGACGAGTACAGTCTTACTGCCGTCGTTGCGATAGACGCGATAGCCGGTTTCGCTGGGCTGGTCGGTCCAAGACAAATTGATGACCGACGAGCTGGCGACCTGTGTCTGGACCTTGGGGGCGGTCAAGCCGACGGCCATCGTCGCGCCCGAGACCCAGGCGCTGCTGGCTGAGTTGGTCGCGTTGAAGGCCTGCACCTGGAAGGAGTGATTCGTCCCCGGCGCCAGATTCTGCACGTTGAAGGCGTTGACCGTGTTGGCGACCTGGGCGAGTTGCACCGCCTTCGTGCCGTCCCAGCCGAAGACGCGATAGCCCGTCGCCCCGGTCACAAACGACCAGGTCACCGTAACCTGCGAAGGCGTGATGTTCGTGAGATTGACACCGCTCGGCGCCGTGATCGCCTCGCGCGGCGTCACGATCGAGCCCCACGCACTGCGTGCGTTCGTGGAGAGGTCGAACGCCTGGACATAGAACCATTGCGTCGAATTTGGCGCCAAGCCGGCAACCGTGTAGGTAGCGACATTGCGGTTGACCTGCGCCACAAACACCGCCTCGGTGCCGTTCCAACGAAAGATGCGATAGCCAGCTTCGTTGGCGACATCCGTCCAGGTTAGCTTGACCTGGGACGGCGACAGTGCGGCCAGCGTCAAAGTCGGCGCCGCGACGGCCAGGCACTCGCGCTGCTCCAGCATCTCCACCTGTGGTCGATAGCTTGCGGCCCCTCTCGGGCGTCTGGTTAGACTCACTTCAATGAGAGACATGCTAAACCTCCGTGAGGTGGCATCCGAGTTCAATCGTGTGACATTCCGCCAGCGGATCACACGATTGGAATCGTCTGCCACGTGCATGCGTTTACTGCGATATGTGCGGAATTCAGGCGAGCCTTATGCCACGGATCGCTCGAAGTGTCCAGAGGAATTTCGCCAAAAAAAACGCAGACAACCACGAAACACCCGAATAACACGAAAAAGAAGGCGGTGCGGATTTCCTTTCCGGAGGGCCCTTTTTCGTGTTATTTGGGTGTTTCGCGGTTACACGAGAGAGAAGGCGTTATTTGCAGCAGACCGGGACACGTATGCACATTTCGTACGGAACCATTTCGCAATACGTTTGTACGCAATGGAGCCGGTCGATCACGGTTTCATGAACGAGGCGGCGCGTCACGCCAGCCTTTTCGATAGGCACGCAGCTCACGACGTTGACGATGACTTCGCGGGATTGCGGCACTATTTCCAGGACCTTCATCGTGCCCAGGCGATCCTCGATGCGGATCGAAGGCACGTTCACGGTCACGTCCTTGGTCTTCGGCACATAGACCGTGACCGGGCAACGCACTTCCTTGAATTCCGTGATGTACTTGCAAACCGTCTGAACGCAACAGGTGCAAGGGTCATACACTTGCACGTAGATGGGGCGGCACACGGGAACCCGAATCGTCACTTCCCTTTGCACGCAGTCCATGTAGCCAACCGTGCGCTTCTCCTGGTGCACGGTCGGCACGCACACCTTGTAAGTGAAAGGCACGTCCTTGGCGACGCACACGTAGTACTTCTCAATGCGCTTCTCGGGCGTCATCACGGACACCATTTCGATGAACCTGCACGGTTCCTCAATGATCTTCGGCACCAGACGTTTCACATCGATGGGAACCGTCTTGGTCTTGTAAACCGGCTTGTAGACGATGATTTTCTGGTCAACATAGACCGGACCACAATGCGGCACGATTGGAGCTTGGCCGTATGGAGCCGGGGCGCCTGGGGCCGGGTAAACGGGTTTGGGGACCGGAGCGCCTGGCGCGGGATACAAAGGCTTCGGAGCGGTTGGAGCAGGGAATTGCGCCAAAGCCGAGTTGCTCAAGAAACCAGTGAATCCAAGCAGAAAAACAGACGCGACAAGATTCTTCACGGGACTCCCTCCTTAAAGGAGTTTGACGAATACCTGCGCGGGTGAAAAAAGCTAACACACGGAATCCATGCCGTCCAATCCTGATTTGCTCATTCTTACCATCATTTCTATTTTGACGGTTGATTCACGATCGATCGTATCGATCGTTCCGAATGTTCCGTGAATTCCAGTTGCACGGGCGCGGCGGGTACGCTCGAATCGATGTCCCGTTTGTGCGGAGACGCTCGCGAGAACGGAGAAAGTTACTTTCGTTGGGAATGAAAACTCCATAAGAAATCCCCATTCCTCGATCGTGATCGGAGTACCAATGGCCAATGTCATCACCCGGCGAGAATTCGGCTTGCACACAGGCGCCGTGTTGGCGAGCGCTTCGGGCGGCGCGTTGCTGGGCGCCGGTCAACCCGACAAACGCGAACGCTTGCCGGTCGCCGCCATCGTCACGGAGTACCGCCGCAATTCGCACGCCGACGTGATCGTCGGCAAGATCCTCGAAGGCTTCAATCAAGACGGCGGCGCGGGTCCCGCCCTGCGACTCGCGACCCTCTACACCGATCAGGTCCCCAAGAATGATCTCAGCCGGGATCTCGCGAAGAAGCACAACTTCCGTATCGCCCGCACGATCGAAGAAGCCATCACGCTCGGCGGCGGCAAAATCGCGGTGGCCGGCGTCTTGAGCATCGGCGAACACGGCAACTATCCCTACACCAAGGACACGCGCCAGCACATGTATCCGCGCCGGCGTTTCTTCGACGCCATCGTCGACGTGTTCCGCAAACATAAACGCGTTTTGCCGCTCTTCAACGACAAGCACCTGTCCTACGCCTGGCGCGACGCCCGGCACATGGTCGATACCGCTCGTGAGATGAATATCCCGTTCCTGGCCGGCTCGTCACTGCCTGTCGCCTGGCGCACGCCGGAGCTAAACCTGCCGATGCGCTGCGAATTGACCGGCGCGTTGGCGCTGGGCTATGGCGGCCTGGAATCGTACGGCTTTCACGCCCTGGAAACCTTGCAGTGCATGGTGGAACGGCGCCGAGGCGGCGAGACCGGCGTGGCCAGCGTGCAGGCGGTAACCGGCGAGGCAATCGCCGCCGCGTTGAAGGAACGGCGCTGGTCGCGCGAATTGCTTGACGCCGCGGCCGCCACGACGCCGATGCCTCCCAAGGGTCGACCGAAGGAGTTCGCCAAGAACGCCACGTTTTTCTTGATCGAGTATCGGGACGGGCTCCGGGCCGCGGTCGCCATGAGCACCGGCCTGGCGGCGCAATTCGCGTTCGCGGGCCAGATCAAGGGCGAAGCCCGTCCGTCGACAACCTGGTTTCGTTTGCAAAACGGCGTCCCGTACGGCCACTTCGCCCATCTCCTGCGCGCCATCGAGCACACCATCCACACCGGCAAACCGGCGTATCCGGTCGAGCGCACCTTGCTCACGACGGGCATGCTCGACGCCCTCATGCACAGCGCCGCGGACAACAACCGCGTCATCAAAACGCCAGAGCTAAACATCCGCTACGAACCCGCCAACTGGGCGTTCGCGCGCGGTGTGCCACCCGGCGAAAAATAGGTACCATTCACAACGCGGCGCGGCGTGCCACAATGTGGTACGACGCTCCATGTCGCATCGGCTACGGGTATCTCTCCAACTGCTCGTCGCCTCAAGGCCGGAACCGGTGCATGCTGATCTGCCCAGACTTGACGCCGCGATCGAAGGCGATTAACTTCGCGGTGCGGTTGCATGTGTGCGTAGCTGACCGGCCGTTCACGCGGCTCGGCGTACCGCTCATGTTTGTGGACTGGACGAAAGCGGCCTCGCGGCGGACAATAGCCCTGCCCCGCCAAACGCTTTTCACCTTCACGAGGTCGCTATCCGATGAAACGTCTCATTGCCGCCGTGCTGCTTGCGCTGCCTGTCGCCGCCTCATTGTCTGCCGCCCCTTATGACGAGATGGACTACGGGCCTTTCCTCTCGCACACCTTCCAGCTCCCCAACGGCAACACGACGCTACGCGGCATCGCGGTGGCGTTCGACGCGCCGATCGACGGTGATGTCGTCACACCGCCCGCCGGCAAAGGCAAACTGCCGAACAACCCCGCCAAGTGCGGCGTCATCTTCGACACCGAGTTGTTGCGTTACTCCGGCTTCTGGAGCGGCGGCTTCATCACCTGGAACGGCGTCGTCTTCAACGGCAGCCACGGCGGCAACCCGGGGCCGGCGGGCAAGCTGCTCTTCGCGACCAACATGACCACAGGTGTAGCGACTGGGCAAGCCAAGCTCGTCGATCCGCGCGATTATCCGCATGGACCGATGGCACGTCAAATCGGCCGATACAAGGGGCTTCATCGCACGGATAAGGGCGTCATCTTCTCCTACACGATTGGCGATACTCAGGTACTCGACATGCCGAGCGTGGCGGTACACAACAAACAGCGTGTGCTGGTCCGCACGATCAACCTGTCGCCCTCGAAGGAGCCTCGTTTCTTGTTGGTCGCCGATTTGCCCAAGGCGAATACGGAGGCCGATGCTGGGTCCATGATGATGCTGCAGAACGATCAGGACGCAATCGTCGCCAAGGTCATCGGCGGATCGGCGGGGACGGCGTTCGCTAAAGGAATGCGAATCGTGCTCGAGGTTCCTGCCAATGCTGAGCCGGTGCAGATTCGCGTTGGGGTCTGGGGAGGTGCGAAGAAGGATTCGGAGCTCGGCGCCATCGCCATCGAAAAGATCGGCAAGCCGGACGACCTCACCCCGCTCACGAAAGAAGCAAAGGCTCGCTTCACCGAAACCGTCACCACCCAAGGCAAGCTCGGCGACGACAAGGGCGCCTATGCCGTCGATTCGCTCACGCCTCCCTTCAAGAACTCGTACAAGTCGTGGCTGCGCTTCGGCGGCATCGACTTCTTCGCTGATGGTCGGGCCGCGATTTCCACCTGGTCAGGCGATGTCTGGGTCGTCTCCGGCATCGACGACAAGCTCGAAAAGCTCACCTGGAAGAGATACGCCGCGGGATTGTTTCACGCGCTCGGCCTGAAAATCGTCGATGACCAGGTCTACGTCCTTGGCCGCGATCAGATCACGCGCCTTCACGATCTCAACGGCGATGGCGAGGCCGACTTTTACGAGTGCTTCAACAACGAGGCGATGATCACGACCAACTTCCACGAGTTCACCTTCGATCTGCACACCGATCCGGAAGGAAACTTTTACTTCATCAAAGGCGGGCCAGTGAGACCCGGTGGCCGCGGCTGGGACAAGGTGACGCCTCACCACGGCTGCGTGTTCAAGGTCTCGAAGGACGGCTCGAAGCTCGAAGTCGTCGCACGCGGCTTCCGCGCTCCCAACGGCATGGGCGTCGGCCCCAATGGCGAAATCACCACCGGCGACAACGAAGGCACCTGGACGCCGACCTGCCCGATCAACTGGATCAAGCCCGGCGGCTTTTACGGCGTTCCCGATTTCGTCCCCTCGAAGGAGAAACCGAAGATCCGCGAGAACCCCCTCTGCTGGCTGCCGCACAACGAAGTCGATAACTCCAACGGCAGCCAGGTCTGGATCACCGGCAAGAACTTCGGCCCCCTCTCCGGCCAACTCTTACATGCCTCCTATGGCAAGTGCCGCCTCTACAACGTGCTAAAGGAAGAAGTCACCGGCCAGATGCAGGGAGGTGTCACGCCGATTTTGCCGACGTTTGACAGCGGCATCAGTCGCCTGCGCTTCAACGACAAGGCCAATGCTCTCTTCATCACCGGCCTGCGCGGCTGGCAGACCACGGCCCAAAAGGACGCCGGCTTCTATCGCGTCCGCTACACCGGCAAGAAGGCCAATCTCCCCGTCGATCTCAAGGTCACGCCCGGCCAACTCGCGATCACCTTCAGCGATCCCCTCGATCGGAAGTCCGCCGGCGACGCCGACAACTTCAACATCGAGCAATGGAACTACCGCTGGACCGAGAACTACGGCTCGCCGCAAATCAAGGTCTCCGATCCGAAGAAGCAAGGCCACGACCCCGTGGAGGTGGAAGGCGCAACGCTGTCGCCGGACGGCAAAACGGTCACGCTTAGCATCGCCAAGCTCCGCCCCGTGATGCAGATGAAGATCCAGTACAACCTCAAAGCCGCAGATGGCGCCGCAGTCAAGAGTGCAATCTGGAACACGATCAACGTCGTCGGCAACCAGCGCGGCGAAGTCCACGTCGGCGAGTATCGTGTCGTACAGTCCAAGTAATTCCGCCACGGGCCGTTTAGCGCTCGAATTGAAGCGCCAGATCGCCGGCG
This sequence comes from Planctomycetia bacterium, assembly GCA_005799265.1. Lineage (GTDB taxonomy): Bacteria > Planctomycetota > Planctomycetia > Gemmatales > Gemmataceae > SIAQ01. The sequence goes on along the minus strand of SYHD01000215.1, from coordinate 26,986 downwards.
CTTCAATTCGAGCGCTAAACGGCCCATGGCTTTCTTATGTAGATTAGGAGAATCCCATGTTCACAAGAGTAATCGGCATCACCCTGCTCTTCGGCCTGATGGTTCTTTTCGGCGCCACCAGCGCCCAGGAACCAAAGACGTCCGGCACCGTCATCGGCGAGGTGAAAGCGCACAAGGCCACGAAAGACGGCAGGAACACGATGATCGAAGTCCTGGCGCCTGGCGAGGAAAAAGCCCGTTCCTACCACGTGATGTACGACGCCAAGATCAAGGGGCCGGTTCCGTCGATTTTGGCCGCCGTGCGCGCCGCCAAGGTCGGCGAACGGGTCGAGCTGGCATGGGTCGGCACCAATCACGGCCCGGCCATCACGTCCTTCAAAGTGCTCAAGAAAGGCGGCGCTGCGAAGGAAGACTCGAAGGAAAAGAAGTAATTTCATGGTCCGTCCATTTGCCTCTGTCCTTGTTGCACTCGCTCTCTGTTCCGCCGCGCCGTCGTCCCAACCCGGTGAGCCCTTCAAGCCCGGCAAGCTGCCGCCCGCCGAGGTCGCCGCTCTCGCGCCGGGGCTGACGCTGCGATTCTACGCCAAGCCAGACAACAAGACGCCGCTCGACGCCCGGCGTGTGCGTCTGGCCGCGCTACACGTGCCCGCCGATTCGCCGCCGACGCCGTTTATCGCGCCGGGGCCGTTTCACGCGAAGTTGACGGGTTACCTCAAGAACCCCCTCAAGGGAGATTACTCGTTCAAGCTCGTCGGCACCGGCGCGATCACGCTCAAGGTCAACGACAAGACGATCCTGACCTTGCCGGCGGATACGGATAAGAGCGTCGAGATTGAGCTTACGAAGAACTACAACAAGATCGAAATCGCGTGCATGAGCTCCGCGAAGGGGGATGCGACCGTGCGCCTCTACTGGGCGGGAGAAAAATTCGATTTCGAGCCGGTCCCACCGGACGTGCTGTATTCCCGCCATGACGATGCCGATCTCGTCGAGAAGTCGGCGGTGCGCGAGGGGCGGAACCTGTTCGCCAATCTGCACTGCGCGAAGTGCCATACGTTTCAAGGCCCGGAAAAATCCATCGTGCCGACGATTCCTGAATGCACAAGCCACGCGCCTCACCTGGACAATGCTGGCCGGCGTTTCCAGTACGATTGGCTGGTCGCCTGGATCCTAAATCCGCGTGCTTTGCGTCCCGAAGCGACCATGCCCAGCGTGCTGTCCGGCCCGGAAGCCGAGAAGCAGGCTGCCGACATCGCCGCCTTTCTCGTTTCCCTGAAATCGGGCGATGCCCTCCCGGCGACGGTTCCGAATCCCAAGGCTGCCGACGGTAGAGCCCTCGCCAAAAGACTTGGTTGCAACACGTGCCATCGGCCGGATGATCCCCAGAAAAAAGACGAGCTGGGCCGACTGTCGCATTTCTTCACGGCGGCGAAATACGCCCCTGATGCCCTGGGGCATTACTTGAAGTTACCGCACCGGCGCCACGCCTGGACGCGCATGCCCGATTTCAAGCTGTCCGATGCCGAGGCCGCCCAACTGGAAGCTCACCTGCGCGATCAATCCAAGGGCGTCCTCCCCGCACGCCCCAAAGGCGACGCGGCCCGTGGCGAAATATTGTTTGAAAAGACGGGCTGCGCCCGTTGCCACACGACTCGTCCCGACAAACAAACGGCGCTTTATCAATTGGAGCGCCTACGAGCGCTGAACAAGGGCTGCCTGGCGCCAAAGGATCACGGCAAGGGCCCCGATTTTGGCTTACATGCCGATCAACGCAATGCTCTCCTGGCGTTCTTGAAGACCGACGGTATATCGCTTACTCGCGAAACGCCCGCCGAATTTTCCCTGCGTCAAGTCAACACGCTGCAGTGCAACTCGTGCCATCGGCGCGACGGCGAGAGTACGCGCTGGCACGCCGTGCTCGAAGACGAAGGCAAGGAGCCGGAGAAGCTGCCGAGCTTGACCTGGATTGGCGAGAAGTTGCAGCCGGGCTGGACAAAAAAGATGCTCGCGGGAGAGCACGATCAGCGTGCCCGCCCGTGGATCAAGGCCCGCATGCCCGCGTTTCCCGCTCGCGCCGACATGCTCGCCGTCGGTATGTCGCATGAGCACGGTTTCGGGGCCCTAGAAGACGAACGCCCCAAACACGACGCCAAGCTCGCGGCCATCGGCGAAAAATTGATTCCACAGCAAGGCGGATTCAACTGCATCAACTGCCACGCCATCGGCAAGACGCCGCCCATCGCTCCGTTCGAGGCGCCCGGCATCAACCTCGTCGATGCCGCCCTGCGTCTGCGCTACCACTATTACCAGCGTTGGATGCTGACGCCCGACCGCGTCGATGTGAGCATGCGCATGCCAGTGTTCGCAACCGACGGCAAGATGACGCAAATCCGCGAGGTCTTCGACGGCGACGCGCGGCGACAGTTTGATGCGCTGTGGCACTACATTCAGACATTGCCCAAATGACGTTTAGCCGCGGTTCGCAGAACCGCCCGGGTCTACGACCCGTGGCTAAACCATTGCGCCGATTTCACGCGCAAGATTTTCGATCAATACCTCAAGCGATCCCGGGCCAACGCACGCGATCAGATCCTGATAGATTCCATAGCCATAGCTCGACGCCATTGGCACATAGCCCGGCTGCCAATCGCCTGTCAACGTCGCGACGATGATCGGCTGGCCCGGAAATCGCTTGCGCAGCGTCACCTGAAACGTCTGATACAATTCACCCGGCACGAGCACCCACAGCGCATCGCCGAGCCGCCAGAGATTGACACGGTAAGGAAAAACTTTGCCCGCCGGAAGCGACGAAAGCCGATGAATGCGGCGATTCATCTGTTCTACCAGCGCCCGGCAATCACGCGCCTTCTGCGCATCGCCGGCGGCCCGCGCTTTCTCTTCCTCCGCTTGGTGACGGCGATGTGCGTCTTTCGTTTCCTCGAGCGCTGGCAAATCGTGTCGATACGGCAACTCGACCAACCACTGTTTCGTCTGCCAACGCTCCTGTTGCGTTCGAGTGTTCGCGTCGAGCGTTTGATGCTTCCAGGTGCCGATGGTCGTGCCCGAAACGACCGGCCCTGCATAGACGAAGCGCGTTCCCGCCGGGGGCAGCGGTTCGAGCGCACTCAAGGCGGCGTAGCCGAGTTGCCGACCGTTGCGATCCGCAATCGCAGGGTCGCCGACGAACCCTTCCCGCGGGCCAAGATCGCCCGAAGCGCCTTGCACAAAAAGACACGGGGCGCCAGTCGCCTGTTCAACGACCTCGCGCATGGCGCCGACGTAATCGGGGCTGATCGCGGTATTGTCCCACGCCAGCGTCGTCGGATGGCACGCGTAGTTGACAAGCGTCGCTGTGATCTTGCCATCCGCGCCAGTGATCCGCGCGACTGTCACCGTATCGTCTGCGACCCCCGCGGGATTGAATCCGCACACGAATTGCCGATGCTCCGCGTCCCAATAATCGCGCTGGCCTGCGAGATCGCAACGTCCCTGGCCGTAGACGATGCTCGCCGGTTGCAGCGCCTGCTTCGCTTGTACGGCGAGTATTGCAAGCTTGCCGGCGACGTCGTCGAGGTACGGCCCGATAAGATCGCCGCCGGGGAAGTGTGCGCGTGCCCGCGACATCCAGCCGGAACCATGCGTGTGCGAGAGCGTGATCTGCACCTGGCTTTCTTGTAGCGAAGTAGCCTGGCAGACGGCCTCGCACAACCGCGTCATCTCGACGCTGTCGATGACGCAATGATCCAATGCGATCACGAGTTGGGCCTGCGACGCATCGCCCGCCGTCGGCTGCAGCCAGAGCGCCGTCGCCAAGAGCGGACGATGCACGCCAGTGGCGCGGTCATGTGTCGCGGCCCCCCACATGCGATGATAGATACCCACCGGCGGCGTGATGTCGCAACGCGCGACGCCGGCGTGACAGCGAGTCTGCGGAGTGTCAACGTGGTTCATGTCCATCCCTCTTCGTTTTGCCCCGCCTCGCAGAGGCGGCCGTCAGGCTGCTCCCGCCTCTGTGAAGTGGGGCTAAGCGGGTTTAGCGCCGAACAATGGTTCCTTGGGATTCAACAGCGCCCAGCAGATCGCGTCGATGGCGAAGATGCCGGCGATGACGAACAGGGCCGCGTTCCAGTCGCCGGTTCGTTGCGTGAGCGAGCCGGCCGTGAAGTTGACGATGGCAGCGGCGAAGTTGCCGGCCATGTTCATCATGCTGAACACGACGCCGATGCGCGTGCCGCCGAATTCGATGGCCACGGTGTAGCCGCTCACGCCGCCGAACGTGGCGATGAAGGCGACCGCGGCGAAGATCGCGATGACGAAGGGATCATGCTCCGCCCCGATCGGGATGGCGTTGGTCGCGGCCACGAGAGCACCGGCGCCGGTCATGCCGAGGAAGGCGATGCCCTGCCGGCTGAGGCGGCGCAAGCCGGTGCGGCGCAGCAGCCAATCGGAAAAGAAGCCGCCCAGGATGCCGCCGACCATTGCCGCAATGGCGACATTGCCCGCATAGTCGCCGGCATCCTTAACCGGAATGCCGCGCGATTCGTTAAGGAAGGCCGGGAACCAGTTGATGAAGAAGATCATCGCGCCGGCGCGGAAGAATTGCTGCCCGCACAGCAACCACAGTGACGGACTGACGACCAATTTCTGCCAATCGTCCGCACTCATTGGCGTGGAGCGTGCCAGCGCGGTGCTGCGTTCCGGTATCAGCGCCCAATAGGCGAGGGCCCACAGTACACCCGCGCCGCCGTAGATCACGTAGGTCCATTGCCAGGACAACTCGATCCGGAATACGAACCTCACCGTCAGATAGCTGGCGGCGGCGCTGCCGAGCATCGTCGAACTGCCGAGCAATCCTGATGCCATCGCCTTTTCGGTGTCCGGAAACCACGCGCCGATCGACTTGGCCGCACAGGGGAACACACCCGCAAGCGCCAGGCCCATCACGAACCAGAGCACCATCAGCATTTCAAAATTCGTGCACAAGCCGATGCTGGCGGTGAGGATCGACCAGAGAACCGCGAGCACCACGAGCACATTGCGGCTGCCGAAGCGGTCCGCCAGCCAGCCCGCGGGAACCTGCATGATCGCGTAGCCGAGCAGCCAGGCGGAGCCGACGGCGCCGAATTGCTCGGTGTCGATGCCGACGTCGCCGCTAACGAGTTGCTTGACAGCGTTGAGGCCCGTGCGCTGGATGTACGCGATGACGGCGATCGCGCACAAGAATGCCAACACGGAATAGCGCATGGGGTACACCAAGCCGTTTGCGGATTAGCGCTCGCGTATTGTCGCGCGAACGCTAAGCCACAAGCGGCGAACGAAGCGCCTGTTGCAAGCGCGCAAATAACCTATCTACCTCCGTCGCAGTCTCGGCATCCAAGTCCCACGCATGGGGCATACGCCGGCGATCGGAAGGAAACACGCCGCGTTTGACGAGCAGATCCTTCTCGACCGCGAGGAACCCATCCAGCCCCGCTTGCAGTTGCAAGGCGACAATGGCGCAGATCGGATAGTAAACGCGATAGATCGCGTCCTCGTCGCCGCGCTGAAGCGCCTTCCACAGGGCAACAATGCCGTCAAGCAGCTCCATGCCAGGCATCGTGCCCGCGATGCCGCGGCGAAAACTATCAACCAGAAGAATGCCGCCGGAGCCTTCGAAGATGCGTGCCCGGCCGCCGGTCGCGTCTCGCAGCGCGGAGAGATTTGGCCCGATCGGCGACGCCTCCGGCTTGAAGACGATCTTCTCCGGGCCATAGCGATCCAGAAGCTGGACGTAAACGCTGATCGGAATCGCCTTGCCGACGTAGCCCGAGGCGTCCTGCACAATCACCGGCAATGAAATCGCGTCGGCAATGGCGCAATAATAATCCACGACGTGCGGCGTCTGGCAAGCCGTCATCACCGGCGGGACCGCCATGACCGCGTCGCAGCCCGCTTTCTCCGCCGTCTTCGCATAGACGAGCGCCTGCTTGGTGCTCTCCGCCCCGACGCCGGCGAAGACGGCCCCGCGACCGCCGCTCATCTCGGCGATGTGATGCGTCAATGCGATGCGCTCGTCGAACGTGAGCCTCAGCAGCTCCGACACCATGCCGGTGCCGAGGCCATCGGCGCCTTGCGCGTAGGCCCAGTCGATCTCGCGCTTGAGCGTGGCGACATCGATCTCGTTGTTATCAGTGAACGGCGTGTGCACAATGGGCAATACACCGTGAAGTCGCTTGACCATAATTGCTCCCACCACGGCCCACCTCACCAATCGCCAACACTGCCGTCTTTGTAATACACTCGCTGCAATAATTCTTGCTGAAACGGATGCTTCTTGACTTCCGCTTCGTTGATCGTAATCCCCAACCCCGGCTTCATGTTGGGCCGCACGATGCGTCCCTGCTTCTCAACCGTGAAGCCTTCCTGCACGACATCCGCGCGCCACGGTACATCCGCGTGGACGGTCTCGCAAATGATGTAGCTCGGCTGCGAGAAACCGAATTCGAGCGACGCCGCAGTGCTGACGGGCCCTTGCGGATTGTGCGGCGCCAAAGCGATGCGATGCGCCTCGGCCAGGGCCGCCACGCGCCTCGCCTCGGTGAAACCGCCGCAGTGCGTCAGATCGAGCTGGCAGATCTCGCATGCCCGCGCCGCAAACAGATCGCGAAAGTACGCCAGGTTGGTTCCCCGCTCACCCGTAGCGATAGGCGTCGAGACGGCGGCGTTGATCGTTGCCAGGCCGTCCACGCTCTCCGGCCAGCATGGCTCCTCCAGAAAGTACAATCCGTACGGCTCCAAAGCATGGGCGAACTTCAAGCCCATCGCCGGCGACGGCCGCGCGTGGCAATCGACCATGATATCGATCGATTCCCCGACTGCGTCGCGCATCGCCTTCACCGCTTCCTCTGCCGCGCGGATCGGCTTCAAACCTTCGATCGGCATCGTCGGCGGCACGGCCATCGACTTGAACGCGGTGAACCCGTCCGCGACCGCTTGCCTCGCGAGGTCGCCGAATCGCTTCGCTTCATCGACCGAGGTCTCGTAAAAATCCTCCATCTTCCCGCCGCCGAGATGACAGTAGGTACGCACGTAATCGCGCACCGGACCGCCGAACAGCTTTGAGCAAGGCAAGCCCGCGACTTTGCCGAGGATGTCCCAGAGGGCGATGTCGATGCCCGCGATGGCCGTGGCGCGGACGATGCCGCCGCCGTGCCAGAAATGTTGGCGAAACATCATCTGCCAGAGATGCTCGGGCCGCGTCGGATCTTCGCCGACGAGGAGCTGCGCGAGGTCTTCGATGGCGCCGGCGACGGCACGCGTGGGCCATTCGAGCGTCGCCTCGCCCCAACCGAAGAGGCCGTCCTGATCCGTCAGCACTTTGACGAAGATCCAGTTGCGCATGCGCGCGTGGCAGACGTGAGTTTCGATGCGGGTGATTTTCATAAAGTCCCTTTCGTTTAGCCTCGCCTCGCAGAGGCGGGCATGCCGCCTCGTGAACCAGCCCGCCTCTGCGAGGCGGGGCTAAACGATCCAGATCATTGACTATTAACGCGATTCATGGTAAATGTCGAGTATTATCCTGCCTGATTTCCCCCCCCCCGGACCGTATCACGATGACTCACCTGCGAACCAGCCTGTTGATAGCCGCCGCATTCTTCACTCAGATTGCCCACGGCCAAACCGTCGATTACGTGAAAGAAGTCAAGCCGATTCTCACGGCCAGCTGCTACACGTGTCACGGCGCGATCAAGCAGAAGGCGGGCCTGCGGCTCGACACCGTGGCGATGATGAACGAAGGCGGCGACCACGGCGCGATTCTCACGCCCACCAAAGCGAGCGACAGTTTACTCCTGAAACACATCCTCGGCGAGAAGGGCTTCCAACGCATGCCTCCCATGGCCGACGGTGAACCGCTCAAGCCGGCGCAGATCGCGATCCTCAAACGCTGGATCGAGCAAGGCGCCGTTGGCCCCAAGGACGAAAAGCCAGAAGCCGATCCGCGCGACCACTGGGCGTTTCGCCCGCCGGTGCGGCCGAAAGTTCCGCAGGTGAAGAACGCCGCGTGGCTGAAAAATCCGGTCGACGCCTTCATCGCCGCCGAACACGAGAAGCATGGGTTGACCCCGCAAGGCCCGGCGGAGCATGGGATCTGGTTGCGGCGCGTTTATCTAGATCTGGTCGGGTTGCCGCCAACACGAGAAGAGATGAAGGAATTCCTTGATGAATGCGCGACCGCGAAACCGCAAGCGGCGTATGAGAAGGTCGTTGATCGCCTATTGGCTAGCCCACAGTACGGCGAGCGTTGGGGCCGGCATTGGATGGACATCTGGCGCTACAGCGACTGGTGGGGCCTCGGCGCCGAACTGCGCAACAGCCAACGGCACATCTGGCACTGGCGCGATTGGATCGTCGAATCGCTCAACAAGGACAAGGGCTACGACCAGATGCTTCGCGAAATGCTCGCCGCCGATGAACTCTACCCGACCGACGACAACGCCCTGCGCGGTACCGGCTATTTGGCGCGCCACTACTTCCTCTTCAATCGCACCACCTGGCTCGATGAGACGATCGAGCACACGTCGAAGGCATTCATGGGTCTGACGATCAATTGCTGTAAATGCCACGATCACAAATACGACGCCTTCACGCAGGTCGATTACTACCGCTTCCGCGCTCTCTTCGAGCCATATCAGATCCGCAACGACCTCGTTCAAGGTGAGACCGACATCAACAAGAACGGTTTGCCTCGCGTGTATGACGCACATCTCGACGTGCCAACGTTCCTGCACATTCGCGGCAATGAAGCGATGGCGGACAAGAATCGCAAGATCACGCCAGGCTTGCCGAGCTTGCTGTTGCCGGGCGGCTTGCAAATCGAGAGGATCAAGCTGCCAGCCGAGGCGCATCAGCCGGGCCTGCGTGGGTTCGTGATCGAGGAACATCTGCGTGCGGCGGAGAAGCAGCGTGCCGACGGCCAGAAGGAGCTCGACCAGGCCAAGTCCCGATTGGCGATCGCCGACAAAAAGCCAAAGGTCAGCGCCCCGCTCGCCGAGCAAAAACCGCTCCTTCGCGATGATTTCGCGGTTCTAAACAAAGACAACTGGGAGGTCATTAGCGGCGACTGGCAGATCGCCAACGGCAAGCTCACGCAACAGAAAACCGGCAGCGTGCGCGGCGCCCTCCGCTTGAAGGAAGCCCCGCCCGCCGACTTTGAGGCCCGCATCAAATTCGCCACGCTCGGCGGTGACGTCTATCGCTCGGTCGGCATCAGCTTCGACGTGGACAAGGATCACGAAGCCTTGATCTACCTGACGCCTCATGCGCCGGCACGCGTGCAAATCTCCTACAAGAACGCCGGCAAACACGAATACCCGAAGGACGGCGCCCAGCCGCACAAGGTCGTCCTCAATCAGACGAACGAGCTCGTTCTGCGCGTACGCGGCACGTTGCTCAACGTCAGCGTCAACGGCCAGGCGCCGCTCGTCTATCGCCTGCCGATTGAACGTCGCCCTGGCAAATTGGAGCTCATCACGTTTGACGCAACGGGCCGCTTCGAGGAATTTGTGCTATCAACTTTGCCCGCCGATGTGCCGCTCGTGGATGGCGTTGCGAAGGTCGGCGCAAAGATGACGGAAGCCCAAGCCCGAGCAGCGTTGCGTGTGGCGGAGCAGAAGATTGCCCACGCCGATGCGACCATCACCGCGGTCAAGGCACGCTCGGCCGCGGATCGTGCCATCGCCGAGAATACGGATGCCGGCACGATCAAGAAATTGGTCCGCGCCGCCGCCTTGGGCGAGAAATTGCAGGTATTCGAGTTGGCAAATTGGAACCTTGCTCGCGTCGAGTCCGGGGAAGCCGTGGCGAAGCTGACGGCCGCTCAAGCGAAGGCTGCTGTGGATGCAGCGCGCAAAGCCGTCGAGAATCCGGGCGAGACGTACACGCCGATCGTCGGCTCGGTAAAGACGCGCGAGAACAATCTGGAAACCGATGCCAATCGCTTGAAGCCATTCCCAAAGGAAAGCACGGGCCGCCGCGCCGCATTCGCCAAGTGGGTCGCCGATCGGCAGAACCCGCTCACGGCGCGCGTCGCGGTCAATCACATGTGGACGCGCCATTTCGGCCAACCGCTCGTCGCCACCGTCTTCGATTTTGGCCGCAAGGGAGCGGCGCCGACGCATCCGGAACTGCTCGATTGGCTCGCGGTCGAGATGATGCAACCCACCAAGCCCGCAGGTGAGCGTAGCGAACCTGCGGGTTGGCGAATGAAACACATCCATCGCCTCTTGGTGTTGTCAAATACCTATCGCATGTCGTCGTCATCACTCGCTGCTACCGAAAAGAACCTGAAGGACGATGCCGAGAATCGCCATTACTGGCGCATGAACTCGCTGCGCATGGAATCGCAGGTCGTGCGCGACAGCTTGCTGCATCTGGCGGGCGAGCTCGATCTGACGCTCGCCGGTCCGCCCGTCGAAATGCCGAAACAGGACGCATCGAAACGCCGCAGCCTGTATTTCTTCCATTCGGCGATCGAGCGCAACAAGTTCCTGACGACGTTCGACGAGGCCGACCCGCTCGACTGCTACCGCCGCCGCGACAGCATCATCCCGCAGCAAGCATTGGCGCTGTCGAACAGCAAGCTCGCGCTCGGCATGACCGACAAAATCGCAACACGCCTTGCCAAGACTGCGGGATCCAAGGATTTCGCGCGCGAGGCGTTCACATGGATTCTCGGCTACGCCCCGACAACGAACGAGTTGGAGGCCTGCGAACAGTCGATGACGCGCTGGGTCGAGTTGAATAAAATGCGCCCTGACGCCCAGCACCGCGCGCGCACCCAGTTGATCCAGGCGTTGTTGAACCACAACGATTTCATCACGATTCGTTGAATCCTCGCGGAGTCACCCATAATCCCGAGGGTTGGCGAGAGGGTTTGGTTCTACCGAAATCCTGTGAGCGAGCCTTTGGCCGCGACGATTTGTTACGTCCACAAGCCTCCCGTGCTGGTAAAATGGAGCGGGCCGGTGAGCATGAAACCAGGAGGGATTTCCGAGCAACAGGTCGGTTGGCCCTTGGTCAACCTGATGGTGATTGCCGAAGACGGCATTCCATTTAACAAGATCGAGGTGCCTTTTATCGTGACCGACGTGACTCCCGATGGCGGTTATTGCAAACCGCAATAGGCGCTCACCAGGGATCTGGTAAGATTGACAACAACGACTTTGACATTCGGTCGAGGATCGCAACATGAATTGCCATTGCCTTTCGACGCGTCGCTCCTTCCTGGGCCAAACCGGCACAAGCATCTTCGGCATCGCCCTGGCGTCGATGCTCGAGCGCGAAGCCGCATCCAGCGAGCCACGCTGGACACCGCCGGACGGCCGACCACACTTCGCGCCCAAGGCCAAGAGCGTGATCTGGATGTTCCTCAACGGCGGCATGAGCCATCTGGAGTCGTTCGACCCCAAGCCGATGCTCAATCGCCACGCAGGCCGCTCAATCAGCGAAACTCCCTATGCCTACGTGATGGACCCGGAACTGCTCAACCGCAATAACCGCGTCGTCGTCGTCAACGACGCCAACGGGCAGCAGCGTTCCCTCGTCTACCCGATGCAGGTTGGCTGGAAGAAGCACGGCCAGGCCGGCATTGAAGTCAGCGACTGGTTCCCGCATGTCGCCGGCGTCATCGACGAGTGCGCCATCGTCCGCTCACTGTGGACCTCCGACAACAACCACGGCGCCCAGACGCAGTTCCACTCCGGCCGGCACATGCTCGACGGCAACTATCCGACTCTCGGCGCCTGGGTCCACTACGGCCTCGCCTCGCTCAACGACAATTTGCCACAGTATATCTCGCTGGGCAATCGCGTATACTGGAACGAGCGTGACGGCCATTACCTCGGCCCGGCCCATGACGCAGTGCCATTGCGCGTCGATCCGGTGCGCCCCGTCGATTTCATTCGCTCGGAAGGCGACGTCCGGCAAGAGGAGCAGGCGATCGGCTTCGATCTCGTCAATCGACTCAATCGCGAGAGCGCCAATCGTTTTCCCGACGATCAAGCGCTGCAAGCCCGCATTCGCTCTTACGAACTCGCTTTCCGCATGCAGACATCGCTCCCCGAAGTGCTCAATACGCAAGGCGAAACGCAGGACACGCAGCGCCTCTACGGACTCGACAACGCGGCCACGCGCGACTTCGGGACGCAGCTTCTCGTGTCGCGCCGGCTCGTCGAACGCGGCGTGCGTTTTATTCAGATCCAGCACGGCGCCGGCGGCGCGGGCATCTGGGACGCCCACAGCGGGCTGCGCGCCAATCATAGCCGGAACATCGCCATGATCGACAAGCCTGTCGCCGGTCTTATCGCCGATCTGAAGCGGCGCGGGTTGCTCGACGACACGATCGTCATCCTCGCGACGGAGTTTGGCCGCACGCCGGGACAGCAAGGCGGCGATGGACGCGACCACCACATCTACGGCTTTTCGGTGCTTATGGCGGGCGGCGGCATCAAGGGCGGCACCGTCCACGGCGCCACCGACGAACTCGGCTTCCACGCGGTCGAGGATCGCCATTACGTTACCGACATTCATGCCACGATCACGAATCTCATGGGCCTCGACTCGCACCGCCTCGCGCTGCCGGGCCGGCAACGCCTGGCGATCGATCACGGGGCGCCGATCCGCGCGATCATGGCGTAACCTTTCGCCGCTTACGGCCAAGCGCCCCTGCGGCATCAAGCAAGGGCTTGACCTCCGGCAGCGAAGCGGAATCCATTTGCACTTCATCTTTCCTCTGCATACAATCCCATTCCGTCGAGTTGCACGCGCCGCGGGGCGCTGACTCGGCACGTTCCGCTTCCCACCAAGGAGTTTTCATGTTCCGCACCCACCGCTACGCTCTCCTCGCGGCCTTCGCTGTCGGCGTCAGTTTGTTGATTTCCCTGGCGCACCAAGCCCAGGCCGGCGACGACAAAGGTTTCGTCGAACTCTTCAACGGCAAGGATCTCACCGGCTGGAAAACGATCCTCGGCAACAAAAAAGCAGACGACGGCAAGGTCTTTTCCGTAAAGGAAAGCGTCATCGTCGTCAGCGGCAACCCCAGCGGCTACTTCTACACCGACAAGAGCTACAAGAACTACGTCCTCCGCTACGACTGGAAGTTCATCAAGAACGGCAACAGCGGCTTGCTCGTCCATATCACCGGCGATCACAAGGTCTGGCCGAAGAGCGTCGAAGTGCAGGGCCAACAGAGCGATCACGGCAACATCTTCGCCATCGGCGGCGCCAAGGGCAAGTTCAAGAAGGACGCCGCGGCCCAGAAGAAGGCCATCAAGATCGGCGAGTGGAACACGACCGAATTCACCGTCAAGGACGGCGATATGACCGCCAAGATTAACGGTTTGGTCGTCTGCACGGGCAAGGCAGAAGGCGTCACTGAAGGCCCATTCGGCTTCCAGTCGGAAGGTACCGAGCTGCACTTCAAGAACATCAAAATCAAGGTATTGGATTGAACCACGGAATCACCGCACGCGGCCCGGCACTCGTGTGACCTGCCTGGTCGCAAGCGGCACAAGGAGAAAACATGAACCGCATCAAATTCACCCTCGCGCTGCTAACTGCCGCGCTCGCATTTTCGTCGGCCCGCGCCGGCGACGACAAGGGCTTCAAGCCGCTCTTCAACGGCAAAAACATGGATGGCTTCAAGTTTTTCTTGAAGGACGACAAGGCCGACCCCGCCAAGTCGTTCATCGTCAAGGACGGCGTGATCCAAGTCCCAGGCGACGTCTTCGGCTACTTCTACACCGAGAAGTCGTTCAAGAACTACGTCATCCGCTATTCGTGGACCTATCCCAAGGACCAGCCCGACAAGACGACGATGAACAGCGGCTGCCTCATTCACATCCAGACGCCGCACAAGGTCTGGCCGTACTCGGTGGAACCGCAAGTTCGCTACATGGACCACGGCAAACTCTTCTTCATCGGCTTCGCGAAGGACGCGAAGAAGGAGCAAAAATTCGACGAAGCCGCCCAGAAAAAGGCGCTCAAGCCGAGCTACGAATGGAACACCTCGGAAGTGGTCGCGAAGGCTGACGGCTCGATCGAAGTGCGCATCAACGGCACGCTCGTCAACACGGGCAAGAGCGAACTGACCAGCGGCCCAATCGGTTTCCAGTCCGAGGGGGCGCACATTCAATTCAAGGACATCCAAATCAAGGTTCTTGGCGGTGACCCGGCGCCCAAGAAGGCCGCGGTTACGGAGCCCAAGAAAGTGGAACCGAAAAAGGTTGCTCCCGATGACACGGCGCCCAAGAAGGTGGAACCGAAAAAGGTTGCTCCCGATGACACGGCGCCCAAAAAATTAGCTCCAGGACCTGACAAGACCGAGGGGAAACCGCCCGTTGATACGAAAGCCAAGACCGTAAAAACGCCGGAAAAACTTGCGCCGCCGGTGACGACGCAACCCGGTACGACTCCCCCATCGGCGACCGAAGCCACACCGCAGCGCCGTGGTATCTTTTCCAATCTGCGTGCCCGCTTGCGCGGCCTCCGGTTCTAGGAGCTCGCATCCAGCACGTAGCCGCAATTCGTCGGCTAATTCATCTTCGCCTGACCTTGAGAACCCAGGGACGTCACCCTGGGTTCTTTTGTTGCATTCCTGGCCATGGTGCGTGCCCAGCAAATAAACGTCTAAATCACGCCGCGACGCGAGAGATCGACGCTGTTCATGACGACCGCGAACACCACGCTTGTCCACAGAAGAAACGCCAGCACCGACAGCACCAATCCCACAACCGGCAGCCCACCCGGCTGACAACGGGCCCACGCAGCCCGAACGCCGATCCAGCCCGCGACCACACCGATAATCGTCACGGCCCAACAGATCACGGTGAGCGCCGCCGTAATGCCGACCGCCCATTGCGAGTCGAGCCGATCCGGCCTCAACTCTTTGATGAGCATCAAAAGCCAGACGAGGATCATGAACATCAGCAAGGCCGCGAGCGTCATGACGCCGGCCAGGATCAGCGACGCCAACCCCCATTCAGCGGCGTAGCGGCTTTGCGCTCCTGTGGACGAAGTATCACAAACGACGGATTGCGGCACGGCTGCCATGATGCCCTCCAATGCCAGTTAGCCGGACGCGCTAGCGACGGATTATCGATCCCGTCGCTTGCGCGTCCGGCTAACTCGCCTATTTTTCCTCAATGCAATACAGGAACCGCTCGCCGCGCAGGAAGAGTTGCCGCCCCACGGCCACCGGCGACGCGTCAATCGGATCATCAAGCACATTCATCGCCAGCACTTCGAGCGTGTCGGCTTGACGCAACACGAGCGTCGTGCCCGCGCGATCCGTCAGGTAGATGCGGCCCGCGGCAGCGATCGGCGAAGCGTAAAAGCTGGCCGCCCCCGGCAAGCGTTCGCGATCGAGCAGCGTCTTGCCCGTCTTGATGTCGAGCACACTGTACATCGGCGTGTTCGCTTGTGTGTAATAAAGGCGTTGCCCGATGAGGACCGGCGACGGCACATACGGCGTCCCCTTGTTGATGCGCCACACCGTCGGGCCGTCGAGGCCGAGATCGCCCTTGCTGTCGAGCGCAATCGCAACTCCACCAGCGCCGGTGTAGCCGCTCAAGACGTAGACGATGCCGTCGGCGGCGACGGGAGACGGGATCGCGTTGATCGTCATGCCGGCGCATTGCCAGATTTCCTTACCCGTCTTGAGATCGTAGCTGCGCACGCGCTTGGTTCCGTTGACTATTACTTGGGTTGTCCCCTTGTGTTCGACGACCAGCGGCGTATTCCACGAAGTCTTGTCGTCGCGCTCGGTTCGCCATTTGGTCTCACCCGTCTTCGCATCGAGACAGATCAGCGCGGCGTTGACTTCCTGATCCCAATTGAGCAGAAGCGAATCACCGCGTATGACCGGCGTGACGGCTTCGCCCCAGCCGAGGCGCGTAACCATGCGACCCAGATCGCGCGTCCACAGCAGCTTGCCTTCGAGGTCATAGCAGAAGATACCGAAGCTGCCGAAGGAGACGTAGAGACGCTGGCCATCCGTCGTCGGCGAACCGGCGGCATAGGAGTGCGAGACGTGATGCCCTTCATGCGGGACCTTCTCGGCTGCGACGTGTTTCCAGCGCAGCTTGCCGGTGTCGCGGTCGAAGGCGAGGACGACGAATTGATAATAGTGCATCGGCGGATTCGTTTTGCGCACGAGGCTCGGATCGACTTTGACGATGTCCTTGGCATCGGCGACGCGATCCGTCTTGATCGCCGTCACGACGAACACTTGATCGCCCCAGACGATCGGTGTAGCGCTGCCTTGGCCGGCGAGCGGCGCCTTCCACTTGATGTTGGTCTGGGCGTCCCACTTGATCGGCGGGTCAGCCTTGCCGGCGTTGCCGTTGGCATCGGGCCCGCGCCAATGGGGCCAATTCGGACGCGGCACGCCAGGGGATGCGTCGTTGACAAATAGGGTGAATACGACACCCGCGATAACGACAGATACGATACGCGACATTGTCGGCTCCGCGTGTAATTCAAGAGGGTGTACGCGGGCTAGAATGACACGTCTCAATATTAGCCTGAAGCGTAAGCGAGGGAATCGTTGCGTCTATTGCTTACGCTTCGGGTTGGTGTCAAAACTGGCCGCGAGAAACATAGGCTACAAGAATCATGGCGTAGTAGTTGCCATCGTAGAGAGACTCACACACGGTCAGCCGATTCGGCTACCACGGCAAAATCGTTCAACGCCATTCCGCATCGCTCACTACGTCAACTTGCCAATCAAGAAGGCACAGGCCTGCCAGGGCGCCATGTCGAGGAAGAGACCTTGTCCCTGGAGATCGTTGCCATTCCAATCGTGATGGGCCGGGCTGAGTTGATCATGCAGCCGCCACTTGCTGCCCCGTAGGTCCGCGAAAGGCAGTCGGACGCAACATTGGCTCTGATTGGGAGCATAGTTCACGGCGACCAACAGGCGCTCCGCTTCGGAGTTTTGCCAGGCGAAGACCAGGAAGCAATCATGAGTCCAGTTGTCCTGCCAGGCGGGAGTGCATTCAAGCAATTGCCATTGCCCAGCACGAACGGCCGATAGGCGAAGGACGGCAAGCAAGCGATCGTAAAACTCCTTGAGATTTTCATCGACGGGTTCGCTTGGCCCACGGATGAGGTGCGGAGAGATCCGCTTTTCTCGGCCCTCGAGCTGGCCCTGGTGGAAGAATCGCAGACCGGGGGACAAGAACGTGATGACCGCGGCAGCCTGGTGCTTTTCGGGGGCGTGGACCGCCGCGGCCCTGGGCTCGTCGTGGTTCTCCAGGAAACGGGAAAGTTTGTTTTGATAATCCGGCTCGGCGTGCAAATGCTCGCGCACCGGCCGAGCATGGCCCTCCCGGAGGCGATCGTAGAGCCGTTTGTCGTAAGCGTAGTCGAAACCCTGCTGCATGAGCGTCCACTCCATGTCCCAGTAGACCTCGGCCATGAAGAGAAAGCCTGGCTCCCGCGTGCGCACCTGCTGGATCGCTTTCGGCCAGAACAGCGGCGCCCGCTGGCCCCAGGTTCGTTCGAAGACCTCCGGCAATACCAACATGGCCATGTCGCAGCGCACGCCGTCGCATTGCCCGGCGATCTTCGTCAGTTCGCCGATCATCGCTTCTTGCAGAACAGGGTTGGCGTAGTTGAGCTGCAGCGTATCGGGCCAACCGGAGAAATAGGGATCGCGGCCATAGGCAAGCACTAGGTCGCCGCGTTTGCGTTTGACCCATGTATAGTTCTGTGGAGCGCGGGCCAGATCGAGTTCGGAGCCTTGGATGAAATAGTCGGGGCGATCTTCGATCCAGGGATGGTCGAGCCCCATGTGGTTGGGCACAAAGTCGAGCATGAGCCGCAGGCCGCGCACGCGAAGGCGTTCGCGAAGCCGGGCCAACGCGGCGTCGCCTCCTAGATGCGCATGCACCGTGTAGGCGGTGATGGCGAAACCCGAGCCGGCAATGTCTTCCTCACGCAGGTCCGGCAGCGTCTCCTGGAATTCGTGGCGCCACCCGGCATGCGTACGCGAGATTCGCTGCCCACCAGGGCCAGTCTGCCAGACGCTCAGGAGCCAGATCCAATGAAAACCAATCTCGACCAGGCGATCCAGTTCGGCGTCCGGAACATCATCCAGCGTGGCGGAGCGGCCCAGTTGGCGGGACAACTCCGTCAACCAGACACGCGTGTTGATCTCGATGAGTGACGGATAACGAGATATTCCCACGTTCGATTCGTCCAGTGAGGCAGCACTACACTCCGCGTCCGTATCAGGGGCGCCAGGACAGGCGTGCAACCCCGACGGATGGAGACCATATCCGCGCTACAAGTAGTCCATTCGTACAGTTTGCGATTCTTAGGCAGAAAGGGACATAAGTCATTATGGGCCTTTTCTTTGAAGTAGCGGGGGCCGGATTTGAACCGGCGACACGCGGCTTATGAAGCCGCTGCTCTGACCAACTGAGCTACCCCGCCCTTTCAATCATCGTACATTTGACAGCGCGAGCGGACAAGAGGGGTCGTAGGCCGCTTGCGGCTAAGCGTTTGCATAACACCACGCGAGCGCTAAGTCACGAGAGGCGACAGAGGTGCAGTTTTCTCTGGAATCGTCGCGGCATTCTGCTACGCTGATCCTCTCTACAGCGATTCACATTTTTTCTACAGGGGACATCATGACGCGATTCTACATTCAGGGCTTGCTCGCCATGGCGCTCTCGCTTGGCGCCGCGGTCGGGGCATTCGCACAAGACGGGCTGATCGGCAAGATCGATCTCATGACGCAGAAAGGCGTCGATGCCGTCAAGGGCGACTGGCGCTACGCCGACATCACGACCGGCGTCGGGGCCAAGATGAACGAGCTGGAGCCAAAAGCGCACGGCAAGTTCGACGACGGCAAATGGGAGGTGCTCGTGCCCGATTCGCTCGGCAAGGGACGCGGGCCAGGCAAGTACTCGTGGTGCTGGTATCGCATCAAGGTAACGATTCCGAGCGAAGTTGACGGCAAGGCGTTCGCCGGCGGCCCCGTCTGGTTCGAGACCACGGTCGACGACTACGGCGAAATCTGGGTTGATGGCGCCATCGACAACGGCCGTGGGCGCGGCGCCATCGCTGGCTTCAATACCAAAAATCGCGTGCGTCTGCAGAAGACCGACGTCGTCGAGGATGGCGGCAAGAAGAAGAACGTCAAGCGCGATGCCAAGGCCGGCGATGTCTTCCAAATCGCCGTACTCGGCATCAACTCGCCGCTCGGCAATCCGCCGAGCAACAAGATCTTCCTGCGCGGTTTGCCCAAGCACTTGACCGGTCTTGAATTCTACGATCCCAAGGCGAAGAACGCCGGTGCTGATATCCCCAAGGTCGAAGCCGCGCCGAAAGGGACCGTTGTCGGTCAACTCGATTTGCTGAAAAAAGACGGTGCTGCGGCCGTCAAGGGAACCTGGCGACGCCATGCCGTTACCGTGCACGCCGGCGAGATGAAGAATGAAATCGTGCCGAAGGCGCACGGCAAATTCGACGACAGCAAATGGGAAGCCCTCGAAGATCCCGCAGTCCTGTTGAAACCGTGGGGCCCCGGCAAGTTCAGCATGTCGTGGTGCCGAATCGAAATTACGATTCCGCAGCAAGTCGGTGGCAAGGACGTGAAGGGGACCGCGGTCTGGTTCAAGACCACCGTTGATGATTACGCCGAGGTCTGGGTGGACGGCAAGATCGATCTCGTCTTCGGTTCCTCCGGGCGCGGCGCGATCAGCGGCTTCAATCAGCCCAACGACGTCAAGCTGACCGACAACGCCCAGCCGGGCCAGGTCGTCACCGTCGCGGTATTGGCGATCAACGGCCCGTTCGGCAATCCGCCGGGCAACAACATCTTTTTTCGCAATGCCAGTCTGAGATTTATCGAAGCTGCGAAGTGACGCCATGAGTTCGTTTAGTGTTCGCGCGACGTCGCGCGAACGCTAAACGAATGCCCGGAAAAGTCCTTGAATTCCGCCGCCATCTCTGGCATCATATCCTTATCGACGTTGCCATCACCCGCCTGACAACCGCCCACTCTTCGATGCACCTTTGGAGCACCGACGCATGATTCGTTTGCGACTACTCCCGTTTGCTTGTCTTCCACTCCTCCTGGTCAACAGCGTTGTCGCGCAGGAAAAAAAGGACAAGCTCCCGGACACGATCAGCTACTACAAGGACGTTCGCCCCATCATCCAACAGCATTGCCAGGGTTGCCATCAACCCGCCAAGGCACAGGGCGGCTACGTGATGACGGGCCACGCGGACCTGTTAAAGCTCACGGTCAACAATGTGGCCGGCATCGTCCCCGGCAAGCCTGCGGACAGCGAATTCGTCAAGCAAATCGTCGGTGAAAAAGACACGAAGCCGAAGATGCCGAAGGGCAAAGACCCGCTATCGGAGCGCGACGTGACGATCATCAAGAACTGGATCTCGCAAGGCGCGAAGGACGACACGCCCGCGTCGGCGCGGCTGCTCGCCGTCGATGCCGAGCACCCGCCCACCTATCAAGGGGCACCGGTCATCAACGGCGTCGCGTTTAATCCCGACGGCACATTGCTCGCCGTCACCGGGTATCACGAGGTGCTGCTGCATTTGGCCGATGGCTCCGGGCTCGTTGCCCGACTGGTCGGCGTCTCCGAGCGCGTCCAATCGCTCGCATTCTCTCCCGATGGGAAGTGGCTCGCGGTCACCGGCGGCAACCCGGGCCGCTTCGGCGAAGTGCAAATTTGGGATGTCGCCAAACGCAAGCTCAAGCTGTCGCTGCCGATCACCTTCGACACGATCTATGGCGCCAGCTGGTCGAGCGATTCGAAGTACATCTCCTTCGGCTGTGCAGACAATTCTCTGCGTGCCATCGACGCCGAGACCGGCAAGCAAGTCCTCTTCCAGGGAGGCCATAGCGATTGGGTGCTCGATACCGTTTTCTCCGTCAAGGGCACGCACCTGATCTCCGTGAGCCGGGACCGCTCGATGAAGTTGACCGAGTTCGCGACCGCCCGGCTGGAGGACAACATCACCAGCATTACGCCCGGCGCTCTGAAAGGCGGCTTGCAGGCGGTCGATCGTCATCCCACCAAGGACGAATTGCTGATCGGCGGCGCCGACGGCACGCCGAAGCTGTATCAGATGTTTCGCACGAAGGACCGCAAGATCGGCGACGATTTCAACAACATTCGCAACTACGGGACGATGCCGGGCCGCATCTTCGCGGTCAAGTTCAGCCCCGACGGCACGCGCGTCGTCGCCGGCACGAGCTTCGACGGCAAAGGCGAGGTGCGCGTTTTCGAGACGACAGGCAAACCGGTATCGACGCTCAAGGGCATCAACGGCCCTATCTATGCGGTCGCTTACCATCCCAAGGCTGCGATCGTCGCCTCGGCGGGTTTCGAGGGGGTTGTGCACTTGAATGACGCGACCACGGGGGCGTTGATCCGCGATTTCGTGCCGGTGCCGTTGAAGAAATAGACTCCCTGTTTAGCGCTCACAGAGGACAGTCATGAGCACGATCACCGTTCAGTTGCCGGACGACCGCATGCAGGCACTGCAAAAACTCGCGCAGGAGGCCAAGGTCCAGCCAGAAGTATTGTTGCAAGCGCGCGTCGAAGAGTGGCTGAGCGAGCCCGCACAGGATTTCTTGAGGGCCGCGCGATACGTACTGACGAAGAATCAAGATCTCTATCGAAAACTTGCATGATTCACTAGGGCTGCTGCCTTGGAGGATTAAGGTTTCGACGTGCAGAGTTGAACTAGCCATGTCATCATCACTGAAGGGACGCTATGCTGAGTTCATGGGGCGTCAAGGCCGAAAAATCTCCACGCATGCCGACGTGATAGTCGATGCTGTTGGTTCCATTCCCGGAACCTTCAGCGCTGACGAGATTGCAGCGAATGTAAAGGGCAAGGTCAGTCGTGCGACTGTCTTCCGTACATTGCGATGGCTCATGACAGCCGACCTTGTACGGCAAGTACGCTTCAACGGGTGTGATGTATTCGTGTTAACGGCTGACTAACCGCCAGTTCTAACAACAGACGTAAGCCATATGAACAGGAACTTGAATATGTACCGATTCGCAATAGGACTCATCCTCGCTACTTCACTCGCAACCTCGGTCGCGTCGGCGCAGGACATCCTCCCGCCTGGCGCCAAGCTCGTCAAGCTCGACATTGCACCGGCGACCATCGACTTGAAGACGCCCTTCGAGTACCGGCAGCTTCTCGTCACCGGCATACTCGACACGGGCGATCGCGTCGATGTCACGCGCGGCGTGCAGTTCACGCCGCCGGCCGCGGTGAAGGTCAACGAACGCGGCCAGGTGCGTCCGATTGAAGACGGTGAAGGCACGCTCACGCTCGCCTTCCAAGGCTTGACCGGCAGCATCCCCGTCAAGGTCAGCGGGCAGAAGGCGCCCTATGAGGTCAGCTTCACGCGTGATGTCATGCCAATCCTTGGGCGCATGGGCTGCAACGCCGGCACCTGCCATGGCGCTCAACAAGGACGTGCCGGGTTCCAGCTTTCTTTGCGCGGCTACGACCCCGTGTTCGATCATCGCGCTCTGGTGGACGACGTAGCGGGCCGACGTTTCAATCGCGCCGCGCCCGAGCGCAGCCTCATGCTCATGAAGCCGGCGGGGGCGGTGCCTCACGTCGGCGGCGTCCTCACGCAGCCGGGCGAGCCGTACTATGAGCTACTTCGATTGTGGATCGCCCAGGGCGTCAAGCTCGACATGAACGCACCCAAGGTCGTCAAGGTCGACGTCTCCCCCGTCAGCGCCGTCATCGCTCGTCCCGGCATGAAGCAGCAACTCACCGTGTGGGCGACCTTCACTGACGGCGCCAAACGCGATGTCAGCGCCGAGGCGTTTCTGGAAAGCAGCAACACCGAGGTCGCGACCATCGACAAGACTACTGGCGTCGTCTCGGCGGTGCGCCGCGGCGAAACCGCGGTGCTCGCACGCTATGAAGGCAACTACGCCGCTGCCTCGCTCATCATCATGGGCGACCGCACCGGCTTCGTCTGGGAAGACGTGCCCACGCAAAACTACATCGACGAGCTCGTTTACGCGAAGCTCAAATCGGTCAAGATTCAACCCTCTGGTCTCGCCAGCGACAGCGCCTTCATTCGTCGGCTATATCTCGATCTGACTGGCCTGCCCCCCGAACCCGAAGCCGTCAAAGCCTTCCTCGATGACAAGACGCCAAGCAAGGAAAAACGCGACAAGCTCGTGGACGCGCTCGTCGGCAGCGTCGATTTCGTCGATCACTGGAGCAACCGCTGGAACGACCTCTTGCAGGTCAACCGCAAGTTCCTCGGCGTCGAAGGAGCCGAAGCGTTCCGCAAGCACATCCGCGATTCCGTCGCGAAAAACGTGCCATACGACAAGTTCTGTTACAAGCTCCTGACAGGGACCGGCTCAAACGTCGCCAATCCCGAAGCCGCCTACTTCAAGATATTGCGCGATCCCGATCTCGCGATGGAGAACACGACGCACCTCTTCCTGGCCATTCGCTTCAATTGCAACAAGTGCCACGATCATCCGTTTGAACGTTGGACGCAGAGCCAGTACTACGAAATGGCGTCATTCTTCGCGCAGGTCGGCCGGCGCGAGGACCCGAAATTCAAGGGACGCAAAACGGAAGCCACGGCGGTGCGCGGCGCGATCCCGCTGGTCGAGATCATCGAGGATGCGAAGTCGGGCGAGGTCAAGAACGAGCGCACCGGGCAAAATGCTCTCGTGAAGTTCCCGTTCATCCACCAGGCGATGCCCAAGAGCGAAGGCCCACGCCGCGAACAGCTCGCCAAGTGGATCACCTCGAAGGAAAACCCGTACTTCGCCAAGAGCTACGTCAACCGCCTGTGGAGCTATCTGTTAGGCGTCGGAATCATCGAGCCTGTGGATGACATCCGCGCGGGCAATCCGCCGACCAATCCGCAGCTTCTCGACAAGCTGACCGACGAATTCGTCAAGAGCGGCTTCGACGTGCAGCACATGATCAAGACCATCTGCAAGTCGCGCACTTATCAGCATTCGATCGCGACCAACAAATGGAACAAGGACGACGACGTCAACTACTCGCACGCCCTCGCACGCCGACTGCCCGCGGAGGTGCTGTTCGATTCGATCCACCGCACGACCGGCTCGATCTCGAAGATCCCGGGCCTGCCCCCGGGCGCACGCGCGGTGCAGACGATCGACTCCAACGTCAAGGTCCCCGGCGGCTTCCTGGAACTGCTCGGCCGGCCGCCGCGCGAGAGCGCCTGCGAATGCGAGCGCTCCAGCGGCATGCAGCTTGGGCCCGTCCTCAGCCTGCTGACCGGCCCGGTGCTCAACGATGCCATCAAGGACCCGGGCAATCGCATTGCCAAAATCGTCGCTGCCCACAACGATGACGCCAAGGTCGTCGAGGAGCTATACCTCTCAATTCTCAATCGCCGACCGACGGCGAAGGAGATCCAGATCGGCATCGAAGCGATGTCAGGCAACGACGAGGAGTTCAGCAAGATCGTCGCCGAGCGCAAAAAACGCGCCGATGCCATCACGGCCTACGAAAAGCAAATTCCCGCCGTGGTCGCCAATTTCGAGGCAAGCGCCACGCGCATCCCGACATGGGTCCCGCTCGATCCGAAAACGATGAAGTCGCTCGGCAAGGCTGTCTTCACCAAGCAAAAAGACCTGTCCATCCTCGTCAGCGGCCCCAACCCTGCCCCTGAAACGTACACGATCACCTTCGACGCCAAGCTTGCCGACATCACCGGTTTGCGTCTGGAAGTGCTACCGGACAAGACGCTCCCCGTGCAAGGCCCCGGCCGCGCGGTGAACGGCAACTTCGTCCTCAACGAGTTCAAGCTCGATTATCTCAAGACGGGCGAGGACGGCAAGCCAAAGAACGTCAAGCTGATCCGCCCACAGGCGACGTTCGCACAGGACACCTTCCCGATCGCCAACGTCGTCGACAACAACCCCGAGAGCGGCTGGGCGATCTCGCCACAGTTCGGCAAAGCCCAGGTCGCCGTTTTCGAATTGCAGCAAAAAATCGGCACGACGGAAGGCACGACGTTGACGGTGACGATGGTGCAAAAGTTCGGCACCGCTCACACGATCGGCAAATTCCGCATTTCGGTGACGACCTCGAAGCCGCCGGTGCAGTTGCAGGGCACGGTTCCGGACAACATCGCCAAGCTGATCGAGATACCGCGCGACAAGCGCACGCAAGAGCAGCACGCCCAGATCGTCAACTACGTGCGGATGAACGATCAAGAGCTGGCGAGTTTGCAGCGTGCCTTCGCCGAGTATCCCGCCCCGCCGAGCCCGCGCATCCTGGGCGCGCAAGATTTGGCATGGGCGCTTTTGAACAGCCCGGCGTTCCTGTTCAACCATTGAGCCGGACACCTCATTCTCGTTCCCAGGCTCCGCCTGGGAACGAGGGAATGTCCATTCAGCGCTCGCCGGGCTTCGCCTGGACCTTCAACCCTTCGAGTGGGCGGCTGTTGTCTTTCTCACGCAATTCCATTGAAAACGCGGCTCGGCCAGGGCGCGTATCGATCTTGACGAGAACCTCGTTCCAGCCCGGTTGCAAGTCGAGCGGCGCGGCGCGAACACCCGCGGCGGCGCGGAAAAACGGTTCGTCGATGATCGCCGCGGCGCCCGCCTTCGGATTCAGCCATACCTGCACGCGATCCGCGCTGGCGATTTGCAGCAGCGCCGATTGCTTGGCGTCGGAGTGAATCCAGCACGCGGCGTAGACAACGCCCGCCTTCGCGCCGGCCAGAAGATGAGTCAGATCGATGCGGTCGTTCTGGCTTTCGTGCAGCATCCAGCGCAGCTTGCCGGTCGGCGTCAGGTATTCGGCATCGAGACGCACGCCGGCTTCCAGGTCCGGTCCTGCGCGGCCTTCCGGAATCGGGAAGGGGCCGATCACTTGCCAATTTCGGATATCGGATTTCGGATTTCGGATTTCCTGTGTCGGCTCGAAAAACTGGACCCACCGCGCGCTCTCGGTGGGGGGTTGTTCCCTTTCTCGCCCCGGCTCCGCGAGGATGTGAGCGCGAAAGCCTTCCTTGAACGTCACCGCGTGGCGCACTTCCTCGCTCTTGAATTCCGGGGGTGGCGTGGTGTGCGTTTTCTTGCCGAATTTGACAGGCTTGTCGAGCCATTGCCAGATGCCCAAGGGGATTCCGCCCGCGAGATCATTTTCGAAGACGATGGTCTCCTTGCCGTTGACGACGACAGCCGTTCGATCCCAATAGATGTTGCTGCCGCCGCGTTGTTTGAAGGCCAGGCCGTGGATGGACTTGTCGTGCATGTCAATCCACAGCAGCGGAATGCGCAACTCGTGCCAGACGCCGGCGGGGGGGAGCGGAATAATGCGGCTCTTGGTCGGAGCATCCGGCATAGTGGAATTGGCGGCGGGCTGCAGGGGTTGGCGCGTCTTGGGATCGACCTCGACGCCGCCGATCCACATGCGTGTTTTGCCGTTGACGGTTTGCATTCTGACTCCGCCGCCGACCGGCACTTTGCCTCCGCCGGCGACCTGCGGGGGAACCGTGCCGACGAGCACGCGATGATCGCGGCTGACCCCGTCGAATAACTCGAGTTCAATCGCCTGGACCGGGAAGGTTGGATCGACGAAAATCCACTGCGACAGATAGCCGGCAGCGAGTTGTTTGTACCAGGCTCGAACCGGCGCGGGGACGCCGACCTCCTCGGCCAATTTCAGAACCTCATCGCTCGGATCGGTGGTGGCCGTCTTGCGCGCGTGCCGATCGAGTTGCACAAGCGCCTGACCGATGGCGGGAGACTTGGGCTGACTCTTGATGAATGCGCGCAAAAAATCGGGCTCTTCCGAGTCGAGCGTATGGTTACTTGAATAAGTGGACACGGTTTGCACTCTTGAGGGTAAGAAAATACATCCTTCGAGAGGAAAGCCATGTCCACCAGCATACTGTATCACATGTTCGGCATCCGTGGCTACGAGT
>SYHD01000214.1 GCA_005799265.1 Planctomycetia bacterium | reverse complement strand
GGCATGACCGAACGGGGGATGGCCGAGATCGTGCAAGAGGGCGATCGCCTCGGTCAGATCCTCGTTGAGGCCGAGTTGACGGGCGATCGTGCGGCTGATCTGCGCGACCTCCAGCGTATGCGTGAGCCGAGTGCGATGATAGTCTCCCGCTTGATGGACGAGCACCTGCGTCTTGTGCATGAGCCTGCGGAAGGCAGTGGAGTGC
The DNA here is from genome assembly GCA_005799265.1 of Planctomycetia bacterium. GTDB lineage: Bacteria > Planctomycetota > Planctomycetia > Gemmatales > Gemmataceae > SIAQ01. The sequence goes on along the minus strand of SYHD01000214.1, from coordinate 10,428 downwards.
ACGATGCGATCACGATCGCGAGGATACAAGGTCCGAAACGCGTGCGCCGGCTCGGCATGCTTGCGTCCCCGGCTTAGGCGCGTGCGCATGGCGTATGGGGCGAGCAGGTCGTCCTCACGTGCGAGCCAGTCGGGAGGGGCAAATAGGGGGGCGTCAGGGGGCATGGGCATTCCTTTCGTACTTCGCTCTTCATACTTTGTATTCCATTCGGTGGAAGACGAAGAGCGAAGAGCGAAGTACGAAATAACTCAATTCTTGATGCGTTCCGTCAACAATGTGTAAAAGGATTCCAACGATTGCACGATGACACGCGTGTCCGCAACGACGGGCATGAAGTTCGTGTCCCCTTGCCAGCGTGGCACGATGTGCCAATGTAGGTGACCGGGCAAGCCGGCGCCGGCCGCCTTGCCCAGGTTCAGGCCGATGTTGAACCCGTCTGGCTTCATCATGTCGCCGAGAATCGTCGCGAGCCGCGCGAGCATTTGTTGCATCTCCAGCGTTTCATCGGCGTCGAGTTCGTGCAAGCTCGCCTTGTGCGCACGCGGCGCGACCAACAGATGGCCGTTGTTGTACGGAAACCGATTGAGCACCACGACGCTCTTCGGCCCACGCCAGGCAATCAGGTGCTCTCGATCCTTGTCTTGGGCCAGGCCGGAGCAAATGAAGCAGGCGTCGCGCTCATTGGCAGGCTTCGCGCTGGCCACGTAACTCAAACGCCAGGGGGCCCAAAGTCGGTCCATGTCAAATTCCTCGACGTGCGAAACGAAGACACTTGTAGAACCCGCAGCGTAGGCTAGGGTCCAATATTGGCCGTTGTCGCAGGCGCATTCTCCACGTACTTATTCTAGGTCCGCTGGATTCGAGGCAGAAGATGTCCTGGGTCTATTCCGTCCGCTTTCACCTGTTCTTCGCGCTGGCGCTGTGCGCGGCCGGGACGGTTGCCTGCTGGTACTCGGCCAGTCAGAAACACGTCTGGTGGCATTGGCTGGCGAACTGGCTGGTCGTGGTCAATCTCATCACATTCGGCTACTATGGGCTCGATAAGCTACTCGCTTCCCGGTCCTGGAATTTTCGCATTCCCGAACGGGTCCTGCACATGCTCAACGCCGTTGGCGGCAGCCCGGCGGCGTTGTTGGCGATGCGCGTGTTTCGTCACAAGACCGCCAAGGTCTCGTTTCGCGTCTTTTTCTGGGTCATTGTCGTACTGCAATTCGTGCTGATGGGATACATTGTCAAAGTGACCTACTGGAACTAAGCTAATATCTCGCCGTCTGCGCCCCAGCGCTCGCGCCAAAACACGCTAATTCTTGGCGCCAGTACGCGAGTGCTAAGCCGCAAGCGGCAAACACGAGGATAAAGAACATGGCTGTACCGAAAAGGCGCACGTCGAAAGCGCGCCAGGGCAAACGGCGGAGTCACCTGCACTTGAAGGTCCGCCAAAATACCTACTGCATTCGCTGCGGCGAGGCAGTCCGCCCGCACATCATCTGCTCGAATTGCGGCTGGCATAACACGCAAGGCCGCGAAGCTGTCGTGCTAGAAGAAGCCGAGGAGAGCTAACCCATGCGAATCGCGCTCGATGCGATGGGGGGCGATCATGCGCCCGGCCCGGTCGTTTTAGGAGCGATCCAGGCGGTACAGAAAGACGCCGCGATGCACGTCGTTCTCGTCGGCGATCAGGCGCAAATCGAGCCGTTACTCGCCTCCGCGGGGAATGTGCGCGATCGTCTGGAGATCTTCCACGCCAGCCAGGTCGTGACGATGGAAGAATCCGCCGCCCTGGCCTTTCGGAAAAAGCCCGACAACTCGATCACGCGCTCCTGGCAGCTGATGCAGCAGCGCAAGGTTGAGGCCATCGTCAGCGCCGGCAACACCGGCGCTGTGGTCGCGGGAGGCTTTTTGCTGCGCCTCTTCCTCAAGGGCGTGCGCCGTCCCGGCATCGCTGCCTTGATGCCGACCCAGCAGGGACTGTCGGTGTTGCTCGACGTGGGCGCCAACGTCCATCCGAAACCCGAACATCTCTATCAGTACGGCGTCATGGGCGCCATCTACGCCAAGCACATCCTGCAGCGCGACAAGCCCAAGATCGGCCTCTTAAACGTCGGCTCCGAAGAAGACAAGGGCAACGAACTCGCCAAGGAAACCGCCGACCTGTTTCGCAGCAGTCCGCTCAAGGACCAATTCATCGGCAACATCGAAGGCCGCGACATCAACAAGGGCGTTTGCGACGTCATCGTCACCGACGGCTTCGTCGGCAACGTCGTCCTGAAGGTGTGTGAAGGTGTTTTTGACTTCGTCATGAGAGTCGTCGGCAAGGAACTGCTCGGCGCGCTCAAGACGGAGCTGCCGCTCGCCCAGCAGGCGATGGGCGGCATCATCAAGCGTTACGATTACCACGAACTCGGCGGAGCGCCGCTCTTGGGCGTGGACGGCATCTGCATCATCTGCCACGGCAGCTCCAAGGAACGCGCTATCGAAAACGCGCTGCACGTCGCCGCCAAACATGCCCGCGCCAAGCTGAACGAGCTCATCGTCAAAGAACTCACAGCGGGTGGTGCAGCGACCCCGGAGGCTTGATTTCGTTTAACGCTCGCACGACGCCACGCAAACGCTAATGACTCTGCCAAAGGACTTGCCGCCATGGAAACCCACGTGGTCAGTGAGCTAGCCTGGCAAAGGATGGTGACCGCCGTGGAAAAAGTGCGCGAACGCTTGCGGCGCGCCGCAGCCGCCTTGGAGCAGGCTCAAGTCCCGTACGCCGTCGTCGGGGGCAACGCGATTGCCGCGTGGGTCGGCGAAGTGGACGAAGCCGCCGTGCGCAACACTCAGGACGTTGATATCCTCCTACGCCGCGCCGACCTCGACCGCGCGAAGGACGCCCTTGCTACCGCCGGCTTCATTTATCGACACGCCGCCAGCATCGACATGTTCCTCGACGGCCCGAAAGCCAAGGCACGCGATGCGGTCCATGTCGTCTTCGCTGGGGAAAAGGTTCGCGCCGAATACCTTCTGCCGGCGCCCGACGTCTCGGAAGTGCGCACGTCATTCACGTTCCATGTGCTGAATCTCGAGGCGTTGCTGCGCATGAAGCTCACGTCGTTTCGCCGGAAGGACCAGGTTCACGTGCTCGATCTGATCGAGGTGGGCCTGGTCGATGCCTCATGGCGAGACCGATTGCCTGCCGAACTTGCCGAACGTTTGCAATCGTTGCTTGACCACCCGGATGGTTGACCGGAGTTTCCTCATGCCTCAACTCGCTTTCCTCTTCCCGGGCCAGGGCGCTCAATACGTTGGCATGGCCCAGCAATTGTGCGACAACCTGCCGGCCGCGAAAAAGCTATTCGACGACGCGGCCAGTATCCTCGGCTACGACTTGCTTGAGGTTTGCGCCATGGGGCCGAAGGATCGTCTCGACAGCACCGCCGTCAGCCAGCCCGCAATTTACGTCGCTAGCCTAGCGGCTCTCGAAAGTCTGCGCGCCCAGCAACCGGGCGTCGAAGCCGAGTGCGTTGCCACCGCCGGCCTGAGTCTCGGCGAGTACACCGCGCTGGCATTCGCGGGGGTATTGAGTTTCACGGATGGCTTGAAGCTGGTCAAGGCGCGCGGCGAAGCGATGCAAGCTGCCAGCGACGCGACTCCCAGCGGCATGGTCAGCGTCCTTGGCCTGGAACTCGCCAAGGTCGAGGAATTGTGCGCCAAGGCGCGTTCGGCCGGCATCATGCAAGTCGCGAATCATCTTTGCCCGGGCAACATCGTCGTGTCCGGTTCGAAGGCCGCGTGTGATGAAGTCGAAAAACTCGCGCCGGAAATAGGTGCGATGAAAACGATTCGCCTGTCAGTGGCAGGCGCCTTTCACACCGACATCATGAAGCCCGCCGATCAAGCCCTTGCGAACGCTTTGGACAAAGCGACGCTCAATCTCGCCAGAATTCCGGTGTGGTCCAACGTGGACGGGAAGCCGCACAGCGCTCCCGCCGAGATACGCGGCTTGCTGGTGCGCCAGGTGGTGCAGCCTGTGCTATGGGAGGCAACGATCCGCGGCTTGTTGGCGAGCGGCGTCACCAAGTTCTACGAGCTTGGCCCGCAGCGCGTTCTTGCCGGGCTCATCAAACGCGTCGAACGCAAGATGGAATGCGTCAACATTCAGGCATGAACCGACTCACCATTCAGCCCCGCTTGCCCGCCCGTGCAATCCAGTCGCGAATCAAAAGCTTGACCCCGGGCAACACGTCGAGCGTGTCGGCTTCGGTCAACACGATGGCTTGCGCCGGCGGCACGCCGAAGTTTTTGCTCAGCTCGACGACATTTTCGGGTTCGTGCACAGCGCTACCGCATTGGCCTGGAATCCTAGCCGGACTTCTTGTTGCTGCCAGGTTCTCTGCACCATAGAATCACTCTTTCTTGATTTGATCCCACCGTCCTTGGAAAACTCGTCATGAAACGAATCGCGCTGTCGATCGCGTGCCTTCTCTCGCTCGTCACCTTGATCCGAGGCGAGATCATCATCGCCGAAGGAGAGGGCTTCACGCCGCTCGACAAGAAGGGCTGGAAGATCACGCATCAGCAAGACAGCTACGGCAGTCACACCTACGGCGGCATGTGGATGACGCACGGCGGCTGTCTCGGCGCGGCGGCGGATAGTGTCGATTCGGTCGCCAAACGCACGATCACCATCAAGGACGGCGGCACGTTTCGCGTCTGGAGCAAGTATCAGGCGCCGCCGTACTTCAATTACCTGCACAAAGTCGAGATCGCCCAGAACGGCAAGACGGTCTTCACACACACCTACGGCAAGAAAGGGACCGACCGCCTGTGGAGCTTCAGCGGCGTCTCCGATGAACTCTGGTGGCCCTGGGGCGTCGATCACGATTGTGCCGAGGCGCCGGCCGCGACCGTCGAATTGAAGCCGGGCAGCGCGGAGATTCGGCTCATTTCCGTGGCGAATCCCAAGCCGGCCGGCGATCGCTTCGTCGATTTTCTCGTGCTGACGACCGACCTCAAAGACGAGTATAAGGGCTTCAAGCCGTACGCCGTCGGCAGCCCGTTCACGCTCGAAGCGCTAGACGCCAGCAAACTCTATGTCCGCTTTCAAAACACTAGCGACAAGCCTGCCCGGCTCAGCGTCTCGCGCGCGGGGCACTTTCAACCAAACTACGGCGGCGCGACGACGCAGATTCCCAGCGACGCCAATCCGAAAGTGAAGGACCAGCCGACCGTCGCGGCGGGCCAGTGGAGTGCGTGGATCAACATCGGCCCGTTCTGCCGGCTCGTTCACGACGAAGGGTTGACAGTCAACCTGCCCGGCGCCAAGGAGTTCGGCTTGCAATTCGCGCGCGACGAAGCCGGCAAGGATCTCGTCGGCGACATGAAAGCGATCAGCGGCGAACCGGTCGTCGTGCCGATCGACGTCATGTGGAGCAAAGATGCGCGCGTCCGCCCGAGCCGCGACTGGGCCAGGGAGATCATCGAGGACTCGAAAAAATGGCGCCGCGCCAACGGCGGCAAGAAGCCAAAGGAAATCCTCTACTATGGCTCCTTCAGCGGCCAGGAAGAATGGGTCCACGAACTCAAGGCCGCCCTCGGCTACAACACAAATCTGCCTGCGAAGTACGATCAAGTCAAACGTGCCGGCCTGCACGCCCATTCGCACAACATCGCGGAGATCGAAAAATTCGCCAAATCGCTGACGAACAAGGAAGACTTCCGTGTTCTCAGCTTCGGCGACGAGATCAGTCTCGGCAGCATTAATTTCAAAGACCCAAAACTCCAAGACCAGTTTCGCGTCTGGCTCAAGGCGAAAGGCATCACGAAGAAAGACCTCGGTGTCGAGCCCGATGAAGCCGTCCTTACGCCCAAGGGCAACCCTCGTCTCGCCTGGTTTACCCAGCAGTTCAACGAAGAGGAGCGCTTCGCCGTCTATCGCGCCATGACCAAGCGTGCCCAGGAATTAATTGGCCCGCACGTTCTCACTGGGGCTAACTATTCGCCGCATCATGGCTGCATGTATTACGGCCATCTCTATCAGTGGATCGACATCTTCAAGCATCAGGGCATGAACATGTTCTGGGCGGAGGATTACATCTTCAGCGTGCCCGAGCCGCCGCAGATGGTGTCGTGGATGTTCGCGCAGATGCGCTGCGCGACGAAGTATCACAATCACCCGATCCACTACTACGTGATGCCGCACGCGCCGGGCCAGGAGCCTGGGTTCCTGCGGCGAAACATGGTCCTGAGCGTCGGCTTCGGCGCCCGGCACATCGACAGTTTCTGGGTAGCGCCGGAGGAGCGCTATACGGAAAATTATGTGGCATGGAAGTATAAGGACACGTTCAAGGTTCTGAGTGAAGCGATCTACGATTCCGCGGAGGTCGAGAAGCTCCAGGCGACGGGCAAGGTGCGACCCGCTCAAGTAGCGATCCTGATGAGCAAGGCGACCGATTACAACGAATCGCGTCTGATGGTCCCGAAGGAGAAGGACCCGTTCGCCGCCCAGTGCAAGAACGCGCCGAAGGAGGTCAATCAAACGTTGTGCCGCAAAGAGCAGCAGATGCTCTATCTGGCCTTGCGGCACGCCCAGCACGCGGTCGATTGCATCACGGAAGAGGACATCCTCGAAGGCTACTTGAAGAACCTCAAAGTCGTCTACTTCGCCGGCGAGTGGATCGACAACCGCGTCATCCCGAAGCTCGAGGAATGGGTGAAAGCCGGCGGCGTCCTGTACTGCTGCGGCGGCTGCGGCCACAAGAATCAATACGACGAACCGGAGCCCGCGATGCTCAAGCTGCTCGGCTTGAAGGACATCAAGACGACGAAGAACGCGTACCACATGCGCACACTGCTGGAGCTGCCGTTGTGTGAGCCGATTGACACGATGATGATTACGCCGCCAAATCAGAAGCCTACGCCGGCATATGGGGCTGTTGCAATGAAGCAGGTCCTTACCCCAGACAATGCAGTCATCATGGGGAAATGGAGCGACGGCAGCGGGGCGACGGTAGCTCGTGATCTTGGCAAAGGCATGGTATTCGCAGTGGGAACGCTGCCGGCGACTGCCTACATGCAGTACGGCGTGGATGCCAGGCCCTGGGCTCGCGGCGGCCAGCACACGTTGCATTATCCACGCAATAATGTGACTCCCGCGCAGCTCTTTTGGTTTGGCAATGTTTTCCTGGCGACCGCCAATCTGGATCGCGCGGCGTACTGCAAGAATACCAACGTCGAGCCGATCGTCCTCGACCACAAGGACGGCACGCTCCTGACGCTGGTCAACTGGACGAACGCCCCGGTAAAGGACCTCGAAGTGCAGGTGCGCATGAAGGACGCCCCGAAGACCGTGCGCACCGTCAGCGGCCAGCGCAACCTGGCGTTCACCGCGAAAGACGGCGTCGTGACGTTCCAGCTCGACCTGGCGGAGGCGGATTACGTGCTGCTGATGAAGTGACGATGATCAAGGCGAAGCAAAGCCGATCCACTTGACCGATTGGATCTCGATCTTGTTCTCGACAAATTCAAACATCGCCTCCAACGGCTCACACTGGAGCTTCGCCAGGCCCTCCGGGGAAATGACGGTGCCGGCCGTTGGTCCGCTGTGCGCGAGAATCTTGTCAATTCGCTTGCACGCGTGCATGATCTCTACGCGATACTGCGAATGATCGACGTAAAGCTCACACAAATCGACCGACGTGGATGTCTCCGCCTAATCAACCTGAAACATGCTTGGCCTCGGCGACGAATTGACGAAACATTTGGCGGATTTGATCCTCGCTCAACGTCCCCGCTTTGTCCCACGTGTCATTCAGATTCTCCAGGAATTGCTCGACTTTCGCAGCCTGGATGCCGGGTTCGTTGGATTTCATCCGCCGCAACGCTTCGGCGATCATCGCCTGATCGTCCAAGGGGGTCTTCTCATTCATGGCGTTCCTCCTCGAAGGGACCCGAATTTGTGGACATTTGGATCTTACCATATCGACATTCGATGTCTCTAGCGGTTTTCCGAAACCCTGCGGGCGGCAGGAAGTACGACCCGAAGACCCGTGCGCACCGTCAGCGGCCAGCGCAACCTGGCTTTCACCGCGAGAGACGGCGTAGTGACGTTCCGGCTCGACTTGGCGGAGGCGGATTACGTGTTGTTGATGAAGTAGGCGAACGGCCGGCGTAAGCCGGCTGGTGCGTGACGTCAACTGGATGTGACTTCACTTGCCGGCGTATCTTCCTCGCCGCCAGGGGAGGCCTCGGCTGCGGTTTTTTTTCACCCGCTTGCGACGACGGCGTCCCTTGGGGAGACGTGCGCCGTCTCATCTCCCAGGCGTTCTTCACTTCGAGCGCGTTGGCCGCGAGCGCTTCCGTGCACTCATTGCCGATGTTCCAGGCGTCCAGGGCGGCACGTTGTGGACAAATGCTACGGCGTTCGCGACGAAGGCGATGGCTGGTCTGTCCCACGGCCTTTGTTATTACTGGCTTGGCGACGGCCGAGCTCGGCATGATCGAGCAGATGTTCCGCAATGGTGCGATCTGCCTGTGGAGCCGCATTCAAGTTGCCCTCAAGAATAGCAATGTTTGCGCAACAATCGCGCTTTGGTGCCAGGGGCAATTCTTTGACTAAGCCTTTCGGTTTCTTATATCCTTATCAATTATCGGCTTGCAACATAATGACCATCGCCGCCGCATGCCAGGCATCGAATTTGCTACGATGCCAACGAGGCAATTTGAAGCGGACAAGAACCCAGAGGACCTCCCTCTCATGGACAAGTGTCAGAAGACAGTCGTAGTCATCGGCAATGGTATGGTCGGACATCGGTTTTGCGAGCGGCTCGTCGCGTTCGACGCCAACCGGAGTTGGAAGATCGTCGCCTTTTGCGAAGAGCCGCGGGCCGCTTATGACCGCGTCAATCTCACGAAGTACTTCGAGCATCGTCAGGCCGAGAAGCTCGCGCTGGCCAACCCCGACTGGTACGAGCAGAACGGCATCACCCTCTTCCTCGGCGATCGCGCCACCGAAATCGACCGCGACAAGCGCATCGTCCGCTCCGCGCGCGGTCAAGAAATCCCCTACGCAGTCGTTGTGCTGGCGACGGGGTCGGCCCCCTTTGTGCCGCCGTTGCCGGGGGTCGATAAGAAAGGCGTCTTCGTTTATCGCACGATCGAAGACCTGGAGCAGATCATCGCGTACGGCAAGACGGCCCGGAAAGCCGCGGTCATCGGCGGAGGCCTGCTCGGGCTGGAAGCGGCGAAAGCAACCTTCGATCTCGGCCTGGAAACGCACGTGGTCGAGTTCGCCCCGCGCCTCATGCCGCGGCAAATCGATGAGGCCGGCTCCCGTGTCTTGGTCGGCAAGATCAACGCGCTCGGCGTCCAGGTTCATCTCAACAAAAACACCAAGGAAATCCTCGGCAACGGCAAAGTCGAAGGCATGGCCTTCGCTGACGGCCCCGCTCTCGATGTCTCGATGATCGTCGTCTCCGCCGGCATCAAGCCGCGCGATGATCTGGCGCGAGCTAGCGGCCTGATGGTCGGTCAGCGCGGCGGCGTTGTCGTCGATGATCACCTGCGCACCAGCGACCCCAACATCTACGCAATCGGTGAAGTCGCGCTCTACGGCGGCATGATTTACGGCCTGGTCGCGCCGGGCTATGAGATGGCCGAGATCGCGGCCGCGAATCTCCTCGGACAGACGCGCACCTTCAAGGGCGCCGACATGTCCACCAAGCTCAAGCTGATGGGCGTCGATGTCGCCAGCTTCGGCGATTGCTTTGCGGACGACAAGAAAGCCAAGGCCATTATCTACGAAGATCCGTTCAAGGGCTCCTACAAGAAGCTGCTGTTCAACCACGAGGGCACGCGCCTCCTGGGCGGCATTCTCGTTGGCGATGCGTCCGAGTACGGCACGCTTTCAATGCTCGCCAAGAGCGAGGGCGCGCTGGCCATGACCCCCAGCGAAGTGCTGATCGGCAAGAGCGGCGGGCCGACGAACGGTGTCTCCAGCATCCCCAACGATGCCCAGGTCTGCTCCTGCAACAACGTCAGCAAGGCGCAGATTTGCGACGCCATCCGCCTTAAAAACCTGAGTTCCGTCGATGAAGTCAAGGCATGCACCAGGGCCGGCACCGGTTGCGGCGGCTGTTTGCCTCTCGTCACCGATCTCTTCAAGGCCCAGATCAAGGCGGCCGGCAAGAAGGTCAACAATAACCTGTGCGAGCATTTTGCCTGCACCCGCCAAGAGTTGTTCGAGATCACCAAGGTCAAGCGCCTCAAAACCTACGAAGAGGTGATCGCCAGCCATGGCCGCGGCCACGGTTGTGAGATTTGCAAGCCCGCCGTCGCCTCGATTCTGGCGAGTCTGTGGAACGAAAGTGTCGTCGAGCAGACCACGATTCAAGACTCCAACGACCGCTTCCTCGCCAACATTCAACGCGGCGGCACCTACTCCGT
>SYHD01000213.1 GCA_005799265.1 Planctomycetia bacterium | reverse complement strand
TCGGTGGATGTGCCGGGGCCGATCTCGTCGAGAATGACGTGGCTTTTCGGCGTGGCGTTGTTGAGGATGTTGGCCGCTTCGGTCATCTCGACCATGAACGTGCTTTGGCCACGGCTCAATTCGTCCGAGGCGCCGACGCGTGTAAAGATGCGATCGGCAATGCCAACCGTCGCGGCTTTGGCGGGAACGTAGCTGCCGATCTGGGCAAGCAGGATCAGGAGCGCGACTTGCCGGATATAGGTTGATTTGCCTGCCATGTTCGGGCCGGTGATAAGCAGGAACATTCCCTCGCCGCCGCCCATCAGCACATCGTTCGGGACGAATGTGCCCGGCGGCAACGTCTGATCAAGCACTGGATGTCGGCCGTCCTTGACGTGAAGAATCGCCTCGTCGGACAAGTCGGGCCGGACGTATTGCCGGGAGACGGCGAGATCCGCGAGCGCCGCCAGCACGTCGAGATGCGCGAGGACTTCGCCCGTCTGCAAGAGGCGATGCGTCTGAATCGAGACCTGATCGCGCAGGCCCAGAAAAATCTCGTATTCGCGGGCCTGGCTCTTTTCTTCCGCCGTGAGCACCTTCTCTTCATACTCCTTCAGTTCAGGCGTGATGTAGCGCTCGGCGTTCTTCAATGTCTGCTTGCGTTGATAATCCGTCGGCACCTTGGCGGCGTGCGTGTGCGTGATCTCGATGTAGTAGCCGAACACCTGATTGAAGCCGACTTTCAGCGAGTTGATGCCGGTGCGCGTGATCTCGGACGCTTGAAAGCGCGCGATCCATTCCTTGCCCCCCTTGGCGATCTGGCGCAGTTCGTCGAGATCGGCGCTGTAGCCGGGCTTGATGAGATTGCCTTCCTTGGCGGAGAGCGGCGGATCGTCAACAAGTGCGGCGTCGAGCAATGCGCGCAGATCCTGACAAAGCTCGAGATTCGCTTCGAGTTCGCGCAAGAGAGCGGATGTGCGGGCCGCGATCTTTGCCTTGATCGTCGGCAAAAAGCGCAACGTCCGTGCAATGGCAGCCAGATCGCGCGGCAACGCGCGGCCAGTACTTGCACGCGATGTCAAACGCTGCAAATCGTGGATCTCGTTTAGCGCTCGGCGTAAATCTTCCCGAAGCGCCGCCTGGTCCAGCAACTCGGTCACGGCGTCGAGGCGAGCTTCGATCGCCCCACGTTGAGCAAGAGGGGCGAGCAGCCATTCTTGCAGCAAACGCGCGCCCATCGTCGTGACCGTGCGATCGATAGCGGCCAAAAGCGAGCCGTGGCGTTCCCCCTCACGCAAGGTGCGCGTCAGCTCCAGACTGCGGCGCGTCACATCGTCGAGCTGCAAGACCTGATCGCCGTGATAGGGTTGCAAGCGGCGAATGTGCCTGAGATCGGTCTTCAGCATCTCCTGCACATACAGCAAGAGCGCTCCTGCGGCAGCCAAGCAAGATTGCTGATCCTCGAACCCAAAGCCCGCGAAGGTCGAAACGGCGAAGTGCTTGCCGAGCGCATCCTTGGCGGTCTTGCCATCGAACGTCCAGTCGGGCCGCTGTGAAAACGAGGGCACGTTCGCCAGACGCTTGACGACTTCACCGATGGCGTTGGCCTGGCTTTCCGGGCAGATGCACTCCGCCGGAGCCAGGCGCGCAAGTTCCTCGCTCAGCCGGTCGGGATGTACGTCCATCGCGCAGAACTGCCCCGTCGAAACGTCGAGCCACGCCAGCCCGGTCGGCGCGGCGGGCGTCGTCGGCAAGACGGCGACGAGGTGATTGTTCGCCTTTGGATCCAAGAGATCGTCTTCGGTAATTGTCCCCGGCGTGACGACGCGCGTCACCTCGCGCTTGACTAGGCCCTTGGCTTGCGACGCGTCCTCGACCTGATCGCACACCGCGACGCGTAAGCCCTGCTGCAAGAGCTTGTGCAGATATGTTTCGAGCTGATGATGCGGAAAGCCCGCCATCGCCAGCTCTTTATCGCGGCTCGTCAGCGTCAGGCCGAGCGCCTTGTGCGCGGTGTGGGCATCGTTCTCGAAGAGTTCGTAAAAGTCCCCCATGCGAAACAAGAGCAGCATGTCGGGATGCTTCGCCTTCGCATCCCGATATTGCTGCATCATGGGGGTGGTCATGGTCGTGCCTCAATGCGATTAACCAGCAGGCACAGTGGCTTTATAACTAACCCTGAGCGCCAGCGAGGGGATAACAGAATCCCGCGGCAGCGCCAAGCACCCGCGAAGGATCCTGTTATCCCCTCGCTGGCGCTCAGGGTTAGTGAGTAGTTGTAGTTCCACGCAACCTCTGTGTCTTCGTCGTCAGGTCGTTATACGAGGCCGTCCATCATGCGAGCAGCTCATTGATGACATGCGCCTGCTCCACGCCCGTCAGCCGCTGGTCCAATCCCTGGTAGCGATACGAGAAGCGCGCATGATCGATGCCGAGCAAATGCAGCACCGTGGCGTGGAAGTCGCGGATGTGCACTGGGTTCTCGTCGATGTTGTACGAGAAGTCGTCGGTCTGCCCGTAGATCTGGCCGCCGCGTGAACCGCCGCCGGCCATCCACATCGTGAAGCAGCGCGGGTGATGGTCGCGGCCATAGTTTGACGGCGTCAACCCACCCTGCGAATAAATGGTGCGGCCGAACTCGCCGCCCCAGATGATGAGCGTCGAATCGAAAAGGCCCTTATTCTTGAGATCCTGGATGAGGCCCGCGCACGCCTGATCGACGTCGCGGCACTGATCGGGGAGCCGGCCGGCGACGTTTGAATGCGTGTCCCAGTTGTTGAGGTAGACCTGGATGAAGCGCACGCCGCGTTCGACCATGCGCCGCGCTTGCAGAACGACGTTGGCGAACGTGCCGGGATTGCGGGCGGCGTCGCCGTAGAGACGGAAGGTGGACGCCGGTTCGCTGGCGAGATCGGTCAGTTCCGGGACGCTCTGTTGCATGCGAAACGCCATCTCGTATTGCTGGATGCGCGTGTGCGTTTCGGGATCGCCGACGATTTCGAGGTTCATTTCGTTGAGGCGGCGCAGCCCGTCGAGCGTGCGGCGGCGCACCTCCGGCGACACGCCCGGCGGATTGTTGATGTAAAGGATCGGATCGCCGGCCGAGCGGAACGAACAGCCTGCGTGCTCGCCAGGCAGATAGCCGGACTGCCAGAGCCGGGCCGAGATCGCCTGCACTTGCTCTTGATTGGTGGGGCGGGCGACGAGGACGACGAACGTCGGCAAATTCTGATTCATCGAGCCGAGGCCATACGACGCCCACGCGCCGAGGCAGGGCCGGCCGGTGACCTGGTTGCCGGTTTGCATGTAGGTGATGGCGGGTTCGTGGTTGATCGCCTCGGTGTTCATGGTGCGGATGAAGCACATGTCATCGACCATGCGCGCCGTGTTGGGGAGCAACTCGGTGACCCACATGCCGCACTGGCCGTGGCGCGCGAAGCGGAATTTCGACGGCGCAATCGGAAAGCGCGCCTGGCCCGATGTCATCGTCGTCAGGCGTTGTCCGCGGCGCACGGAGTCGGGGAGTTCGACATCGTAGTAGCGGCGCATTTGCGGCTTGTAGTCATAGAGGTCCATCTGCGGCGGTCCGCCCACCATGTGCAGGTAGATGACGTGCTTCGCTTTCGCCGGCAAGTGCGTCCGCGGTAAAGCGGCGTTGAGCCCGGTCGGTTCGTTCGCGGATACTTTCTGTTCGAGCAAGGATGCCAGGGCCGCGAAGCCGACGGCGTTGACGCCGCGGCCTAGGAACTGGCGGCGTGATTCAGTTTGGAACCAAGATTGGAAGGGGGTCATTGTGGAATCCTCAAAGAGCCTCACGCAAAGGCGCAAAGAAATGCAAAAAACGATATTCAATTCTTCTTTGCGTCTTTGCGTGAGATTATGGAGTCTACTTGTTCAGCACCTCATCAAGATTCATCAGTTCGTTCACGACCATCGTCCACGCAGCCAACGTGCCCGCATCGAGCGTCGCATCCGGCCGTGATTCGCCGACGTTGATCAGTTTGCGGGCCTCGTCGGGACGCGTCCGGTAATTCGTCAGCAAGTCCGTGAGCGACTCCTGGACGATCTTCAACTCCGCCGCACGGAACGGTCGCGCGAGCAGGCGCTGGGCGATGAAGTCGATCTTGCTCTCGTCAGTCATGCCGCCGTCTTTCAATGCGGTCTGGGCCAGATGGCGGGCGGCTTCGATGAACTGTACGTCGTTGAGCGTCACCAACGCTTGCAGGGGCGTGTTGGTGCGGTCGCGGCGCGTCGTGCAGGTTTCGCGGTTCGGCGCATTCAAGATGTCCATTGACGCCGGCGGCGCGGCGCGCTTCCAGAACGTGTACATGCTGCGGCGATAGAGCTTCTCGCCGGTGTCGCGCTTGTAATCGCGCGTGTTGGAGCCGATCATCGCAACCGCTTCCCAGACGCCTTCGGGCATGTACGGCTTCACGCTCGGGCCGCCGATCTTGCGCACCAACAATCCGCTCGACGCCAACGCGTAGTCGCGGATCATCTCGGCGTCCATGCGGTGGCGCGGGGCGCGGGCGAGCCAGCGGTTGTCGCGGTCTTTTTCGAGCGATTCCTTTGTCACGTTGGCCGATTGGCGATAGGTTGCGGAGGTGACGAACAATCTGAACAAGCGTTGCACATCCCAACCAGCCCCACGCGCAAGCGTGGGGTCAGCACGATCCCCGAGCTTGCGCTCGGGGCTGGTAGAGGACATGAACTCGACCGCCAGCCAATCGAGCAATTCGGGATGGCTCGGCAATTCTCCCGCAACGCCGAAGTCGCCGCTGGTGCGCACCAGGCCGTTGCCGAAGATTTCTTGCCAGAAGCGATTGACGGTGACGCGCGCCGGCAGCGGGTTCTCCGGACGCAATAGCCATTGCGCGAAGCCGAGCCGATTGTGCGGCAGGTCTTTCGGCATCGGCGGCAGGACGCTCGGCGTGGCGGCCTTCACCTGATCACGGCGTTGATCGTACTCGCCGCGAAACAGAACGTACGCGGTCGGCTCCGTCGTGCGTTCACTCATCACATGAGCAATGGTGCCGCGTGACTTCAGCGTCACTTCTTCCTGCTGGATGTTCGCAATCTTCTCGTTTAGCGCTCGGTACGGATCATCCAGCGCCACGAGCCACCAGTCAAACAATTCCGCGCGTTCCGCCGGCGTGCGTTTGTCCGCCGGCTTGGCGAGGAACTCGGCGGCCTTCGACGATTTGGCGAGCTGCTCCGCTTCGGGGCCTTTGAGTTTTTTTCCGTATAAGCGAAGATCCTGTAAGGAAACATCCTTTAAGCGTTCGCTCGTATGCCGTTGGCCAATCTTGAATGGGACTTTCGTCTTGATGGTCGCAGACAGCTTGTCAGTGAAGACATCGAGTGGTTGCAATGTGCCGTTGACGTAGAGCTTGACGCCGGCCGCTTTCGACGAGCCGTCGTAGGTGACGACGACGTGATACCATTGATTCGGTTGCAACGGCATCTTGGAGGTTACTTTGAGAGCGTTCTCCGGGAAGGCGTTGATGATGTGCATGCCGAGCTTGTCTTGCTCCATCCAGAAATCCCAGCCGCGGAATTTGTTGCCGTTGTCCATGCGCGCTGCGATCGCGCCGGTGGTGCCGCGGCGCGGGATCTTGACCCAGGCGGCGATGGAGAAGCCTTGCTCCTTCTCGAAATCGCCGACGTCTGCCAGTTCGATCGACGAGCCGGTCGGCTTGATGGTGAACGACTTCGGTGTGCCCTTGCCCGCGATCCATTCGTAGCCGTCCCCCACGTTTAGCGCTCGCAGTTTGCCGTCAAGGACAAACGCTACTGTCTTTCCCTGCGCCTCGCTGAGTTTGGCGTGCAGCGTGAGCTTTTCGGTCGGGATTAACGCGGCAACTTGCTCGGCCTTGGCTTGCGCGATCCACGTGTCGAATTCTCTCTCGGCCGCTTTCTTGCGATCTTCGAGTTGGGCACGCAGGCC
This sequence comes from Planctomycetia bacterium, assembly GCA_005799265.1. GTDB lineage: Bacteria > Planctomycetota > Planctomycetia > Gemmatales > Gemmataceae > SIAQ01. Next base: position 13,476 of record SYHD01000213.1, on the reverse strand, counting down.
GCCGAGTTCCTTTGCCAGCACGTCGTAACGCGGCCGATCCTCCGTGCGCGGAACGAAAATGGTCGGCGGCGTGTTCGGGATGTTGCCGTCCATCGCTCCTTGCGTCGTGTTGTTGAAGAACGCCGACAGGGCGTAGAAATCCTTCTGGCTGAACGGATCGTACTTGTGGCTATGGCAGGTGCAGCAATTCATGGTCGCGCCGAGCCAGACCGCGGCCGCCGTCTCGGTGCGATCGCGCGTGTACATGACGAGATACTCTTCGGGAATCAGTCCGCCCTCGTTCGACGTGATGTTGCAGCGATTGAAACCCGTCGCGACCAGTTGATCGAGGCTCGGATTCGGCAACAGATCACCAGCGAGTTGATCGATGGTGAACTGATCGAACGACTGATTCTTGTTGAAGGCGTTGATGACCCAATCGCGATAGGCATGGATCTCGCGGAAGTTGTCGAAGTGGATGCCGTGCGTGTCGGCGTAGCGGGCGGCGTCGAGCCAGTAGCGGCCGCGATGTTCGCCCCAGTGCGGCGACTTCATCAGTTGATCGACGTACTTCTCATAGGCGTCGGGCGCCTTGTCATTGACGAACGCTTCGACCTCCGCGGGCGTCGGCGGCAGGCCGATGAGATCGAGGCTCAACCGGCGTGCCAGCGTGCGGCGATCGGCCTCCGGATTCGGTTTCATGCCGCGCTTCTCCAGCTCGGCGAGGATGAAGTGATCGATCGGATTGCGCGCCCACGCCTCATTCTTGACCTTAGGCAACGGCGGCCGTTTCGGCGCGAGCAGCGACCAGTGCAGTTGATACTCGGCCCCTTCGGCGATCCAGCGCGTGAGAACGTCCTTCTGCGCCGCCGTGAGCTTCTTGTGCGACTTGGGCGGCGGCATGACCTGCTTGGGATCGTTCGCCGTGATGCGCTCGACGAGGGCGCTCTCCTTCGGCTTGCCCGGCGCGATGGCGCCGATCTTGACGGCATCGTCGCGCTGATCGAGCCGTAGCCCCGCCTTCCTCGCCGCGCTATCCGGCCCGTGGCAAGCGAAGCAGTTCTCCGCCAAGATCGGCCGCACGTCGCGGTTGTATTCGATCTTGCCTTGCGCTTGCAACGGTGCTTGGATGCCGAGCGCCAAAACCGCGACGAGAGTGATACGTGGTTTTACTGATAGACGCGCAATGATATTCATGGTTGGTCATTCCTCTGACGAAGAACCGAAAGTGCCCGTATAATCAAAACGGCAGGTAGGAATATCTTATCACGTCGCTCGGCGAGGGAAATGGAATTCGCGGGCAAGAATGGCTGCCAAAGTATGGGGACTGTCGATGGCTATCCCTGAGCCCCCAGCGAGGGGATAATAGTGCTCGCGAGATGTTAGTTAATGGCCGTGGGAAGTCGCTATCGCCCGAACAGGCGCTGAGGGTTCGTTCGGCATTTGGCGATTCGGGCTGTTCGTCCTCAGCCCCACAACTCCGTCACCGGCTGCCCGTCGCAAATCTGCCAGGGGCGGTCGATCGTCGTCGTCACTTGCGAGGCAGGATCGACGCCCAACGCGTGATAGATCGTGGCCGCGAATTGGTTCGGCGTGATGCGGCCGTCTCTCACGTAGGCGCCGATGCGATCACTGCTGCCATAGACGCGGCCGGTTGGGATGCCGGCGCCGGCCATGAGGATCGAGAACGCGAACGGCCAGTGCTCGCGGCCGGCGTTTGAGCGCGTGATCTGCGGGCTGCGACCGAACTCGCCCATCACGATCACCAGCGTGTCATCCATCAGGCCACGCGACTCCATGTCGTCCAGCAGCGCGGAGATGGCGACGTCGGTCGGCGGCAGCAGCTTGTCTTTCAGATTGCTGAAGTTCTCGCTGTGCGTGTCCCAGCCGGCTTCGAGGATGCGGATCCAGTTGACGTGCACGAGTTGCACGCCCGCTTCGATCAGGCGCCGGCCGAGCAGAATCGATTGGCCGAACAGGTTGCGGCCATAGCGGTCGCGTACGCGGTCGGGCTCGGCGGCCATGTCGAAGGCGCGCTGCGTGTGGCCGGACGCGAGCACGTCGTAGGCGCGTTGATAGAACTGATCCATCGAGCGGCCCTCGGCGATCTGGGCGAGATGGCGCTGCTGTTGACCGACGGCGGCGAGCAGACCGCGGCGATCGTCGAGGCGACGTGGGCTGACCGAGGGGACGAGGCCGAGGTCGGCGGGAGCGAACTCCTCGCTGTTGGGATTGCCGCGCGGCACGAGCGGATCGTAGCGGCCGCCCAGGAACCCCGCGTGCTGGCCGGCGCGGATGGGGCCGTTGACGGCGATGTAGTCGGGCACGGTGACGAACGTCGGCACGGCCCGGTCGCGGCGATTGCCGACTGCGGTCAGCGCCGAGCCGAGGTGCGGATGATCGTCGCGCGAGAGATTTTCGGAAAGGCCCGAGGCACGCGGATACTCGTGGCCCGTCATCATCCAGTAGCAGCCGCTCGGATGGTTCGTGTCGCGATGGCTCAGCGAACGCACGATCGCGTATTTGTGGGCGCGCTCGGCCATCAGCGGCAGATGTTCGCAAATCTGGATGCCAGGGACGCTGGTCTGGATCGGATCGAACTCGCCGCGAATTTCGGCGGGAGCGTCGGGCTTCATGTCGAAGGTGTCGTGATGTGAGGCACCACCGGAGAGGAAGATGATCAGGCACGAACGCGCCCGGCCAAACGTGCGCGGCCGCGGCGTGCCGGCGGCATTCGCGCGGCCTTGCAACAGGCCGGGCAGCGAGAGCCCCAGGAGGCCGAGGCCGCCCGCTTGCAGCAGCTGGCGACGGGTGATGCCCTGGCAGGTACGCGCGGTTGGCCCGTTGATCGAGAGCATACGTGTTCCCCCTTGATTTTGCGGCGTACGATCTCAATTGTGCGGTCTTTACATCACACGATTGGAATCGTATGCCACGATGAGTATCGTACCCTATCGGCGATTGATGTAGAAGCTCTTTTTACGCCGGTAGGCATTATTTTCGGCCGGCGAGGAGGAAGCCCGTCATCGTGCTGAAGAATCGCCCGGTCTTTTGCAAGTCGTCGAGGTGCGTGAGCCAGACTTTCGCTTCGTCTGGGGTGATCGTGCCGTTTTGAACGGCGCGTTCCGTCGTCGCGGCGCCGAGTAGCGGCAGCAACATGCCGGGCGTCAGTATCATGATGTGCGGCGTCAGGGAGATCTCCCGAAAGCCCAACTCCGTGAAGAGTCGCGGCATGCGTCGGCCGAGCCAGCCGTTCTTGAAGCCGTCGCACCAGGTGTGGCCGATCTTGCGCGCCAACATCCGATCGTCGGCGTCGATGGTGAGCGTCTCGAAATCGACCTCGAAGACGACGACGCGGCCGCCGACTTTGGTAACGCGCCGCATTTCGGTCAGGACCTGGCGTGAATCGGGAACATGCATCAGGCTGCGGTCAGCGCGGCAGGCGTCGAAGGTGCCGTCCGCGATCGGCAGTTTCATGGCGTCGAGGACGCGGAAATCGACCGCCACGTTCGCATCCTTGGCGCGGCGGTTCGCTTCGTTGATCATTGCCAGACTATTGTCGATGCCGACGACATTGCCGCGCGGCGCGACGAGGTCCGCCATCAAGCGGACGTCATCGCCCGTGCCGCAGCCGACGTCGAGAACGCTCTTGCCAGGGGCTAACTCCATCAAAGCCGTCATGTGCTGCTTGTAGGCTTGCAGCGACGGCTGCGCGGTTGCTTCGTCAAGAAAACGGATGAAATAGGCGGCGTCATTGGTTTGATCGATGCTGCCGAACTTGGCGAGGTGGGTCATGAGTGAACATTCCTGCGAACGCGAGGGATACTGCGAGCGCTAAACGGGAAGCGCTGAGAGATTTTATTTCCTGGCGACGGTTCTGTCCGCGTACAATACTCCGCGGATTCGAAATCCCCTCACGTGGAGACTTTCATGAAGCATCTCATCGGCATCGCTATCGCTGGATTTCTCGGCCTCGGCGTCACGGCCGGGCAAGGAAAAGACGGCTGGGCCAACCTGCTCGAAGGCAAGAACCTGACCACCAACTGGACCACCACCGGCAACTGGATTCTCAACAAGGAGGGAGTCGTCGCCCTCGAACCGCGCCCCGGCGAGAAAGGCTGGCAACGCTACGATGCTTATCTCTGGGCCAAGAAATCGTACAAGGACTTCGAGTGCGAATTCGAGTACAAGCTCAACAAAGGCGGCAACAGCGGCTTCTACTTCCACGTCGGCGATGTCAAAAGCCCCGTCGCCAAAGGGATCGAAGTGCAACTCTACGACTCCGCTTCGAAGCCCAAGGATGCCAAGCTCAACGATCACGACTCCGGCGGCATCATCCCAGGCATCGCGCCGACGAAAAACACCGCCAAGCCCGCAGGCGAGTGGAACAAGATGCTCGTCACGGTCAAAGGCAACAAGGTGACGGTCGTGCTCAACGGCGAAATCGTCAACGATGTGCCGCTCGATCACCCCAAGATCAAGGATCGCCCATCGACGGGTTCCATCGGCTTCCAGGATCACGGACTGCCGATGTGGCTGCGCAACATCAAGGTGCGCGAACTGTAATCTCTGAATCCGTTTAGCGCTCGCATGGCGCCGTGCGAGTGCTAAACAAATATGCCCATGATAAATACACAACCGCGCATCAGCGTTTTTCCCAAGTGCTACTTCGACCCGCTGTGCCGCGGCGAGATGGACTATCTCGATTGGCTGCGCGAAGCGGCAACGCTCGGCGCCGAAGGGGTCGAACACTACGACGGTTTCTTCAAGCATGGCGTCGGGCCCGTGCGGCGCGTGTTGCACGAGACGCGGCAAATCTCGTCGATGCTCTGCTTCTCGCCCGATTTCACGCATCCGGACGCCCACGAACGAAAACGCCAGGTCGAGCGTCAATGTGCGGCGATCGATCTGTGCGTCGCGCTCGGCATCCGCCATTGCCGAACGCTCAGTGGGCAGTCCTTCCCCGGCATGACGCGTAAGGAAGGCGTCGAACGGACCGTCGAAGGCATCCAGCGTTCGCTCGACTACGCGGCAGCGCGCGGCGTGATCTTGTGCATGGAAAATCACTACAAGGACGGCAACTGGCAGTACCCCGAATTCGCGCAGCCCGAAGATATCTTCCTGGAAATCGTCGACCGCATCGACTCGCCGTACTTCGGCGTCCAGTACGATCCGTCGAACGCCACGGTTGGCGGCTACGACCCAATTGGCTTACTCGAAAAGGTCAAACGCCGCGTCGTGACGATGCACGCCTCCGATCGCTACCTCGTCCCTGGCGCGACGCTCGATGAGCTGCGCCAGTCCGACGGCTCTATCGGCTACTCCGACAAGCTGCGCCATGGCGAGACCGGCAAGGGCCTCAACGATTACGACGCGATATTCCGAATCCTCTCGAGCGTCGGCTTCAGCGGTTGGATCTCCGTCGAAGACGGCGTCAACGGGCTCGATGAACTGCGGCGCTCGGTTGAGTTTCTCAAGACCAAACGCGCACAATACTACCCATCTTTCATTCCGTAATAAGTACCCAGTACGGTTATCTCTGGATTTGACTTGCGGTTGAGTTGCAAGGTCGCCTGCGCTCAAGGAAAACGCCGCGAGAACAATCCCATGAACGTTGCATTTTCCATTGCACGTATCTTCACAGTGTTTGCCGGCGATGGCCGATGGCTGCTTCGTATGTCGGCGGCGTGTTTGCTTGGCGGCGGTCTTTTCGTGCTCCTGCTGGGCGCGTCGGGACGGTTTTTACCGCATGACGAAGCGTTCCTCGGCATGACCGCCCGCGAGTTGTGCGCGTTGCACGGTTGCCGGATCGTCCATTTCATGATTCACGATCGCGTCTCGTTCGGCGGCGCTCTGGCGGCGGTCGGCTTGCTGTACTGGTGGCTGACCGATTCACCGCTGCGGCGCGGTCAGGCGTGGGCGTGGTGGTTGCTCGCACTCTCGGGCGGCGTTGGGTTCACGAGCTTCTTCGCTTATTTGGGCTACGGCTATCTCGATACCTGGCACGGGTTTGCCACGCTTGGGCTGTTGCCGTGTTTCGCCATCGGCTTGATGCAAGCACGACCAACGCCGACGTGGAAAGGCGTGAGTTGTTTGCTGCAGCCGTCGGTGCGCTCGTCGTGGAAATCTGCGGCCGGCATTGGCCGCGCGTTTTTGTTGGGGACCGCGGTCGGCCTCGTCGGCGGCGGTATGACAATTCTGATCGTCGGCATGACCTGCGTCTTTGTACCTCAAGATTTGGCATTCATGGGCGTGAGCGTGGAAGAATTGCATGCCTTGAATCCACGCCTCGTGCCCTTGATCGCGCACGATCGCGCGGGCTTCGGCGGCGCGGTGTGTTGTGTGGGAGTCGCGCTCTGCTTCGCGGTCTGGTGCGGTACGCCGTCGCGCGGGTTGTGGTGGACACTGTTGCTCGTCGGTATCGCTGGGTTCGGCGCAGGCGTCGGTGCGCATCCGGCGGTCGGGTACGATGATCCGATGCATCTTGCGCCGGCGGTGCTTGGGGCGATAACGTATTCGGCGGGGTTGATCCTCAGCAATCGTGGGATGATGAAGGATAATGATCATGCACGGTAATCGTGACACGCAGGAGAAGCTGCCGAGCTTGCGTGAACTGGGGCCGGACCTGCTTGATCTCTCATTCGGACAGCGCTTTTTTTCACTGGCGTTGCCCTTCCTCTGGTGCGCCGGCTATTTCGTCTTTGCCTTGCGTGACTGGTGGTGGCCGGCAATCTTTGCGCTCGTCGCGTTGAGTTTTGTGACTTACGGCTCGGTGTCGCACGATCTGGTGCATCGCAATCTCGGATTGCCGAGATGGGTGAACGATGTGTTGCTCTGTGTGATCGAACTGCTCGCCTTACGGAGCGGTCACGCGTATCAGGCGGCTCATTTGCACCATCACGCGCGCTTTCCGCATGACGATGACGTCGAGGCGATCCGGGCGAGTCGGTCATTGCTTGGCGCATTCGTCGAAGGATTCGTCGGCCAGGTTCGCATCTGGATTTGGGCCGTCCGAAATGCGCCAACGGTGCGCGGATGGGTGATCGGCGAGGGCATCGTGATCGTGGCGATGGTCGCCGTGGCGCTGGTCGTTGCGACTCCGGTCTTCGCGGTGTATGTGGCGTTGCTGGTGATGGGAAGCTGGATCATCCCGCTGGTGACTTCGTACCTGCCGCACGATCCGCACGGAAACAACGCGCTGGCGCAAACGCGCGCCTTTCGCGGCGTACTGGCGTCGCTGTTGGCGCTCGAGCATTTGTACCATCTCGAACATCATCTTTATCCGGCGGTGCCGCACCATCATTGGGCGACGTTGGCGAATCGGCTCGATCCGCATTTCGAAAGGGCCGGGGTCAAGGTGGTTCGGTTTTGGTTCTAGGCCGCAAGCGGCATGTGCTATTTGAGCGTGACTTTCAGCGTCATTTCCTTGGTGTCGCGCAAGATCTTTATCTCGATTGTGGCGCCGATCTTCTGCGACGCCATTGCTGCCGAATAGGCCGTGATGTCAGCGACCGACTTGCCCGCAATTTCGATGATGACATCGTTGGCCTTCAAACCGCCCAGTTCCGCCGGCCCGGCTTTGGAGACCCCCTCGATACGCAGTCCTTTGCCGCCAAAGGTGTAATCGGGGATGATGCCCAGGCGCGGGCCCTTCGGACCGCCGACGGTGGCGGGATTGCCGACGCCCGTGAAGTCAGGGCGATTTGGCATGGTGCGCAGGTCGTCGATGATTTTCTCGGCGTAATCGGTGATACGTCGCATGCCGGGGACGTTGATCTTGTCGGACGTATCCGTCGGCCGATGGTAGTCGGGATGCGTGCCGGTCCAGAAGAAGATGACGGGGATCTTCTGCTGATAGAACGAATAGTGATCGCTGGCGCCGAACACGCTCTTGTCTTTGACCACGTCAAAGCCCGGGTTGTGCTTCGTGACCAACTCCTCGAATCCCTTGCCGCTGTCCATGCCCAGTGCGAGCAGCTTCGACTTGGCCCCCTCGGGCGCGTCCTTCAAGCGGCCTACCATATCGAGATTAAACATCGCAGCCGTGCTTTTGAGCGGGAAGAGAGGTTCGACGCGGCAATAGTGGCGCGAGCCGATCAGGCCGCGTTCCTCGGCGGTGAAAGTCATGAAGACCATCTTGCGGCCGTCGGGATTCTTGGTGGCGGTGAAGCGGCGCGCGAGTTCCATGACGGCGGTGGTGCCGGAGCCGTTGTCGTCGGCGCCGTGATGGATTTTGCCCTTGGCGCCGCCGCCAGCGAGGCTGCCGAAGCCGCCGTAGCCGAGGTGATCGTAATGGGCGCCGACGACGACGATCTCGTCAGCGAGCGGACCTTTGCCATCGATGTAGGCGATGACGTTCTTGACGGGATGCTCGGTGCGTTTCACTTTCACGTTGAGCGTCATTTGCCAGTTCTTCAGGGAGGCGCTCTGTGGTTTGAGATTGGCGTCGATATCTTTTTCGATTTCTTCCAGCTTTTTGCCGGCGCCGTCGCGCAGCATCTCATCGAGGATTTCACGTTTCAATTGCAAAAACGGAATGCCGACCGTGATGATGCCCTTGGACATGGTCGCGAATGGGATGAGCGCGTCCTTGGCCTCACTGGCGTCATTGACGAGTATGACCGCTGCGGCCTTGGCGGCCTGAGCGCGAAATTGCTTGATTTCGAGACCCGCAAGCTCGTCCTTGTTGGCGCCGTCGAACGGTTTCGCCTTATCATTCCAGCGTGGCAAACGACGCAGGGCGATGACGATCTTGTCCTTGACATCGACGCCGGCGTAGTCGTCGTACTTGATGCCGCGCGCCGTGACGCCGTAGCCGACGAACACGACGGGAGCGGTGAGCTTGGCGGAGGCGGAGGTTCCCATCACCTGGAAATCGGTTCCCTGCTTGAGGACGCGATCCTTTTCGCCCGGACCGATGAGGGTGAGGCTGCTGTCGCCATCGAGCGTGGCGTTGGTCGCGAACGGGAAGGGCTGGAAGTAGGTTCCGTTGATGCCGCCGGGTTTGAGGCCCGCTTTTTTGAACTGGTCGGCGATGTACTCGGCGGCCTTGTCGAGCCCCTTGGTGCCGACGCCGCGCCCTTCGCATTCTTCCGAGGCGAGGTAGGTGATGTCCTTGCGCATCCGTTCGAGAACGGGATCTTCCTTGGCGTTCTGCGTATGGGCCGACTGTGCGACCAGACTGACGAGACCGAGCGCACAGACGAAAAAGCCGAGAACGCGAAGCTTGAGCAGCATGAGAATCTCCTGAGGGCAGGCGTTGGCAGGGTGGGTTTCGGCGGACTATTTTGTTGTATCCTCTTCGGCGGCAAAGTGCAATCAACATCCTTTTTGGTTTAGCGCTCGCGGGATGCCGCTCAGAATAGGAACGCACCAGCGCGAAACGGCCCGCTCGGTGTGTTTTTTCCTGTGCAATTGCCCCGCCGTCGCGTATCGTACCAGTGACTTGACGGCTCCCGCCTGATCGCGCTATCGATCATACTCTTTCACACCAAAGGAGAATCCATGAAGAGATTGTTCGCCGCCCTGTTTCTGGGGGTATTTGTGTTCGCGCCGGCAGCGCGGGCCCAGGACGACTGGAAGCCCGACGCCGGGTTTCGTAGCCTGTTCAACGGCAAAGACCTGAGCGGCTGGAAGTACAAGGGCAGCAAAGAAGACCTCGCTGGCAAAGCCGAAAGCGCCGACAAGCGCTTCCTGGTCAAGGATGGCGCCATCGTTTGCGACGTCGGCAAAGGCATCAAGGACCTCTACACCATCGAGGAATTTGGCGAGGACTTCGTCGTCAAGATGGAGTTCCGCGCCGGCCCGAAAGCCGACAGCGGCGTCTACATTCGCGGTCCACAATTGCAAATCCGCGACTTCAAACGGCGCAATGAACAAAAGCAACTCACCAAGTTCAAGGACGACGACTGGAATCTGCTCGTCATCACCGTCAAGGGGACCGAAGCGACCTACACGCTGAATGATGAGGCGCTCAAGCCCGACAAGATGAAAGTCCCCGCCAAGGGAGGCATCGGCCTGCAAGCGGAGACCGGCAAGTTCGAGTATCGACGCGTCCAGATCAAGGTCGAAGGAAAGGCGAAGGCCGCGGCGCCGCGCATCGATCCTGTGACCCTGAACACGTCGCTGATCGCCGGCGATACGAAAAAGCGCCTGCTGCTCATCACCGAATCGCGCGGCTTCGTCCACGGCGTCGTCAATCGCGGCAAGAAGGACATGTGCCACGTCGAAAAGACGTTCGTCGAGCTGGCCGAGAAGTACAAGTTCTTCGAGGTCGATTACACGCAGGATTCACGCTCGGTCATCAACGACGAAAACCTCAAGAAGTATGACGCCGTCTTCTTCTACACAACCGGTGAACTGCCGTTGACCGACGCGCAGAAGTCCGACCTGCTCGCTTTCGTCAAGAAGGGCAAAGGCTTCGGTGGCAGCCATTGCGCCACCGACACCTTCTACAAGTGGAAGGAATACGGCGAAATGATCGGCGGCTATTTCGACGGGCATCCCTGGAATGCGGGAACGAAAATCAAGGTCATCGTCGAGGACAAGAAGCACGCGGCGACCAAGCATCTGGGCGATTCCTTCGAAATCACCGATGAAATCTACCAGTTCAAGGCGCCCTACGATCGCAAAAAATTGCACGTACTCATGCGTCTCGACATGGCTTCCGTCAAGAATCAAGGCAAACGTGCGGACAAAGACAATGCCCTGGCCTGGACGAACGAATACGGCAACGGCCGCGTCTTCTACACCGCGCTTGGTCATCAAACCGAGGTCTGGAACGATCCGCGCTTCCAACAACACGTGATCGGGGGCTTGCGCTACATGTTCGGCATGGAAAAATAGCCGAAGCAGCCGCTTGCGGCTTAGCGTTCGTGGTGAAGCGCCGGCGATCTGGCGCTTCATTGCGAACGCTAAACGAGGAGAACGCCATGCCGCGCATCGTCACCATGATCGCCAGCGCCACCGAGATCGTGTGCGCCCTTGGCTTCGAGCGTGATATCGTCGCGCGTTCGCATGAGTGCGATTACCCGCCGAGCGTCAAGCGCTTGCCCGTGTGCACGGCGCCGAAGTTCGACATTCACGGCAGCAGCCTGGAAATCGATCGGCGCGTGAAGTCGCTCCTGGAGCAGGCAAGTTCGATCTATCAAGTCGATGCGGAAATGCTGGAGCAGGTGCATCCCGAAGTGATCGTGACGCAATCACACTGCGAGGTCTGCGCCGTCAGCGATAAGGATGTCGAACACGCATTGCATTCTGTTCCACGTGGTGTAGACGGCTCGCCGGCACCACGCATCATTTCGCTGGCCCCGAACAATCTCGCCGAAGTCTGGCAGAGCATCCGAAATGTCGCCGACGTATTGGGAGTATCATCCAGGGGCGCGGAAGTGGTGCATGCTTTGCGAGCACGCGTCAAGGCCATCACCGACCGCGCGTTGATAATCTCCGAACGGCCGACGGTCGCGTGCCTGGAATGGCTCAATCCTCTGATGGCGGCGGGCAACTGGGTTCCTGAACTCGTCGAACTGGCGGGGGGCCGCAACGTCGTCGGCGCCGCGGGTAAGCATTCGCCGTGGCTGACGTGGGAACAATTGGGCGATCTCGATCCAATGTTTGTGATCGCCTTGCCCTGCGGTTTCGACCTGCACACGACGCGCATGGAAATGGAAAACCTGCGTGCGCACCCGATTTGGCGCAACCTTCAAGCCGTGCGCAACGGGCGAGTATTCATCACCGACGGCAATCAATTTTTCAACCGTCCAGGGCCGCGGCTCGTCGAATCATTGGAGATCTTCGCCGAGATCCTGCATCCGGACAAGTTCGTGTTCGGGCATGAAGGAACGGGGTGGGAGAGATACCCAGGGTAATCCGTCTGGCGTGCGCAAGGCGCCGCCCGAACGCTAAGCCGCAAGCGGTACAGCACGTGACCGAGGCCCTTATGGATTTGGCCGCACAACTTGCCGTTCCCGTCATCGTCTGGGAGGAATGCGCTTGTCTCCTGTGCGGCAGCCCGCGTTATGCGCCGCTTCTGGAGGCCGCCGATGCGCAAGCCAACTTGCGTTTCCTCATCGTCCGCTGCGAACGTTGCCAGCTCAGCTTCACCAATCCCCGGCCGGACGCCGACAGCATCCGCCAGTTTTATCCGGCGGACTATCGTTGCCATCAAAGCAAAGACGACGCCAGGGATCGCGCCGAACCGCTGGCGAAGCATCTCCCTCCGCGCGGCCAAAAACGACTACTCGACTTCGGCTGCGGCGGCGGCGATTTCCTCCAGCGCATGCACGCCCTCGGCTGGAGCGTCGTCGGTCTCGATCCGTCCGAAACCGCGGTGACGTACGTGCGCCAGCGCGGTTTCGACGCGTACCTCGGTACATTGCCTCATCCCGACTGGACGAGCGAACGCTTCGAGGCGATCGTCATGCGGCAGGCGCTCGAACACGTCCATCAGCCGCTTGACACGCTCCGCGCCGCCCAGCGCTTGCTCACGCCGGGCGGCACGCTCATCGCAACCGTGCCCAATTTCGAGAGCCTGGCGTCGCGCCGCTTCCGTGCGGCGTGGTATGGCCTCGATTTGCCGCGGCATCTCACGCACTTCACGCCGGCGACGCTGCGGCTGATGCTTGAGCAGGCGGGCTTTGAACGCATCGACATTCGCCAAGAGCAGCATCATAGCTGGATTCGCCATTCGGCCGAGCGCGGCGACGGGGTGGCGGCGCGGATACTACGGACGCGGCTTGGTTCGAGCCTCGTGGGGACGTGGGGGCGGCTGTGCGGGCGGGCCGAGGGGATTCTCGCGATTGCGCTGAAGTAGGTGGGCATGCGCCGACGCATGGGATCCTGCGGACGCTAAACGGCGAAAGTCATGGCGTCGCCCGCCCGATGGCATAGTACGTGAACCCCACGGCCTGCATCGCCTTCGGCTCGAAAAGGTTACGGCCGTCGAAGATCGCGGGCTCGCGCATCAGGCGGCGCATCACCTCGAAGTCGGGTCGGCGAAACTCTGGCCATTCCGTCATGATCGCCAGGCCGTCGACCCCTTCCAGTGCCGAGTAAGGCCGATCGCAATAGGTGAGCCTGTCGCCGTAGATCGCCCGCGCGTTGGCGATCGCCTCCGGATCGTGGACACGAAGCTGAACTTCTTCTTTCAACATCTCGTCGATCAACGTCAGGGCCGGCGCCTCGCGGATGTCGTCCGTGCGAGGCTTGAACGCCAGGCCCCAGATGCCAAGACATTTTCCCTTCAGATTTTTTCCGTAGTGCTTGCGAATCTTCGCCGGCAGGACATGTTTCTGGCGTTCGTTGACGCGATCGACGGCTTCGAGCAAGGCGACGGGAGAGTCGTACGAATTGGCGAGGTGGATGACGGCGTTGACATCCTTGGGGAAACAGCTGCCGCCATAGCCGGGACCGGGGAATAGAAATTGAAAGCCGATGCGTTGATCGTGCCCGATGCCGCGGCGAACTTCGTTGATGTCGGCGTCGAGTTTTTCGCACAGG
>SYHD01000212.1 GCA_005799265.1 Planctomycetia bacterium | reverse complement strand
GCATCGGACGCCTCCTGCAATGCGTCGGCGCCGGTGTCGAAACCGCCGACGGTGCCATCGCCCGGCAACGCCTGCGAGAAATCAACCGCCATGCCGGTCACGTCGCGAAGGGCGGCGGAGAGTTCGCGCCGATTGAGCCGTCGCGTCCCCCCAGCGCCGAGCGCCCGCTGCTGCTCGGCGATCCATTTCAGGACTTGTTTCTTTTGCTCGTCGGTCGGCTGCGGGTGATCCTTGGGTGGCATTTCACCGCCGGAGACCCTCTCATGCACCATCGTCCACAGGTTCCGGTTGCCGACCTGCACGCCGGTAACTTCATCGAGCCGAAGCCGCGATTCCTGTTTCTTGGGCCCGTGGCACGAGTGACAATGTTGCTTGAGAAATGGCCCGATTATTTTCTGAAAAGGTTCGTCCTGCGCCGCTGCCTGGCCAGCATTGAGTAGCACAAGAACAACGCATCCAAAGCTCGTCCAGAAACGAGGCCATTTACAACGACGCACCGGTTCGCGGTCGCGATGCAGGATGTCCACTTTGGCTCGAAAAGTCCTCATAGACTCTCGCAACTCGCGGGGTGCTTTTCAACGTGGCGGGCGGACAAGTGCATGCAGAATATCGTACAATGTATTGAACCCCGCTGCCAGCCCTTGGTTCCGCACTTCCAGGAATTCGAATCATGACAACGCAAAGAGTTCTCGCACTTGGCGGCTGCGTCCTTGCCAGCTTCATCTCGGCTGGCTTCGCTGCCCGAAGTGCCAATCAGCAAGAGAAGGGGCAAAACGACCAATCCTTACTTACTCTGCGTGGCCATGATCGCTGGGTATCCGCCGTCGCCTTCAGCCCTGACGGCAATCTCATCATTTCCGGAAGCGGCGACGATTCGCTGAAAATCTGGGACGCTCACACCGGCAAAGAGAAATGGACTTTACGTGCCGATGGCAAGGGCGTTACGGCGCTCGCGGTCAGCCGCGACGGCAATCGCCTGGCATCAGGCCATTGGAACAAGACGATCAAAATCTGGGAACTCCCAGGCGGCAAGGAACTCCTCACCCTGCGCGGCCACAAGGAGAGCATCACTTCCGTCGCCTTCAGCCTCGACGGAAAACGCATCGTCTCCGGCAGCGCCGACGACACGATGAAGGTCTGGGACTCTCACGCCGGAAAGGAAATCCGCACCATCGATCCCGACAACGAATACGACATCACTTCCGTCGCTTTTAGCCCCGACGGCAAACGCATCGTCTCGGGCGACGGCGAGAACAACGTGAAGCTCTGGGATGCCAGCACCGGCAAAGAACTGACGACCCTCACCGATCACGAAGCGACGGTCACTTCCGTTGCCTTCAGCCCCGACGGCAAGTTCATCGGGTCCGGCAGCATGGACGATACCATTCGCATCTGGGATGCCGTCACTGGCAAGAACCTGTTGACCCTACGCGGCCACAACGACGACGTGACCGCTATCGCCTTCAGCCCAGACAGTAAACGCATCGCATCCGCAAGCGAAGACCGCACCGTCATCATCTGGGATGTCCACTCTGGCAAGGAGCTGGCTACCCTTCGCGGACATGCCGATCTCGTCATGTCGGTCGCCTTCAGCCCCGACGGCACCCGCATCGTCGCCGGCAGCAAAGGCGTTCTCAAGGTTTGGGCAGCGGATAAGTAGTGTGTTTGCAGACCGGAACCTTTTCTGGCATTTGCCGTTCAATAATGGTTTGGCGCTGCATGCAAATTTCAGTATCATCCATGTAGCCATGCCAAGTGGACGCCTCGTATTGCGAGCCTTCGACATCGAAAGTTCGAAACGCCTACCCAAGAACGTTCCGGCGGCTTATGGAACCAGGGTGTCAAGGCCCTCAAAGAATGCCGACAGCACCACGGCAATCCGCTCTGGTTCAAGAACATCTCCATCAAAGAGCTTTCCGAATAACGTCTATCGAGACGCGTCGAGATCCAAAGTTCAAGAGGCGACTATGACTCGTTCAACGTCCGACATGGCGGCTCGCCGAGACTTTCTGCGGCAGGTGACTGTCGGTGCCGCTGCCGTCGGCATGGTCGGCACCAACGACGGCGCGGCGAATGCCCAGCCCGCTGCCGCGGGCGAAGGGCCGAGTGCCGCGCCGATTCGGGCGTTCTACGAATCGCTCACGGCCGAGCAACGGCGGCGCATGTGCTTCGACTGGGAGCATCGCGGCTTCACCGGTCTGCCGTTGCGACTGCACGTGACCAACAACTGGGCGATCAGCCCGGCGTCGATCAGCAGCTTCAGCGAGGCGCAGCAACGACTCATCGAAGACGTCTTAGCCAGCGTTCTGAGTCCCGGCTGGCCGGAACGGCTCAAACGCCAGGCGCGCGACGACACAAATCAAGCCTGGGGCAGCGGACAGAAAATCGCCATCTTCGGCCGACCTGACAATGGGCCGTGCCAGTGTGTTGTCACGGGCTTTCATTTGACGCTTCGCGCGACTTGCGAGCGCAGCCCATCGACAGCATTTCACGGGGCGATCTGTCATGGACATCAGCCGAGCGGCTTCAACGAACGAGTCGGGCATCCCAACAACTTCTTCTGGTATCAAGCTCAGCTCGCCAACCAGGTGTATCAGGCGCTCGACCGCGAACAGCGCCAGCGAGCCCTGGTGACTCGCGACATGCCGTTCTACATGGTCGATGGACGAATCGATCGGCGACACATCCTCCCCGACACGCGTCTGCCGATTCCGCTCGAACCCGATGTGCGCTTCAAGGGGCCGCGCGGCACATTTCCCGGGATACCGATCCGGGACATGAATCGTGAGCAAAAGCTGCTTGCCGGCTTGACGCTCGATGGCCTGCTCGGGCCGTATCGACGCGAATATCAGGAACAGGTACGACGCTGCCTCGACAGGCAGGGCGGCCTGGATGCGTGCAGCATGGCGTTCTACCAAGAGCATGACATGGGCAGCGACGGCGAGTGGGACAACTGGCGCATCGAGGGCCCGTCGTTCGTCTGGTACTATCGCGGTTTCCCGCACGTGCATGTGTGGATTCACGTTGCCGACAATCCGGACACGCCGGTGACTTCGCACTTTGGTTGAGCGGAGTGCTGCGTCTGATCTCGGTTCCTCTGATTTGCAGGATTTGACCATGAATCTTCGATGCTTCTCTTTTGCCGCCCTGACTTTGGTGGCGCTTAGCCGCGCGAATGTTTGCGCCGGTTCGCCTGCCTTCACGAAGGAGGCTCATGGCGACTGGTACGTTCTGGCGGCCCACCAAAATAATAAGAACATCGCAGCCGACAAAGGCACCGGGTCCAAGGTCACCATCACGGCCGACCGTATTGTTTGGCACAATCCGGAGAAAGCGGACGTGCCGCTTCTGGACGCGACGTGTCAGCGCAGCAAGCTTGTTGACACCCCCAAGGCGAAGGCGGACCCCAATGAGCTGACGAGCACCGTGCGCGGCAGCCTGTGCCGGATGCAAGACGCGACCCTTGCGGCACGCTGGAAGATTACACCAGACAACGATGTCCTCTTCGTTCTGGTGCAGGTGGCCGCATTCAAGGGCAATCGCAACGGCACTTACAGCGGCGCCGCCCCCGCAGACGTGCTGATCATCTGCCAGCGGAAGCCGATCCCCGCGGCGACAAAACCGGACCCAGACGGCGACGCCAATCGGCTCGTCGGCAGATGGGCGGTGCTCGGCGAACTCGACGACGCCAACGGTGCGCGCACGCGCCCGCAGGGCCACGTCGAGATCACGGCGAAGGAATTTTTCAAGCGCGGGTCGTTCAAAGCGAAGGCAAAGCCAGAACAGGAAGGCTCCTGGAAACTCCTGCCGCCGCAAGGCACGCGTGGCCGCATTGACTTCGACTTCAAGTACGGCATCGAGTTGAACCAGGGCCGTTCCCCGAGCCTCTACGCGTTTTTCGGCGATGATCTCTTGATGATCGTCTACCCCGAGGGAGGGTGGGCCAAGGATGCGGTCGAAAATCAGGATCGCCGTCCCCCCCCGACCCATTTCGGTTCCGACGGTAGTCGGAACATGTGGATCTTGCGGCGAATGTCGGCCCCATCACCGTGAATCGGCGTGTCTGCGCGACGCGAGCCGGTGCAGGAGATTACCGCTTGCATCAGATTCGCTTCGACTAGACCGTTGGGAGAATCAGTCATGAAGAGAATCGCACTTGTGGTCACCTCGCTGATTTGGCTCACCGGGGTGGACGGGACGGCAAACGCACAGCCGCCTGGGAAGCCGGAGGTCCATCGGCCAGGGCCGGGCGAGTATCAGCATCTCTGGCTAACGTTTGAAGGTGGCGAGCCAGCGCGAGCCTTCGTCGGCATGCGCGGCGGCAAGTCCACGGTCGCCTGGTTTGTCGGCGACGACGTTCTTGGCGGCGTGAAAAAGACGGGAACGTACCGCATGGTAATCGATAAACACAACCTCGCCGTCACCAGCGATTCGCTCACGGGCACGATCGTTCTGCGGCAAGTCAGCATCTGGGCGCCGATGCAGCTTTTGGCGCAGGTCACCCTGACCATCGACGCCAAGAAGTCCAAGGATAGTTTCGCCGGCACCTGGACGAGCGAAATCGCCGGCGGCAAGAAGACCAGCAGCTCAGTCCGCGGTATGCTCATCGACGAGAAAGCGATTCGGGCCGCCCAGCCGTTCGCGCCTGGCGTCGACTGGCCGAGCTATCATGGCCCGCACCTAGCCAATCGCGCAGCCGACAGCACCGTCTCACTCATCGACGATCTCTCCAAGGCCCGGCCCGTCTGGCGTGCCGAGATGCCCACGCGCTCGGGCTGGGGCACCGGCGTCGACAGTCGCTACACGTGGCGGGCACCCTATGGGACCGTGTGCGGCGGTTCGGGCACGCCGGTTGTAGCGGATGGCAGGGTCTACCTTTTCCATTACGTCCCGTCCGGCGAACCTGACGCCAAGCTCCTGGAAAAGGTGCTGGCGGATTTCGAGAAACAAGCCAAACGCAAGCCGACCGCTATCGAACGCGAAGCACTGGTCGATATCTGCCGTCCTTTCTCGGACACCCTCGTCACTTGCCTCGATGCCCAAACCGGGGCGGTTCTCTGGAGCGTTCGCTTCCCCTTTCTCTCGGGTAATTATCAAACGCACAAATGGCGTGGCCTCAATCCGACGGCGTCCGCCATCCACGGCGTGTTGATCGCCAACGACTATGCCAACAACTGGGTGGCCCTCGATGCACTCAAAGGAGATGTGCTCTGGACCATCCGGCGCAGTCAGAAAGTCCAGGGCAATCAGGCGGCCTTGGGCGCGGTTCAGGCGGGGTCGCTCGCGATCCTGCCGTCGGTCGGCGGTGAGCCGGCAAAAGCCGTCGATCCGAAGACGGGCAAAACTGTCTGGCAGCAACCCGGCGGCCGACAAGCGCTCGTCTGGGGCAAAGCCGGGGCCGAGCGCGTTCTCTTCCTCGGCGACAAGGCACCTGCCTGCTTCGACGCCGTCAACGGCAAGCTCCTCTGGGCGATGGAAGAGAAACTCGTCGGCGCCTCCGGTTCCGCGGCACTGATTCAGGGCGACATCCTTGTCGGCCACATCGTGCCCGATCCGAAGAAGCAGGGCGGGCAATTCCAGGGCTACAAGCTCAGCGATGCCGGCGCCGCCAGGATTTGGCAAGACGACTTCCTCGCCTACGACGAAAACCTGACGGTTTCCCTTGGGCAAAAGAACGCCTACCTGGTCGGCCGAAACGAAATTCGCACGCTTGACATCGCCACCGGCAAGCTGCTCGGCAAACAGATGTTCGACGAGAAAACCGACCCCATCGGCAGCAACCAATGGCTCGCCGTCGTCGGCGATCGCCTACTCCTCTCGCCCGAAGGCCAGCACGGCAACCAGCGCTTGCAATGGATCGACGCCAACAGCCTCAAGCCGCTTGGCCCGAGGTGGTCGCCACCCAACAACTCGACAACGGCCTACGCCGTGCATGCGATGGGCTTCCCCGTCGTCGATGGCCGTCTGTTTTTGCGAGGCATGGATGGGATTTACTGCTACGATCTGCGGAAGAAATGATGTCGAAAGCTCGACCGTTCATCACCGTGTCGGCTTTGTAACAGAGAGTGAGAAGCAAATAGACAAAAAGAACTGCAGCATCTTGAATCGCATTGCATTCTGCCGACCTTGTCGATGGCCAGTGTCATTGGCGTAGCTCGCATAGGCACATACTACGACACAGCCAATTCTCAAACTTGACCGAGTATGCGATTGCGAATTGCAGGAACTTTGCTGTGGCAAATTGGTTACACTGGAGTCGAATATTCACTGCGATCCTGGTGTTGGCGAACGCTGAAACAAAATTGGGAAACCGCCCTCATCTTGGACTCTGCTCCTCTCATCTGATATCTGACCTGACGCAAAGTCTCAAGCTCTGAAAACGCGCTTTCGATGTGGCTACGAATCCGTCGGCGTCGCTTATGATCCGCTCGCTCGTGGGTGCCGCAGCCGCACTTCGAGTCGTATCATTTCATCTATGGCCCACGTGTATTTCGGTGAAGGGGCCGCGCTTGTAGAGTATGCGTCATGAATGCCAACGATGCCATTGAAACTCTGGTTGGGCAACTGCTCCGATCGGTGCCGGAAACCTGGGCGGATCTAGATCCGCCAACCTTGAGCGCGTTGCAGGAACAGACATTGTTCTTGCTCACAGCGTCGGGCATGATTGAAAGGCGCGTGACGTTTCGGCTTCGCATGGCGGCCCAGCCCGATGCCGTTGAGGCAACCATCTCCATAACGGGTGAAGGAGGTCTGGCGCAAGCAATGCAATTTCTGATCAAAGAAACGTGGAACGACTGGCGGGAGGGGTTTGAGAATCAACGAGGTGACGATTCGGATGACACGCCGAGATTTCATTGTGAACGCGTTGGCAGTGAGCAATGGCGGCTAACCCCAGAGGGTGTGATGGCTCGCAGCGACTTGGACAACGGCAACACTGCGACGGTTATCGACTTCGTACTCAAGAAAGGCTCCTACGATGGAAAACCACGAATGCTCCTAGTGCCTCATCCATTCTTAATCTTCGGGTAGAGCCGCTTCAGTTTTGTCCGAGCGTCGTCGATTTTGAATTTCCAGTCTACCCCGCGTTGTTTGGCATTCGTTTTATCCGCCCAGATTCCGATCTCGGATTGCAACAGCGGTAACT
>SYHD01000211.1 GCA_005799265.1 Planctomycetia bacterium | reverse complement strand
GATGCTCGGAGACGGGCAGGAATTCGACGTGCGTGTAGCCCATGTCGGCGACGTAATCGGCCAGGAGCGGAGCCAACTCGCGATAGGTAAGCCAGCGCTTGCCTCCGTTCTCCCCTCTCCTTTCGGGAGAGAGGTCGGGGGTGAGGGCCCACCGCCAAGAGCCGAGGTGTATTTCGTAGACGGCGATGGGTGCATCGAGTGCGTTCGCCTTGCCACGCCGGGTCATCCATGCGCCGTCATTCCAGACATAACGCGATAGGTCCCACACCTTGGACGCAGTCTGCGGGCGAATCTCAGCGGCGAAACCGCACGGGTCGGCCTTCTCAACGTGATGGTTGCCGTATTGCGACGTGATTGCATACTTGTAGAGCGCACCAGCCTGAACGCCCGGCACGAAGCCTGTCCAGATGCCGGAGGTGCCGCGGCTTTGCAATGCAAACGCATCGGCCCGCCAGGCGTTGAAGTCGCCGACGACAGAAACCGCACGCGCATTCGGCGCCCACACCGCGAAGTGCGTGCCGCTTTTACCGTTCTGTTCGATCAGATGGGCGCCGAGCTTGTCGTACAGGCGATAGTGCGTTCCTTCCCCAAGGAGGTAGAGATCGTAATCGGTGAGGAAGGCGTGGCTTGTCGCGCTCATGAAGTTGGTCTGTAGTCCGTGGTCCGTAAAAAAAAGAGCCGTGGGTTATCGGGCACGGACTACGGATCACGGACAATGGATGTTTTATTGATTAACACTCGGCAGTAGTTGGGTTACAATGGGGCGTAGGGCCCACTCATTTCCGGAGGCTCGCATGAGAACGACCACGTTGCTGATCCTTGGTGCGTTTCTGGTCTGGCCGCAGGACACG
Source organism: Planctomycetia bacterium (assembly GCA_005799265.1). Lineage (GTDB taxonomy): Bacteria > Planctomycetota > Planctomycetia > Gemmatales > Gemmataceae > SIAQ01. The sequence goes on along the minus strand of SYHD01000211.1, from coordinate 40,980 downwards.
GACGAGGCAAAGAAGTCTCTCGCTGCCGTAAAAAAGGCGGACGGCAAAATCATCTTCGATGACAATGCGCCGGGCCGGCCGGTGATCTCGGTCGATCTCTGAGGTTGCAGTCTACCCGACGCCGGTCTGGCGGTTCTCTCTCCGTTCACGAAGCTGCGGCGGCTCAACTTGGATACCGGTGTCCTCGCTCCCGATGCCCTGGCGGGCCTCAAAGACAACACCATGCTTGAGATCTTGTTGCTTGGCAATACCAACGTCACTGATGCGTCGCTCGCGCATCTACCACTGCTGCCCAAATTGCGCGTGCTCGACCTCTGGGAAACCGCTATTACCGATGTGGGGGTCGGCCATCTGAAGAAGTTCTCGAGTCTGGAAGAACTCGACCTCACGAACACGCCCATCACGGACGCCGGGCTCACGCATGTGCGCGGTATGATGACGTTGACGCTGCTGCAAATCACCGGCGCCAGGGTCACGAAAATCGGCGTCGAGCGTTTGAGACAAACGCGGCCTGGATTGACTATCATCAGCGATTTTGACGACGCCGAAAAGAAGTAAGGAGACGCACCGATGGCATTGCGACCGTGTTCGCGAATCGTGCCCGAGTATGCCTGTCGTTCTTGGTCATGGTCCAATCCCCAAGATTTCGCGACTTTCTTGTTGACACTCGTATGAGTGAGGCTTTAGACTTTCACTTCTCAGTGCCATGTGGCTCACCTTTTCCCTATCTTCCAAGAGGGGTGCTCGAATGAACCGGATGTCGATGTTCTGCGGTCTGGGGATTCTTTGCCTGGCCTTTATCGTCGGCTCAGGCGCATCGCAGGACGCGAAGAAAGACAAGAAGGATGCGGGCAAGGCCAAGGGCGTGTTGCCTCAGGGCTTCAAGGACCTGGGATTGAGCGCCGAGCAGGTCGCCAAGATCTACGCCGTGCAGACTGAATACAACACGAAGCTTGCCGCATTGAACAAGCAGATCGCTGAACTGAAGGGGAAGAAATCGAAGGAAGAATTCGACGTTCTCACGGCGGAGCAACGGGAGAAGTATCTGAAAGCAAAAGGCCTCGAATCCAAAGACAAGGCGCCGCCGAAGGACAAGCCGGCGGAAAAGAAAACTGACGAGAAGAAGTGATTCCCATTTGTTTGTTTGATAGACGAGCCGGGCCGCGTCAGCGACTCGGCTCGCTGGGTTTTATCATGAGCATTATTCTCACTGTCAAAGAGCAGCCGTCCGTCCCGCTCGAAGCGGAGTCCATTTCTCCTGACGTGACGGCCACGCTGACCCACGACGCCATTCGCGCCTTGCCCGTCTATCTCGGCAAACGCCAGTGCCGGCTCGAGCAATTCTTCGCTATCGAAGGGGAAGCCAGCGACGAGATCGAATTGCACGGCGACGCGGCCAAGGTCAAGTGGATCGGCAAAGAGATGTCACGCGGCCGCATCAAGATCGTCGGCAACGCCGGCATGCACCTCGGCTCGGCGATGACGGGCGGCACGATTGAAGTCACCGGAAACGCCTCGGATTGGGTCGGTGCGGAAATGAAGGACGGCCTCATCCGTATCGCGGGGAATTCGGGCGGTCAGGTCGGCGCTGCTTATCGCGGCAGTCTCGCGGGCATGGCGGGAGGCGCCATCCTCATCGGCGGCTCGGCCGGGCTTGAAGTCGGCATGCGCATGAAACGCGGCGTTATCGTGGTCGGCGGGTTGGCGCGTGACTTCGTCGGCCTGCAAATGAAAGGCGGGACCATCTTCCTCATGAGCGGCGCCGAAATCCGCACCGGCGCCTGGATGTTTCGCGGCACCATCGTGTCGTTCAGGCCGCTCAAGCTGCTGCCGACTTTCGCATACGCCAGTTCGTACAACCCCGCGTTTCTGCGCCTCTACGCCAGGTATCTTGCAAACTTGGGTTGCTCGATTCCCCATGCAGTCGAAGACGGCGTCTTTCAACGCTACGCGGGAGATGCCGCAGTGCCCGGAAAAGGCGAGATATTCGTGTGGTCGCCGCGGCAAACTTGACTGTTCGGACCGCCAACAGGATATACTGCGCTCGGGCGGAAATGACACATTTGCCTCACTAGCCCGCAGCGCTAGCAAGGGCAACCACGGACATCCCTTGCTGGCGCTGCGGGCTAGTGAATGAGTCAATCCTGACCGCGTGCAGTATAATTGCGGAGGAGATTGGACTCCTCCGCGTTGATTTCCGCTCACTTATCGGGCGAGACGGGCCGTGTAGCCGCGGATCTTGTTGATCCACATGATGAGCGTGATAATGCCGGCGCACGGAATCACCGCACTCAAGATCCCCAGCAGTTGACCGAAATCACCGTCATCCTGGTAGCCGCGCTCCTGGTACTCCTTTCGCAGTGAACTCGCGATGCGGATGATTACGAAGAAGTACCAAATGGGTCCAAAGCACGGAATCATCATCATGAAAATCATTCCAGGTTCCATGTCGCGATTGTGCGGCGAGACAGCATTGAGGGCCTGGAAGGCAACGACGTAGAACCAAATGCCCAAGGCGAGGCCGATGAGCGGCAGAACCACGTAAAGCAATCCAAATCCGCAGATTACCAAAAAGCCGAGAGCACCAGCCACGGCATCATCGCCTTTTTGGGCAAATAAGATGAGAGGGGTAGCGTCCAAGTAACACTCCTTCTTTGGGGTTGGCGTTTGTCGTTGGTGAGATGCTCCGATGGCCAATAGGGTAGGGAAGCTCGGGCGAAAGGCAAGGAATTTTCTGTAGGTTCTCCGCGAATCGACCATCGGAAACCGGCCGCGTCAACCACGCCCGTTTGTCTCTACGCTCCGATTTGGCAATGAGTAGCACTTAAATCGTTTGCAAACCAGAGGCCTTGCGTGGTATTCTCATACCAGCGACATCAAGGCGTTTCAGACGCGGAGGCATGCACATGTTCAACATCGGGCGAGCCGTCGTCAAGAATTGCCAGGGGCTCACGCGGCGCGAGTTGCTTCAGGCAGGAGGCCTGAGCCTGCTCGGCGTGTCGCTGGCGGACGTGTTGCGCGTCGAAGCTTCACCCTCACCCCCGGCCCCTCTCCCAGGAGGAGAGGGGAGAAGACGCGGACGCGAAACCTCGTGCATCTTCATCTTCCTCGAAGGCGGGCCGAGCCAGTTCGAGACGTTTGATCCCAAGCCGAACGCGCCCATGGATATTCGCGGGCCATACGGCAACGTCGCGACCAACGTGCCCGGCACGCAAATCTGCGAGCTGTTGCCGATGTTGGCCGAGCGCATGGATCGCTGCGCCTTGATCCGTTCGCTGACCGGCTTCACCGGACAACACACCGCGCGGCCCGCGCTGACGGGCGCGTTCAACAGCTTGACGACCTACGGCGCGGTCATGACCCGTCTCAAGGGCGCGATCGGTGACATGCCGCCGTATGTGCACCTCGGCGGACGCATTTTCAATACGCCAGGCATCGGCGGCGGCATTCTCGGCTCGGCGTGCGATCCGATCGAGATTCGCGATCCCTTTGGCCGACAGGTGAACTTGCAGCAATTCTCGCTGACCGCCGACGTAACGCCCACACGTTTCCAACAACGCCGCGAGCTGCTGAGCGCGGTCGATCGGGCGCGGGCCCAGACCCAGGCGAGCCCCGCCGTCGAACGCATGGACACGTTCCATCAGCGTGCCGCCAATATCTTGACGGCGCCGATCGTGCGCAACGCCTTCGATCTTGCCCAGGAACGCGAGCCGCTGCGCGAACGCTACGGGGCCAACCACTTCGGCCAATCGCTGCTCCTGGCGCGCCGGCTCGTCGAAGCGGGGACCCGTTTCGTGCAGGTCAAGTGGTATGACTGGGACGGCGCCTGGGACATTCACGGCTTCAATTCCACCGGCATCGAACGCATGGAAGAAGAACTGTGCCCGCGTTTCGATCAAGGGCTTTCGACATTGCTCGACGATCTGGCCGACCGCGGTTTGCTCGCCTCGACACTCGTCGTGGTCATCGGCGAAATGGGCCGCACGCCGCGCATCAACCACTGGGGCGGCCGCGATCACTGGGGCGCCGTTCTCTTCGCATTGCTGGCAGGCGGCGGCGTCCCTGGCGGTGCGGTCATCGGCAGCAGCGACGCCCACGGCGCCAATCCCGCGACGTTCCCCGTACAACCCGCAGAGTTCGCCGCGACGCTGTACCGCTTGCTCGGCATCGACACTAACACCGATCCACGCATTCGCCCGTTCATCGGCAACGCGGGGCCGGTAGCGGGGCTGGTGTGAGACATCGAGTTCCCGGTTCATGGCAGGATTTCTGCTATTCTGAGGTCGGGAGGCCCCGCATGAATCGAACAATTGTAACGACGCAAATCCGAGACGATGGCGTTTTGCGCCTCGATATTCCGTTTGGGATGGCTGACGCCGGTCGCACGGTCAAAATCGTTATCGACGCGGACGGTGTGCCGTCGAAAACTCAGCAGGAGTATTGGGATTTCCTGGACCAAACCGCGGGAGCGTGGCAAGGCGAATTTGAACGTCCGCCTCAAGGCGATTTCGAATCGCGGGATTCGCTCCCATGAAGTATTTGCTCGACACCAATGCCTGGATCGCACATCTTCGGCAGACCAGTCGGTCAGTTACTAGCCGCCTTCGGCAAGAGCAAGCCTCAGATGTCGTAGTGTGTTCGGTTGTTGTTGAAGAATTGCATTTCGGCGTGCTTCGCGGCGTTCCGGCACGGCGAGTGGCGAATCCGGCTCTCGTCATGAAATTGCGCCAACAGTACGTTTCTTTGCCCTTCGACGATTACGCAGCCGAAAAATGCGCCGAGATCCGGGCCCATCTCTCGGCAGTCGGCCAGCCAATTGGACCCAACGACGCGATGATCGCCGCCATTGCCTTGACCAATGGGTTAACGCTGGTGACACACAACACCAAGGAATTCAGCCGCGTGCCTGGCCTTTCTTTGGAGGATTGGCAGTGACGGATTCAAAACAGCGGCGTCTCGTCCTACTGGGCATGTTCGCTATCTTCACGGTGCAATCGGTTGCTTTGCAAGCATCGGCTCGCCAGGATGCCAAGCCCGCCAAGCTGCTCATCGCCTTCGCCTCGACGCGTGAACGCTGGGATCCGCCGTATCCGAAAATTCACTTCTACGAGCACGACGGCGTCGCCAACGGCAAACTGCTCGAAGCGATCGACACCATCTCCAAGGGAACCAACAACTCGCGTGCCGATATGCATCCTGCCTTGAGCCGCGATGGGCGCTACTGCGCATTCGCCTCGCAGTTCGGCATCGCCAACGGCGGCCAAACGGAAATCTGGGACCGCAAGGAAAAGAAGCTGCTCGAATTGAAAGCACTTCACGGCTTACTCAAGACGCATCAAATGGGCGCCACGCAATCCGCCGATGGGCAGCTCGTCGCCTTCACCGCGTGGGCCTGGCCGGGGGCGAGCATTCGCTGGAACGTGCTTCTCTACGATACGACCGCCAAAAAGGTGCTCGACTTGCCGAAGCTTAACGGCGAAGCCTTCGATCAGCGCATGCCCGCTCTGTCCGCAGACGGTCGATTTCTCGCTTATGCGTCCAATGCCAAACCGGGCGTCGGCTTGACGGACATCTATCTGTACGATCTCAAGGAAAAGACGGTCATGGCGCTGCCGGAGATGAACTCGAAAAGCGCGGACCTGCAACCCGCATTGTCCGGCGACGGCCGACTGATCGCGTTCGCCTCGGATCGGCCAGGCGGGGTGGGCAGCCGCGACATCTATCTGTACGACCGCGCGGCCAAGAAATTTCTGCCGTTGCCCGGCGCCAACTCACTGGCAGCGGAGCAGTCGCCGTCGTTGAGCGCGGACGGCCGCTATTTGGCGTTCGTATCGGAGCGCCTGAACGGGGCAGGGGAGCGCGACATCTATTTGTACGATCGCCAGACGCAGAAGCTGCTGCCCACGCCAGGCTTGAACTCCAAGCAGGACGATTTCGATCCGTGCGTGATTGTGATGGAGAAGTGACTGCACATCGACGCATCATCCCGTAGCTTTTTCCATATCACGTTGTTTCTTCCGCGGCGTCGATCTGGTAGGATCGCTCTCCGTGGTTCACCGATCCCCTGACGAGACATCATCATGATCCGGCGTATCGGCTTGCTCTTTCTCATTTTCTTCGTCCTTGCAATCGTTTCCACCCGCGTTCTCGCTCAAGGCCCGAAAGCGAAGCCGAACATCATCGTCTTCCTCGCCGACGATTTCGGCTACGAGTGCGTCACCGCAAATGGCGGCAAGTCGTACAAGACGCCAAACCTCGACAAGCTGGCGGCCGGCGGCATGCGTTTCGAGCATTGCTACGTGCAGCCCCTCTGCACGCCGACGCGCGTCCAGCTCATGACTGGCCGCTACAACGTCCGCAATTATCTCAACTTCGGCACGCTCGATCCGCGCGCCACCACCTTCGCCAATCTCCTCAAACGGCTCGGCAACTACGTCACCTGCATGGTCGGTAAATGGCAGCTCGGCCAGGGGCTCGACCTGCCCAAACGCTTCGGCTTCGACGAATATTGCCTCTGGCAACATACGCGCCGTCCACCGCGCTACGCCAATCCGGGCCTCGAAATCAATGGCAAGGAGAATGATTACAAGAACGGCGAGTACGGCCCCGAGCTCATCAACAAATACGCTCTCGACTTCATCACGCGCAAGAAGGACGAGCCGTTCTTGCTTTACTACTGCGAGATGCTGACCCACGCGCCGTTTCAGCCGACACCCGACAGCGCCGACTGGGACCCGAAGCTGCTGGGCGAAAAGCTCACGAACAAGAAGCACTTCGCGGACAACGTCGCCTACATGGACAAGATGATCGGCCGCCTTATTACGAAGCTCGACGAACTCAAGATTCGCGACAACACGCTGTTCGTCTTCGTCGGCGACAACGGCACCGGCGTGCAGATCGCCTCCCAGCTCGGCAACCGCACGATTCAAGGCGCCAAAGGCTCGACGATCTCGGCTGGCATGCACGTCCCGCTGATCGTCAACTGGCCCGGCACGATCCCCGCGTCGAAAGTCTCGAAAGATCTGATTGATAGCACCGATTTCCTGCCGACGATATGCGCCGCCGCCGGTGTCAAGGTTCCACCGGATCTGAAGGTCGATGGCCGCAGCTTCCTCGCGCAACTGAAGGGCGATAAGGGCAACCCGCGCGACTGGTTCTACTGCTGGTACGCACGCGACGGCGGCGTCGAGGCAACGCACGAATTCGCGGCGACGCACAATTACAAGCTCTACCGCACCGGCGACCTCTATGAGTGGCAAGCCGATCCGCTCGAAAAGAAACCACTCGCCAAGGCCAAACTCGGCGGGGACGCCGTCGCGGCGCAACGCATGTTGCAGGCGGCGCTCGATCAATACCAGGACGCGCGGCCCGCTGAGTACAAGCAGCCGGGGAAGAAGAAAAAAAAGCCTGACACAGAGGAGCAACCGTGATGGCGCCTTCTCCCCTCTTTCCGACGACGGTCATCGGCAGCTTGCCGCGGCCGCAGTACATCAAGGACTTGCTCGCATGCGGGTCGCGCACCGGGGAGCATGACGCCGCATGGCAGCGGCGCATGGACAACGCAGTGCGCTACGCCATCGGCATGCAGGAGCATGCCGGCATCGACATCGTCTCCGACGGCGAATGGCGGCGCGAATCGTACGTCGACGTGATCGGCGAGATCATGACCGGCTTTCGCTGGATTCCGCGCGAGACGTTCAAGTATCACCAAGTTGTCACCGAACGCATGACGCCGCGGCGGCCAGGCGTCATCGCCGAGGAGGCACGCTTCCTCAAAGAGAACACCGATCGCCGCGTCAAGGTCTGTCTGCCGTCGCCATATCTCATCGGGCAACGCATGTGGATGCCGGAGTATTCGTCGGCGGCGTATCCGACACGCGAGGCGTTTTGCGAGGCGCTGGTGCCGGTCTTGCGTCAGGAATTGCTGGCGATTCGCGATGTGGGCATGGACCTGATCCAACTCGATGAGCCGCACTTATGTGTGCTGGTCGATCCCGAGGTGCGTGCGACCTTCGCCGACCCGGATGCGGAGATGCGGCGCTCGGTCGATTGGCTCAACGCGATTGTCGGCGGTATCGAAGGCGTCACCTTGGCCGTCCACCTATGCCGGCGCAACTGGGGCCGGCGCGGCTGGGGCGCGGCGGGCGGTTACGAAGCGATCTGGCAACACGTCAAACGCCTGCAGGTCAGCCAACTCATGCTTGAGTTCAGCATCCCCGTCGCCGGCGATTTGACGATCCTTCGCGACTTGCCGACCAACGTGAAGATCGGCCTGGGCTGCGTCGACGTGCGCTTCCCGGAGATCGACACGCCGGAGGTGATTGCGGAACGAGTCGAGAAAGCGTTGCCGCACGTGGCCCCGGATCGTCTGAACCTCAACCCCGATTGCGGCTTCGCGCCGGGCAAGGACCACGAAATCCCGCTGGAGGAGGCGTATGCCAAGCTCAAGAATCTAGCTCTGGCTGCGCGCATCCTGCGCGATCGCCACACGCGGAATTGACACTCCTCCATCTTGCTTGAAAAACCCCTCTTCTGTTAGAATCCGCCGACAGCGTCGGGACGTTCCACCGATGGATCCTTTGCGAGCACGGATATGACTCGGTCCTCTTTTCGCTTTCCCATCATCGAGAGTTTCGCGGTCCTCGGTATTCTTGTCGGCGCCTGGTTGATGCAGCAGACGTTTCAGCCCGCGTCCGATCTCCCAAACCGCGCCCTCCTGGCCATCGGCGGGCTCGACATTCTCTTCTGCTTCGGCGTCCTTGGCTATCTGTTGCGGCAACGGTTGCGCGACGGCGCGGGACTGCCAAAAGGATGGATCATCGCCGGCAGCGTCTTGCTCGCGGGCTTTCTCGGCTGGATCGCGGCCCTGATGATCGACGCCGAGCGACTGCGCGCAGAGGAAACCCGGCATCGCGAATTCGATCAGCAACTCGCCAAGCTCGAGGACAGCTTGCGCCATTTCAGCGCGGTCGTCACCGCGGCGCCCCTGATTGCCGACAAAAACGCCTGGCAAGTGAGCCATGATCGCTACTCCGTACTGCACGATCAATTGCAATCATCGCTGCGCGGCAACTCGGCCTGGGAGAAGGACCTGGCGCGCGTTCATGAGCAGGTGCAGACGATGCACAAACAATTTCTGACCCTGCTGGCCGAAAGCGCGTTCGACCAGCGAGTCAAGGGTCGCAACGAATTTCAACAATCGCGTGAACGCGCCGACCAGCTAGCCGAAGCCCTGCGCGCCGAGGTCGCCCAGAGAGAGAGCGAACTGACGATCATACATCGCGTACGCTGGCAGTCAGTCGGAGCGGCCTCACTCACGGGAGTTCTGCTGATTCTCGGCTGTATCCTGATGTGGATCGTCTTTGATCGCGAATTGCGGCGCTGCTGGAAACGCGAGGCTCGCCTTGCCGAGGAAGAAGCACGTTATCGGAGTCTCGTCGAGAGTCAGCCTGACGCAGTCGCATTGCTCGACGCGCAAGGCGCCATCGTCTACGTCAACCCGGCGTGGAAGACGGCGTTCGGCTACGAGTCGGAAATCTTGCTGGGCCGTCGTCTCATGGAGTTGATCCATCCCGATGATCGAACGCGCGTGTATTCGAATCAGGCCCAGGCGTCGATCGCCTGCCGGCTAAGCGCCGACTTCGGCATTTGGCATGACGTCGAGATGTGCATGGAACGCGGCAAGCAATCGAGCGTGGTTCGCCTGCGCGAGCTGCCCGAGACCCCTGACACGCCAAATCCAAGCGTTGCACAGACGCCGTCGGCGTCTTTCCCTGAAGATCAGCAGAGAATCGCCGACCTCGAAGCGGAGTGCCAGCGCCTGCGCGCGAACGAGGATCAAATCAAACTTGAAGCACAACAGCAACGTGTGCTCTTGAAATCGCATCAGCACGCCAACTCCGAAGGCGTCCTGATTCTGTCGGCACAGGGCCAGACGCTGTCATGGAATCCGGCGTTCGTCCGCCTGTGGAAACTCTCCGATGAGACGATGTCTGCTCATACGTGGATGACCATCGCGGCCCACATGGAAACGCAAGTCGAGTCCGGCTGGGACGAGTTCAAGAAGGCGACGCACCAGGACACCGCACAGACCGACCAGTGTTGGCAGATGGCGCTCGAAGGCGGCCGCACGTTCGAGATCTACGCCCGCGTGCTGCGCGATCAGCCGGCATTGCTCGGCGCCGTCCAATTCCACTTCCGCGACGTGACGCGCCACAAGGAACTGGAAACGATTCTGTGCGACCATCAAGAACGCGCCGACGACTGGCACAAACGGTTCAGGTCGCACGAAGAAGAAAAACGCGTTCTCGAGACGAAGCTCCACGAACATGAAAAACAGGTCAAGCATCTGGAAAAACAACTGGCCGAGCGCCAAGAGTTGCACACCGATCTGGAATCGACTTTGCGCGATAATCAAGATCGCTTGCACCGGTTGCAGTACGGCCATGAGGACAACGTGGCCGCGCTGAAGGCGAGCAAGGAGACCGCGCGTCGGCTCGCCAGCGGGGTCGCCAACGAGTTCAACACCGTCCTGTCCGTCGTCCTGGGCAACACGGATGTTCTGCGCGAGAACTTGCCGAAAGATCACATGGCCCAGAATTACGTGGACGAGATTCGCCAGGCCGCCAATCGCGGCGGCGAATTGTCGCAACGGCTGCTCGCGTTCAGCCGTAATCATCTGTTGCAGATGGTCCCCGTCGAGATGAACGAGCACCTGGCGTCGCTGGAGTCGAAGATGCATGTCTTGCTGGGGCACGCCATCGAGCTAGACTGGCACGCCGAGAAGGATGAGCTGTGGGTCAAGACCGATCCGCATCCGCTGGAACAGGCTTTGTTGCACATCGTCAATCACGCGCGTCAACACATGCCCGAGTCAGGCAAGCTGATCGTCCGCGCGAAACGCGTGCAATTGACAAGCCACGACCTCACGCACCACGATATGCCGCCCGGCGCGTACGTCCAGGTGCGGCTCGAAGACACCGGCGCCGGCATTGATGGCGACAAACTCACGCACATCTTCGAGCCGTATCATCCCATTGCCGATGGCCACAAGGGAGATCTGTTGTTGGCGACTGCGTACGGTATCCTTCGACAAAACGGCGGCACGATCGAAGTCGCCAGCGAACCGGGCGTCGGCACCGAATGGACAATCCTGCTGCCCGAGACGCAGGAGCGGCCTCACGGCGCGGCGCTGCGGGTGAGTGCGTAGTGCAAGCAACGCAACGCGACACAAGCGTGACCGCAACTACGGGAAGATTGCGAATCCGTCTTCGGAGTTGACTGAGGACAGCGCAGGGTATTGGTCAATTTTGCAAGACTTCAGCCACATTACCTCAAGTCCTCCCCGTACGCCCCCGATACCAATCGATGTACCATCTTCTCTTTTGTTTCATGAAATGAGCGCTGCAAGCCATGTTCGCGACCTGGATTAAGCCCGCAACCACAATCACGTTGATCGCCTTGACGTGCAACGGCGTCGGCCTGACGAGATATTCCTCGACGCAGGCAGGGCAGCCCGCCCTTTTCGTGCCCACGCTGCCGGACGGCCAGGAGCCCAGATTGTCTGACAAGGTGGACGCAAACAAACCCGCCGAGAAGGTGTTTGACGAGAACCTGGCCGAGAAGATGTTTCCTGACGGCGTTTCGCATGACTTCGGGATACTCCAGAGAGGAACCCAGGCCTATCACGCTTTTCGCGTCGTCAATACCTCGGCGCTGCCGCTCAAGATCGTACGGGTGCGCGCCCCCATGGGCATTTGCACGGCGGTTCGGTCGACCAAGTCGGTGCTTCAGCCCAATGAAGAAGGAAAGATCGAGGTTTTTGTCGATACGAGAACATTCGTAGGACCTAAATCCCGGACTCTGTTTGTCACCTTCGAAAACGGCATGAAATGGACGGAAGCCCGACTCTTTATCCAATCCGAAAGCCGCGACGATCTAACCTTGTCCCCACGAGAAAAGGCGGACCATCAGAACGCGAAAACATTCGAAGAAAAAATATTTCCAGAAGGCCTTTCACGTGATTTCGGGACCATCCAAAGAGGGACACAGGCCTATCACGCTTTTCGCGTCGTCAACACATTCGATAGTCCGCTTCACATCGCAACTGTGCGTGGGTCTTGAAGTCACTCAGTATCTGGTCGGTCGACCAAGTCGCTGCTTCAGCCCAATGAAGAAGGAAAAATCGAGGTCTTTTTTGACGCTTCCAGGTTCACGGGTCCAAAGGTCCAGACGTTGTTTGTCCAATTTGACAGACCACGAATTATTGAAGCCCGGCTCATGGTGGTGGCCAACAGCCGCGACGACCTGGCGTTCTTCCCGAATGAACTCGACTTCGCCAAGATCAAACGTGGCGCCACGCCCACGACGCATATGACCGTGACGTATCCGGCCAAGGCCAGAGTGCAGGTGACCGGAGCGAAATGCGATAACGACCACATCGACGTCAAGCTGCTCGAGTTAGCCCGTGGGACCACGGAGAGGAGCTATCGGATTAGTGCAACGGTCCGGGCTGACATTCCCCAAGGTGAGTTACACACCTACGTGGAGTTGGCCACGAACAACCCCGCCATGCCATGTTTGCGTGTGCCGCTCCACGTCGAAGTCGAGCCGGCGCCGCCCCACATCGAAAAAATGCGTACAATTCCCAGGGCTGAACGGGGTCGTCTCATTAACCTTTTTCCATTGCCTGCGCCGAGAAAAGCGCTGCGGCCCTGACCATGCCCAATAGTTGGGGATGCCATGATTCGCGTCTCGATCACCGCTTTCGCATTTCTCCTCGGCCTCCAAAACATCATCGCCCAGCCGTTCCTCGAAAAGGTCGATCTTTTTGAAGCCAACAAAGACGGCTACGCCCTGTATCGCATCCCCGGCATCGTCGTCACCAAGAAGGGGACTGTACTCGCCTACTGCGAGGCACGCAAGAACGCCGGTGGCGATTGGGGACAGATCGATTTGATGCTGCGCCGCTCCACCGACAGCGGCAAGACCTGGGAGCCACGCCAGCATCTCGTGCAGTTCGAGCAGAAGTTCGAACGCAATCCCGTCGCCGTCAAGCAAAAGCTCGGCAAACCCGGCGAGACGACGCTCAACAACCCGGTCGCCATCGTTGACGTCAAGACGGGCGCCGTACACTTCCTGGTGTGCGTCGAATACGCCAGATGTTTTTACCTGCGCAGCGACGACGACGGCAAGACCTTCTCCAAGCCCGTCGAAATCACGGCCACATTCGACAAGTTCAAGCCCGACTATGACTGGAAGGTACTCGCGACCGGCCCTGGCCACGGCATTCAGCTCGTGAATGGCCGGCTCATCGTGCCCGTCTGGCTTTCGACCGGAACCGGCGGGCACGCGCATCGGCCGAGCTGCGTCGCCGTCATCTATTCGGACGATCACGGCAAAACCTGGCAGCGCGGCGACATCGTGGTGCGCGATCCCGAACTCGCCAATCCGAGCGAGACCGTCGCCGTCCAACTGACCGATGGCCGCGTGATGTTCAACATTCGCCACGAAGGCAAGCCGCATTTTCGCGGTGTGTCGTTCAGCGCCGACGGCGCGACGAAGTGGACGAAGCCGAAGCTTGATGAAGCACTGCCGGAGCCGATTTGCATGGCGAGCATCATCCGTCTGCCGATGAAATCGCCGTTTGACGCGCCGCGTATTCTTTTCGTCAATCCGAACAACTCGATGGGCCGCGAACGCAAGAACGTCTCTGCGCGCTTGAGCGAGGACGACGGCAAGACCTGGCGCGCCGCCAAGACGATCGAACCCGGAGCGAGCGGCTACTCCGACCTCAGCGTTGCCCATGATGGCACGATCCTGTGTTTCTACGAGCGTGGCTCAACGGAGAAGTCCGCGTTTCGCCCCGCGTTCCTGACGATCGCACGCTTCAATCTGGAATGGCTAACCGGAAAGAACTAACATGATTCTGAGCCTCAAGTGTAAGCGAAGTTTTGACATTTCTTCGCTCCTGCTTCAGACTCTGACGAGGCGCATACAATGATCGGACGCCAACCCGAAGGAGCCGTGCATGTCTATGCCGCTGTTGCAGAGTGAAATCGCCGGGCATCCCGTTCGCCGCGGCAAAGTCCGTGATGTATACGATCTGGGCGATCGACTCGTCATCGTCGCCACCGACCGCATCAGCGCATTCGACTGGGTGCTGCCGTCGGGCATTCCGGACAAAGGTCGCATTCTCTCGCAATTGACGCTGTTTTGGCTCGACTTCTTGAAGGTGCCGAATCATCTCCTTAACACCGATGTCGCCGCGATGCCGTCCGCGTTCGTCTCCCAGTCCAAGCAACTGACGGGCCGCTCAATGCTTGTGCGCAAGGCGCAGGTCGTGCCGTTTGAATGCGTCGTGCGCGGCTACTTGGCGGGTTCGGGCTGGAAGGAATATCGCAAACAAGGAACCGTGTGCGGCATTCCGTTGCCGGCGGGCTTGCAAGAATGCCAGAAGTTGCCCGAGGCGATTTTCACGCCGTCCACGAAAGCCGAGACCGGACACGACGAGAACATCGCCTACGAGCAGATGGCGGCTCAGACGGGCGCAAAGTTGGCGGCCGAATTGCGCGAGCGCAGCCTCGATGTCTATCGCCGGGCGAGCGCCTATGCGGAATCGCGCGGCATTCTGTTGGCCGATACGAAGTTTGAATGGGGCCAGATGCCGGATGGGTCGTTGATCTTGATCGACGAAGTGCTGACGCCGGACAGCTCGCGCTTTTGGCCGCGCGAGTCGTATGTGGTTGGCAAGAATCCGCCGTCGTATGACAAGCAATTCGTGCGCGACTGGCTGGAGGGTTCGGGCTGGGACAAGAACAGTCCGCCGCCGGCGTTGCCGGCCGATGTCATCGATAAGACCCGTGCGAAATACGTGGAGGCGTTCGAGAAGCTGACAGGGAAGAAATTCAACTGAGCCGCTTTGATTAGCGCTCGCGTTGAAGCGCCAGGATCCTGGCGATTCAACGCGAGCGCTAAACGACGACGGAGAAGGACCAATCGATGCCGCTGCGTCTTTTGATTATCGGCGCCCATCCCGACGACGCCGACTACGCCGCCGGCGGGACCGCGGCGCTCTATCGACAAGCCGGGCACGATGTGTACATGATCAGCCTCACGAATGGCGACGCCGGCCATCACGTGCAAGCGGGGCCACCGTTGGCGACACGGCGCCGCGAGGAGGCACGCAGGTCCGGTGCGGTCATCGACGCACCGTATCACCTTTTCGATATCCACGACGGTGAACTCGAACCCACGCTCGAAAACCGCTGGAAGGTCATCCACCTCATTCGCTCCTACAATCCCGATCTCGTGCTGACGCATCGCCCGAACGATTACCATCCCGATCATCGCTACACAAGCCAACTCGTTCAGGACGCGGCCTACATGCTCACCGTGCCGGCAGTCGTGGCTGGGACGCCTCATCTGATGAAAATGCCTGTGATCGCGTATCTGCCGGACGAGTTCCAGAAGCCGTATCCGTTCAGCCCGCTGGTCGCGGTTGATGTCGGGCCGGTGCTTGGCAAGATCGTGGACATGCTACACTGCCACACGTCGCAGTTCTACGAATGGCTGCCATACAACGTCGGTGTCGGCGCTCAGGTTCCCACGGATGACAAGGCGCGGCGTTCCTGGCTCGCCCAGCAGGTCGAAGAACGGCTGCGGAAACAGGCGGAGCGGTTTCGCTCGCAACTCGTGCGTTGTTATGGCGAAAAGCGCGGCAAGGCGGTCGAGTTCGCCGAGGCGTGCGAGCCGTGCGAGTACGGCGCTCCGTTGGACGACGTATCGGCGCGGCGGCTGTTCCCCTTCGTTTTCGTTTAGCGGTCGCAAAAAGCGTGCAACGGCTTTCGCCATGATCAAACTGCCGCGACGTTTCTGGGTCCAAATATTCGTGCCGATCTTGCTCGTCGCTGTCGGTACGGTCGGCTACCGCGTCATCGAATGGAGAAACTACACTCTCTTTGACGCGCTGTACATGACGATCATCACGCTGTCAACGATCGGCTACGGTGAAACGCATCCCTTGAGCCCCGCGGGGCGAGCGTTCACGATCGGCTTGATCCTCTGCGGCGTTTCCGTCATCGCCTACTCAGCGACCGAGGTCATTCGCACGGTCGTCAGCGGTGAGGTCGCGGCGGCACTCGGAAAGCGAAAAATGAAACGCACCCTGGCCCAACTCAAAGATCACATCATCGTGTGCGGCTACGGACGCATGGGCCGGCTCGTGTGCCGCGAGTTCGCGCGTCTGGGCAAGCCATTCGTGGTCATCGATAGCAGCGCGGAGGAGGTAAAGGATTTCGATCTGCCGCACGGCATCGTGCTTCAAGGTGACGCGACTTCGGACGATGTGTTGCGGAACGCGGGCATCGAACGTGCCCACAGCTTGGTCACAGTCATGGCGGGAGATGCGGATAATCTTTTCGTGACGATGAGCGCCCGGCTCCTGAACGCGAAGGTGGTGATCGTCGCGCGGGTCGAGGAAGCGCAGTCCGAGCAGAAGCTGTTGCGAGCAGGCGCCAGTCGCGTCGTGTCCCCATATCAGATCGGCGGCGATCGCATCGCCCATGCGGTGACCAAGCCGACGGTCGTCGATTTCATCGAGCTGACCAGCCGCACCGAGCATATCGAGCTGCAACTGGAAGAATCGCGCATCGAACCGCACAGCACGCTGGCCGGACGAACGCTTTCGGCCAGCCGGCTCATGGCGGATCATCGCATCATCATCGTCGCGATCAAGAAGAAGACGGGGCACATGCTCTTCAATCCGCCGGCCGAGACGATGATCGACGCCGGCGATATCCTCGTGGCCATGGGCAGCCGCGACCATCTCGGCAATCTCACGCATCTGGCGAATCCGAAGACGGAATAGGGCCGATAGCGTGCGCTATTTTCCGACACGGAACATCTCGGCCGACCAGCGATATTCGATTTCGTTCTCTTGTCCCGTGCCCACTACAACGGCTCGCTGCTGCTCGACCGGCGGCTTCCATTGCAGCCGAGCGATCGTGCTGAACTCCGGATCGCGCTCGTGTTTCTCGATGAACCAATTCGGCATCCAGCAAACCAGTTCGTACTTGCCGGCCGGCACACGATCCAGCACGAATCGCCCGTCGCCGTCGGTGCGCACGAAGTACGGATGCTCGGCGACGAAGAGGTGGGCGCGCAGCCAGTAATTGCCGGCGGCGCACGTCAACTCGACAACTCCGCTCTGCGTCAGCCTGTGCGCCTGAATGCGGTTTTCTTCGGCAAGGGGAAAGGAGAAGAACGCGTCGCCACGACCGCGAAGGAGGTGATACTCCGCATCGCGATTGACGACTTCGAAAGAGCTGCCTTGGCGCACGAAACCGACGCCAGTACGGTGTTTGCCTTGCTGAATCGCGAGTCGGCTGTCGTGAAACTCGACGCGCACAGGTTCGTGATCCCACGGCTTCGAGCGGCGGGCGTCGATGCCGCGCAAGAAAACCACGGCGTTGGCGACGCCTCGGTTCGCCGCGTCCACGTTGGGACAATGCGGCAACACGATGCGTGCAGGCTTCGTTTGGAAGTTGGGATCAATCGTGATCGCCCGTGGCAAGGTTTGGTCGCCGCGCGGAATGTCGCCGTCCCAGATGACGCGGCCGCGGATGGCGCCGGTCGCGGTGGGATCGAATGCCTCGGCCAGCGAGACTTCCTGTTCTTCGTGCTCTTTCGGCGGCGGCCCCGGACTTTCGGAGCAGCCGGCCAAGATCGTCAATGCGATAATGTAAATGCGTCCGTGCATAGGTACTCTCGCGGCAGGTCGAATGGCGAATCGCGCATCCAGAGATGTACTACATTCTGGGCAGCCAGGGCAAGACGGAAATCATTGTTCATGCCTACCAGCATCTGACAGCGGTCCGCCTTGGTCACGGATCTTGAGGGCTACTTCATTTCCATGTAGCGCGCGACGCGTGGCGAAATCCACTCGATTGCGCCTGGCAGAAGGCGCACGCCGGTCGCTGGATCGTGTCGTCCGTTCGGATCAAAGCCCACGCCGACCGGGATGCCGCGTTCCTTGGCGCGATAGAGAAAACTCTCGACTTGAGCAGAAATGTTGAACTCGTCCTGGCCGCCGTAGGCGACATACAAATCGAGTTCTCCTGGCTTCAGTTTGTAATGGTCCATGACCTCGATCGGATTGAAACGGCTTAGCTTGTCGATCCATTCCGGGCCATGTGTGGCAAGCGGGCCGGCCAGATTGTGAAAGCGAATCTTGACGGGCCCAGGCGGCCGGCCGATTACTTCGAGCGGACGGCGTTTTTCCCGCCAACCCCAACAATCCGGGTCGAACGGCGCATCATATTTGCCGTGGCAATCGACCCAGCGCAGGTTGAGCGCGGGCATGAAGCCGACGGCGATCTTGATCCTGTCTTTGTGTTTGATCGACTGCGTGAACGCGGCCGCGCCTCCCATCGATACGCCAATCATCACGTGGGCTTCGCGTTCCGGCAGAATCGGGAAAGTCTTCATCACGAAGCCCCACACGTCCTCCATCAGATAATCTTCGTAGCGCCCGGCGTCGCTGTTGGCGAAGAAGGTGGCCATTTTGAAGTAGGAAGGCCGACCGAGCATGCTGCCGTCGGGCGCCACGACGATGAACGGCGGCAGCTTGCGTGCGCCGATGCTCTGATCGAAGCGTTTGACCAGTGTCTTGAGGAAGAACTTTTCGTCCTGCCCTGCGCCGTGCAGAAAGACCGCCAGCGGGTATTTCTTGGCGGGATCAAAGCCGGGCGGCACATAGACGTACAGGTCGCGCTTCGTGCCTAGCGCTGCCGACCAAATGCGCCGGTCCGCTCCGTGATTTTTGGTGAAATCGAGCACCTGCCCATTAAGGCCCTCATTGATGGAGGCCAATTCGCCACGCCCGCATAGAAGCTGGGCGTTCGCGTGCTGACCGGCCAGCGTCAGTCCCAGCACCAGGGCGATTGCGAGTTGTTTCATCATGGCAGTGGTATTCTCGCTAACAACGGAAATGTCCCCGTGTTCTACTCTAATTCACGAAGCGTACTCTGGGCAAGCTGGAATATCGCACATGAAGAATGCGGGATTTGAAATCCACGACAAGAATACAACCTGTGCCGACTTTGACGTCTCTATTGACCCGTTTTTTCGACCACGGTACGCTTCCTCCCGTGTTACGCAATATATCGCGCTTTCCGGCCCGGACGTTTACGCACCCTAATTCCCCGATGCCCCATGAATAAAACACGCGGCAAGATCATCCCCATCTCCCCTTTCCGCAATCTCGTCATCGATCTGCTGCACTTCAGTCAGAAGGTTCCCTGCGTCACATTGGATCGCCTGATGCCTCTCGGTCCCCTCCGCGTCGCGCGAGAACTCTGCGACCCGAAGCCAATGTGGTCGTCGATATTCATAAAGGCGTACGGCTTAGTCGCGGCCCGGCAGCCGCAGTTGCGAAGAACATACCTGGATTTTCCTTGGCCGCGCTTTTACGAGCATCCCAAGAACATTGCCAACGTCAACATTTGTCGGCGGGTCGGCGCTGAAGACGTGGTGATGCAAGCACTCATTCGCAGCCCGGAGAACCGCAGCCTGGGCGAGTTGGACGCGATCCTGCGCCGGCACCTGGAGTTGCCGGTCGAAACGTTCAACTCCTATCGCCGAGTCATGCGTGCCAGCCGGCTACCGCGCTTCCTGCGCCGCTTCGCGATGTGGGCGAGCATCCACTGGCTGGGCCGACTCCGGGGCCACAATTACGGCACGTTTGGCATCACGTCGGTGGCGGAGCGAGGCGCCGGCATTTTGAACACGATTCCACTGGGAACGACGCTGCACTACGGTGTTCTCGACGAACAGGGCCGCCTCCATGTGCGTTATGCCATCGACCACCGCGTTCTCGACGG
Organism: Planctomycetia bacterium; assembly: GCA_005799265.1. Lineage (GTDB taxonomy): Bacteria > Planctomycetota > Planctomycetia > Gemmatales > Gemmataceae > SIAQ01. Next base: position 21,100 of record SYHD01000211.1, on the reverse strand, counting down.
CTCGACCGCCGCCACCGCCTTGGCCGAGCTGGAAAAAACCCTATTGGGGGAGATCCTCGACGAGGTCCGATTGCTCGGCCGCGCTCCGCTCCAACTGCTGGCGGCTTGAACGCATTTCTCTTGGCCGTGAAGTACGCATGTTGATTTGAGAACGGCTCGAAGGCATGCGCGTTTTCTCATACTCTAGCAACAACCTATTGACGAAGTGGGATGAGAAGGCCGCACGCCCAGTGAAGTCGCCGCGACCTCTCGGTCAACCAAATTCCGGCCATTCATGTCACCCAAGGAGCATTTTCATGAGATACCGAGCGAAATGTATCCTCGCCACGTTGGCAGTCGTGATGCTCGCGGTCGGCCGCGTTGATGCGCAGCCTGATCCGAACCTCAAACCGACTTTCGGTGCGGTCGCGTTGAAGGCCGGCTTCACCCCGGACCCGCTTACGAAAGATCTGGTCGCCGGCGGCCCGATCAAGACCAATCTCGGCGGCGTCAACGCCTATGTCGCGAAAGCCCCCGATTTCGGCCTGCAATACACCAAGGGCACTTACCCCTTGACCTTCAGCGTCCAATCGACAGCCGACACGACCCTGCTGATCAATCTCCCCGATGGCTCCTGGATCGCCGATGACGACGGCGGCGTCGGTCTCAATCCGTTGATCCGCATTCCTAATCCGCAATCGGGGCGCTACGACATCTACGTCGGCACCTACGGCAAGGACACGGTCCCCGCGACGCTCATCATCACCGAACTAAGTCCACCCAAGGTCGATCCCGTCATCCCCAAGGGGAGTCAACCCGATTGCTACATCGTCTCCGCTGGCGTCGATAATTACCGCAATGCCACCAAGTTAAACGGCTGCCTGAACGACGCCCGGAACACCGTGACCGCTTTCAGGGCCCAGACGGGCAACCTATTCCGCAAAGTCGAAGCGCAGACCCTTCTCGACGGCACCGCGACCCGCGCGGGCATTATGCAGTTGTTCCAGAGCTTCTCCCAAAAAGGCGCCGCGGGCGATTACATGGTGTTGTTCCTGAGCGGCCACGGCGGACGCACGAACAACAACACTATCTGGTACTTCATGCCCGTCGATTTTCATCCCAACAACTTTGCCACGACCACACTGACGGACAAGCAACTCCTCGACGCAGCCGACGTGGTCGTCAAGCAAAAAAAGAACGTGGTGATCATCGTCGACGCCTGCTTCTGCGGCCAAATGCGCATTACTGCCCAACCTTATCTCAATCGCTACCAAAATACCCAGCAAGGCGGCCTGGTGTTGATGTTTTCCAGCAACGCCACGCAAACCAGTTCCGCCCTGGGGCAATTTAGCGCTTTCGCCAAGGCCTTCGCGGATGCGATGACGCCCAGCGGCGATCTCAACAGGGACGGCAAGGTCACGCTCGGCGAAATCCAGAGTTACTCCCAGAAGCGGACCGACCAGCTCCTGGCGCAATCGCGCATCAATAACCCGCAACAGACCATCGTGGCCTGGTCGCCGTCTATCTCCCGCGAAACCCCCTTCGCCGCCACCTCGAAGCTGGCGAAAGATCCGGTGACGACGACGCTCCCCACGGGCAACGCCACGCGATACGTCGGCAGCGAAACCCTGGCGGGCTACGGTAAGCTCTCATTTTCGCTGTACCCGGGCGGTCGCACCGTCATGGTTGACGCCATGAACACGGCCGAGGGAACCTGGCAGCAAAACGGCAACCAGTACACATTCACGTTCTTCACTGGTTCCGTCATCTATCAGGGTACGCTCAACGGCGCCACGCTATCCGGCTCAGCCTCCAGTCCGGGAGCACGCACAGAGGAACGAAAAACTTGGAACTGGACCGTACAGCTTCAGAAGTGAGACGTTCCACGGTCAATTCGCGTGCAACCGAACCGCGCCGCCGCTGTCGGTGCGGCGGAAGCGGGCGTTGCCGACACGTGCGACCGGCGGGCCCGCGCTGACGCCGACACGCGCCTCGGCGGTGACTTCGTACCGGTCGGCATCGGTCTTCCCGACAACAATGCGGACCGTGCTGTCCGGGGCGAGATCGGCCTTGTCGACGCTGAACGGAACGGGATTTTCCAGCAAGCGCGTGGCTGCAATCTCAATCCCGGCGCGAACGAGCCAGTCGGCCTGCAGTTGCCGATGACGCTGGCGGACCAGGTTGTGCTGTGCGATTGCCTGCACAGTCACCACGGAGAGGATGATCGTGAGCACCGTCAGGACGACCACGGCCGTGATGAGGGCGACGCCGCGGCGTCCGGGGATGTTTCTTGGTGTCATCGCCAGTCTCCTCCCAGGGCGGCTGAGATTTCGAGCGTCTGTCCGGCGATCGCCTTGCCGTCGCGCAGGGTCCGCAAACGTAGCGTGAGCAACGTGGGATCGGCACTGCTGCGCACGAACTCGATGCTGCCTCGGCCTGCGTCCAGCGGCAGCGTGCGTTTGACCGTGCCGACTTTCATAGTTTCTTCTCGCGTCAGTTTACCCTTGTCCCAGACGTAAACGATGTGCGCGTCAGACTTCATCTTCAAGATGAGCGTATTGGCGTTGGCCGTGACGTCCCGCCAGGTTTTGGGCGTGTCCTGGGCCTGGGCGACATCGGCGCGAAACTGATCGGTCAGCGCGCTGGTCTGCATCAGGCGATCGAAGCCCCGAGTCTCGGCACGCTCCACGTCCATCGTCGTTTTGAGCAGCGACGTCAGCACGATCCCGATCACGGCAAGCAGCGCGATGACGCACAACAATTCGATGAACGTGACGCCGCGCCGTTCGGCCGCTCGCGGCATGACGCTTGGGAGACGCTTTGTGAACGCAAAGCCGCAAGCGGCAAATAGCGGCGTTCGCATATTCATGGCGCACCTCCCTTCTTCGCGCTGCGGTCGCTGAAAACGCTGGTCAATTGCACGCTTTGGCCCGGCGCCTCCGGCGCAAACTGCCAGTGGACCTCTACTGTCACCCGCGTGACTTTGGCCGAGGACTTTTCCGCGCCAGAAACGGGGAGCACGTGGACGACCACTTTGCCGCCAGGCAAAAGATCCGTCATGTCGGAAGAGATTGCCTGGGCATCGGCCCATTTCTTGTCAAGCTTGTCGAACGGCTGAGTCCGCGCGGTTTCCAGGACGTTGGCAGTCAGCTCGATCGCCGCCTGCCGAGTTGCCAGTTGGGTGCGATGCCGAAAGCTCCAGGCGATGAGTTGAGCCACGATGATGCCCGCGGCCGCGATGACGGCCAGAGTCGCCGCGCATTCCACGAGGGTGAAGCCGGCGCGTTTTCGGGTTGGCAGCATGAGATGCGTCTCCGCCGGATTCGCCGCTTACGGCTTAGCGTTCGCGCGGCGCGGTGCAATCGCCAGGCCGCAAGCAGCGAAACCATTACCTAATACTCATATCCGAAACTGCATCTATTAGATGCGTCAGGGGCATGAACATCGCCACAACGATCCCGCCGACCAGACACGCACAAACGAAAACCGCTAGCGGGAACACTACCATGCCGATGCGATAAGTAAGCATGGCGCAGCGACGCATCAGCGTCGCACCGAGTTCTTGCATCGCCCAGGGGAGGTTCTGCGCCTTCTCGGCCGAGGCGATCAATCCCTGCATGGATTCGGTCGCCAATTGATGCCGGGCCAGACTCTCAGCCAATGGTTGGCCCTGAACCAGATCGCGGACCAAGCGATCGACCCGCGTTCTGACCACGCTTGGGAACAAACGGGACGCCAGCACGCGGTCGAGAATTTCCGGTAGGGGTTTGCCGGATTCGAGCATGAGGCCCAGCACCTGGAAGAACCGTCCCCGTGCATCCATCCGGTAAAGCCGGCCCGCGAGAGGGCAATACCAGCGCGTCTCCGAACTGAACAACACCAGACTGAATAGTAACAGCCCGTTCCATCCTACAAACGCCGCGACATACCAATATTCCACAAACCAGCCGGAGGCGGCAATCAGAAATTCGGTGGTCAACGGCAGTTTGAGGTGAAACTCTTGGAAGATTTTTTCAAATTTGGGAATGATGAAGATCATGATGAAACCGACAATCAGCACCATCAGGAACAAGATCATGAAAGGGTACGCGCACCGCGTCGCCATATCGAGCATCTGCGCCGAGCGCTGTCGATCCGGGAGCCGTTTGAGGGCCTGCGGTAGACTGCCGCCGAACTGCCCCACGGTGATCGCCATGGCCGTCTCGCGCGAAACCAGTCCCGTCACGCATTCGAGCGCCCGATCGAGAGTAGTTCCGCGCTCGAGCAGTTCAACGAGCCGTTGAAGCTCGTCGTCGAAATGGTCCAGCGGATGGTCCCAGTAGAAGCCTGGAAACGCGCCGCAGAGCAAGGGGTGTAGCCAGGCGTGCTGCGTGCCACGCCGGGGACGGTCACTGAGATAGGCGTGCAGGACCTGCTCGATCGGTGCTTGCGTTTCGGCTGCGGCCCGCAACACATGCAGAAAATCTTGCTTGCGCGCGTGTTCATAATGAAATTCGGCAAAAACCTGCCAGCACCAGAACATGCACAATAACAGAATAACGAACACGCCGAGGGCGGGTAGGGTAACCAACAGGAGCGCGGCCAAGAGGTTCGTGGCGAGAAACCAAGCGGCGAGAAACAGGATCTTGTAGAGCGTGCTGTTCATTACTTCCCCCCTCCGCTGAGGGCGTCCAAGAGCGCGACGAGGGGCGCTATCATGCCGAATATGAACAGTGCGCCGATCGAGCCTGCCAAAATAATGATCAAGAGCGGGGGTAGCAATATGCGTATGAGCGTGGCGCGATTTCCCATCTGACGTCGGTAGAACTCGGCGACGTGATGCAGCGTTGGTCCCAGCGTCCCCTGGCGTTCACCGAATTGCACCATCCACACGATCAGTTCCGGAACCAGGCGCTGCTGCCTGAGCACGGCGCCCAGGGCCTGACCTTGACGCAGCTCGGTTTCGACCTTCCCGGCGCCTTCATTCAACAGCGGATCGCTCGAAGCTTCCGCCGCCAGCCGCCAGGCTTCTGGCAATGGAATCGATTGATCGACGAGGATACCGAGCAGGTCGGTGAACGCCGCCAGCCGGGCAGATCGGATCAACGTACCGACAAGGGGCAAGGCATAAACGATCCGCGCCCACACGCCGCGCCCCCAGGCGGACGAACGCAGCCAGAACCGCACGCTGACGAGGCTGACCACGACAACCACGATCGGCACGAAAAGGATTCCGTTGACCATGTACCTGCTGACGAGTATGAGCGCCTCGGTAATCAACGGCAGCTTGATCTTGAAGTCCATGAAAATTTGCTCAAACTTGGGGACGATCAAGATTCCCATGAAAGCAAAGATGCCGAAGCTGATCAGCAGGACCACGCTCGGATAGAGCGTGGCGCTGAGGGCGTTGCCGCGAAACTCGGCCATGGCGCGGGCGTACAGTGTCAGCGTGGCGAGCACTTCGCCGATCTTGCCGGTGCGTATGCCGGCGGCGAGCAGGGCGGCGTAATAGTTGGGGACGCGGTCCTTCTGGCGTTCGATTGCCTGGGGCAAGGTGTGCCCCGCGCGCAGGTCGTCCGCGAGCTGTTGCGTCACCTGTTGTAGTCTACCGCTGCTCATTTCGCGCGCGAGGGCGGCGAGTCCCTGATCGAGTGGCAAGCCGGCACGGGCCATGCCGGCGATCTCCTCGTTGAGTGTGACGAGGTTCTCCGCCGAGAGCGGACCGCCTGTCGTGAACGGCGCCGGCGGCTTCGCAGTGAAGTCACCGCCGCTGGGTGACGTCGGCGGTTGGGGATTGTCGGTGGACATGATGGCTCCTGAATCGCTGTTTGCTGCTTGGCGTTTGCAAGACGCCGCGCGAACACGAAGCCGCAAGCGGCCTCATGATCGCGGCCCCAACACGCGCGTGATCTCCGCTCGGGTCGTCAAGCCATCCGCCAGCGCCTGTTCGGCCGTGGTCCAGATTGTCGGTCTTCCCGATTGCAACGCGGCGCGCTCCAACTCCGCCGTGTCCGCGCGGCCGAGAATCGCTTGCCTCAAGGGAGCGTCGAGCGTTACCAACTCGGCCAGCAGGACGCGGTCGCGGAACCCGGCGCCGTAGCAGTGTTCGCAGCCGGGCGCCTCCCAATCCGCGCCTGCCTGGCGTCGACAGGCCGTGCACATGCGGCGAACGAGCCGCTGGTTCAAGATCCCCTTGAGGCCGCTGGTGAGCAGATAGGTTTCAATGCCCATCTCCACTAAGCGACTGATTACACCACACGCGGAGCCGGCGTGCAAGGTGCTAAGCACGAGATGCCCCGTCAACGCGGCTTCGATGGCGATGTGGGCGGTCTCCGAGTCGCGGACTTCGCCGACCATGATGATCTCGGGATCTTGCCGCAACAGGCTGCGCAGGCCGCGGGCGAAATCAAATTCGCCGCCGGGCCGAGCCTGGGATTGCGTCACCCCTTCGAGCACCTGTTCGACCGGGTCCTCGATGGTGACGATATGCCTGCCGCCGCGGCTTTCGACGTGCAGATGGCGCAGGCAGGCATAGAGGGTGGTCGTCTTGCCGCTGCCGGAAGGCCCGGTCAGGAAGATCGCCCCATTCCGTTCCAGGAAGAGCGTCCGCAGTTGGACGAGCAGCGAGTCGGGCAGGCCGAGTTGCTCGAGATCGAGCACCCCCACGCCGGCGCCGAAGATGCGCACCGCCGCCTTTTCGCCGTGGATGGTTGGAAACGTGCTGACGCGCATGTCGGCGCCGAACCGGACCAGACCGTTCGTCAAGCGTCCTTCTTGCGGCACGTCCCGTCGGTAGGTCAACAGCTCGGCGAGAACTTTCAGCCGAGCGACGACGTTGACGGCCAGATCGCGCGTGAGAATTGCGACCGGCTGCAGCACGCCGTCGAGCCGAAAACGGACGTCGAGTGAATGATCCGTCGGCTCGAAGTGAACATCGCTGGCCCCGCGCGCGACCGCCGCCGCGAGGATGAGGTCAACGAGCGCGCCGGTCCGCTCCGGGCTGGTCGGATCGAGGGCGTCGATTTGGATTTGCAGGGGGTTCACGGATGACTCAGTCCGGCGAGTGTGCGTCTTTTTTTCTAATTGACCTGGGTTTGGGGCAGTGCCAGAATTTCTGGTCCAGCCTTGTGGTATATTAACGCATGTATAGATCAAGTTCTCGCATTTCTCGGAACTTTTTGAATATGCAGGTGTCTAAATAGGAGAAATCGATTATCGTCATCTGTAGAGAGTTGGCTTAAATAGGGGAGATCGATTCATGTCGTACGCAGCGCGGTTGCTCGGATTCGGCAGCGCTCTGGCATTGTTGATTGCGCTCGCCTCGGATGAGGTACTCGCCCAGAAAAAAGACAAGAAGGCGAAGGACGCGGGCAACCCCGCACTGCCTGCGGACTACCTCATGCTCCAAAAGGCCAAGGATGTCTCCGGGACAATCCTGTCCGTCGGCGTCGACGGCAAGTCCGTCGTTCTACGTGTCGATATTCCCAAATGGGAGCCTAACCCCAACTACAAAGCGCCCAAAGACAACCCAAAGACCGGCGGCAATCCGCAGGCGAACGCCCAAGCGCAACTCATGAAACGTTATCAGGAACTCCTCTACCAGCAAGAACGAGCCAAGAGAGCGAAGACGCCACAAGAGCAGCAACGGATACTCCAGAAGATTCAGCTGGAGATGGCGAAGCTTCAGATACAAATTCAGCAACAGTACCTGTATCCAAAAGACGGCAAATCTCCCACGAAAACCAATCCTAACAACGAGCCTTACCGAATCGTTACCTCGCAGAAGGACTTCGAACTGGAATTGCAGGACAAGGTTCCTATTCGCAAAATGTTTCTGTCTCTGGAGTACGACGACACCGGCAACCTCAAGCAGTACTCCGACAAGGAAAAAGCCGACCTGCGCGGCACGGACAAGACGAAGCCTGGCTACATGGCAAAACTCGACGAGATTGTTCCCGGCGCCGAAGCAAAGCTGGTCCTCATGCCGCCGAAAGCCAAGAAAAACGGCGCGAAGGAGGACGAAGACGGCGTCGGCAACATCGAACGCCCCATCGTCAGTTTTATCCTGCTCACCAAAGACAGCCCCATTCCTGGCATCGTCGGCGCCGATCCGAAAAAGAAAAAGGATAAGAAGAAGTAACACTCTTGCATTCGGAAGCAAGCGGCGTTCAATTCAAAGCACCCGCGAAGAATCCTTCGCGGGTTTTCCTTTTCACCCGAGCGATGCGATGGACGAGAAACTTCTCCGCCAGGCCCAGCGCCATCTGGCGCGGCGCGACCAGGTCCTGCGACCGATCATCCGCGCCATCGGCCCGTGTACATTGCGGCTCGACCCGGATCACTTCGCTCTTCTCGTTCGAGCGATCGTGTCGCAGCAGATTTCGACGAAAGCCGCCGAGGCGATCACCGGCCGATTGCGCAAGGCTGTCGGGCGTTTTCAGCCGCGGCGTCTTCTCGCTGCCGCGGACGATGTGCTGCGTGAAGCGGGCCTATCGCGCGGCAAGCGGCTGGCGATTCGCGATCTTGCCGAGAAATGCCAGGGAGGCGAAGTTCCTCTCAAGCGTCTCAAGACGATGGACAATGACGAAGTGGTCGAAACCCTTGTGCAAGTGCGCGGCATCGGCCCGTGGACGGCGGAAATGTTCCTGATCTTCTCGCTGGGCCGCCCCGACGTGCTCCCCGTGGGCGATTATGGATTGCGCGCGGGAGTGCAAAAACACTATCAGCTTGCTGAATTGCCGAAGAAGGACTCGCTGCACGAAATCGGCGCCGCCTGGAAGCCGTATCGCTCGATCGCCACCTGGTACATATGGCGGAGCCTGGGCAACGTGCCGCAATCGGATGCGTGAGTGTCCATTACGTGGAGCGCGCAGCCAGGATCCGTTGCAACAGCACCTCGTTGACGTGGCCGCGAAAATGCACCCGGCCATTGATGGTCACGACCGGCACGCAATCGCCATGTTCCCGCACGAGATCAGGCGAGCCGTCAATTTCAAGCTTCTCGAGTACGAATCCCCAGCGCTTTTGCTTTTTGTTGAGCAGTTCCCAGGCCTCGTCGCACAGCGGGCACTGTTTGCGCGAGTAGACGATTATGCGCAGGTCGGGCCGCTGGCGTGGAACCCAGCGCAACCAGCGCCAAATCGAGAAGCCCATCTATCCCTCCAAGCCCAGAATACACGCTCCGACAATCGCCCCGAACCTTTTGTATGAGCCGAACCCAGAGTACGTCTCGTCTATCGTCCGATTGATCTGAATCCGACGGCTCGGCTATGCACAATAGAATTGCAGGTGAAGTGCCTCAAGAATTGGATGCTTGTTGAGGTATTCAACCATGTCTTCACCGTACGATCCGAATTCGCGAATCATTCCGGACATGCCCCTGGGTGAGCGTCATCATTGTCGCCCCTGTATCCTCGCTTGCCGCAAGCTCTATTCTGGAGGGGGAACCGGACGGGCGTTCCGAACCGTTGGAGTGAGTATTCGCGAGCTACAAGAATTTACTTGAACTTTGTGCCAAGACAGTTGCGGCCTTGCAAAGTTGCGCTTCGGATTAATGTCAGGATCAACCGCGTGAAGTAAATATGGCACTCAACCGTCGTACTTTGTCCTGCTTCCCCAAAACTCCAGAGGCACTCCGCGCAACAAAGACGACTTGCAAAGAAATTGTCAATGCGGATATAGAGTCGCTGGATGAAATGTAAATTGGTGGCACAAGGAGAGTGGCATGGACGCGGTAATTGCCCAGAGCGAAGGCCGGCCGCAATGGCTGCTACGGGTCAAGAACGTGCTGGAAAGCCCCGTGTTGGTTGCCGCTTTTTTGGTCGTCGGTATCGCGATGCGCACGGCCCATTACTTCGCCGGCCTTTCCTTTTGGTACGATGAGGCATTTCTTTTGGTGCCGATCTATGAACGATCTGCGTTTGAGCTGATCGGCCCATTGCCGACGCAGACGATCATCCCGCCGCTGTTTCTCTGGCTTTTGAAGGGGCTGTATCTGCTCGCGGGCCCTGGCGAGTTGGCCATGCGCCTGCCGGCGTTTGTCGCCGGGCTGCTCGGCCTGGTGCTGTTGCTTCCCGCCGCCCTGCGCGTGATCGGTCGGCCAGGCGCCTACTGGGCGGTCGCTTTCTGCGCCCTTTCCTACCATCATGTGTTCCATGGCTCTGAGGTTCGCTGCTATTCAATTGACTTCCTGGCTTCGGTCGTACTTTTCTTTACGTGTGCCGTCTATGTTCAGACTCAGGATCTCCGCGCGGGTCGCACCGCCGCGGGCGTTCTCCTTACTCTCGGACTATTGCTGCCGTGGATCTCGTTTGCCAGCGTGCTGGCGTTTGCCGGAGTCAGCCTGGCGCTATTCACCGATCTGCTTGAACGAGGCGACCGATCGCGTTGGAGATACTGGGCGGCACTGAACGCAGTACTATTGGTGTCCGTTTTCGGAGTTTGGTACATCCAGGCGCGCCATATGTATTATCCTGGGCTCGTGGAGCACTGGCGTGGTTGGGATGGCTTTCCGGCTGATTCCTCAGTGCCCGCCGTGGCTTCGTGGACGATGCGCCGCCTCGAAGGCCTGCCCGAATACGGCAACAGTGGACTCGGTATTCCGTTGCTTGTCCTGGCGGCCTGGGGCGTCGGCATCCTCTGGCGGCAATCGCGTCCCCTCACGGTGCTTCTGGTTGCGCCGGTACTCGTCACCTATTGTGCCGCCCTCGCCACGAAATACCCGTTCAGTGGCAGGACGGTTTTTTTTCTCGCTCCAAGCGTTTGGTGCCTGGCGATGGCCGGGCTGGCGGATCTTTGGCAGCGAGCTTCCTGGCGCTGGCACTCCGCTCTACTGGCGCCTCTCCTCTTGATCCTCCTCGGTGTTGCCGGATTCAAGATAATCAAGGGCAACGTGCCACCTCGTGCCCAATGGGAATTCCGCGAGGCAATCTGCTACGTTTACGAGCAACGGGCCTCGCATGACGACATCCGGATTTGGTGCCCCGAAATCGACGAGGTCTATGCCGGCCACGTCCTCCCCGAACTGCGGCAATCTTTGCCCGCGGGTTTCACGGCGAAAAACGCGAATGAAACAGTCGGGAACCAGCCGCTGTGGATCGTCGCGCCTCCCAACGCGATGAACGAGATGACCGCCTCGCCCCGTCAACTCGGGATGCGCGAGACCCAGCGCCGAAAGTTCCGCGGCGTCGATGTGGTCCGGCTCGAACCAGACGGACTTGTGGCTCAGTCTGCTCGCTTCATTGACCGTAACCGATGAGCACCTGGATTGGGGTCGCATCGCAATCGCTGCTTGCGGTTCCGGGTTTCGCTCGCTCCCAGACGCTCCATCGCAGGCGGCCGCACGGCAAATTGTAAATCTTTCTTCTCGCATTGCCGATCTCTATCTGATATAAACACCTACGTTCCGCCAAACCACGCACTTTCAGGGGGGCCTGATATGTTGACCATTTTCGACCGCGACGATCGTCTGAACCGCCGTTCGTTCCTCAAAGTCGGCGGCCTCACGCTCGGCGGATTGTCCCTGATGAACCTGCTGCAAGCGAAAGCTGCCGAGCCGCGCCGTTCCGTGTTGCGCGATCGTTCGGTCGTCTTCCTCTTCTTGCACGGCGGGCCCAGCCAGATCGAGACGTTCGATCCGAAACCGTCCGCCCCCGTTGAGTTCCGCAGTGCCACCGGCCAGGTGCAGACGCGCCTCCCCGGCGTCACCTTCGGCAGCACCTTCCCCAAGCTCGCGAACTTGGCCGACAAGATCAGCGTCGTCCGCTCCTACGTCCCCGGCGATGGCAATCACGACATCAAGCCGGTCGTCGGCCGCGATACTTCGGGCGCCAGCCTTGGTTCGATCTACGCGCGCATCGCCGGCAGCAATCATCCCGAAAGCGGCATGCCGACCAACGTGCTGCTCTTGCCGCGCTCGGTCGATCCCAGCACGCAGGCCGGCACCACCGCGTTCGGCCGCTTCAATTCGACGGGCATGCTCGGCCAAGCGTACGCGCCGTTCGATCCATCAACCGGCAGCAACCTGCAAAGCGACATGCGGCTCGCGTTGCCAATGAGCCGCCTCAGCGACCGCCGCGAACTCTTGAGCCAACTCGATGCGGTGCAATGGGCCGCCGCCGAACGTGCGACGGTTGACGGCATCGACCGCGTGCGCGAACAGGCGCTCTCGACCGTGCTCGGCGGCGTCTCGGAGGCGTTCGACCTCTCGAAGGAAGACCCACGCACCCTCGCCGCCTACGATACCGCGCCGCTCATCCGCCCGCAGAACATCGACCGCCGCTGGAACAACTACAACAACTACGTTGACAACGCCAAGAGCCTCGGCAAACTAATGCTTCTCGCTCGTCGTCTGTGCGAGCGCGGCGCCGGCTTCGTGACGGTGACGACGAACTTTGTCTGGGACATGCACGCCGACGTCAACAACGCTCCCGTCGGCGAAGGCATGGGCTACATGGGCGTGCCGCTCGACTGGGCCGTCTCCGCGTTCATCGAAGATCTCGAAGCCCGCGGCCTAACCGACAAGATCCTGCTCGTCGTCTGCGGTGAAATGGGCCGCACGCCGCGCATCAATCAGGGCGGCGGCCGCGACCACTGGGGCAACCTCGGCCCACTCCTGCTCTCCGGCGGTGGTCTGCGTATGGGCCAGGTCATCGGCCGCTCTACCCCGAACGGCGGCGACGCGGCGACCAGCCCGGTCCGCATCCAGAACGTGATCGCGACGATCATGAACCAGGTATTCGACATGGGCGAGGTGCGTCTGATTCCGGGATTGCCGCGCGAGATCGGCCAGGCAATGCCGGGCTGGGAGACGATCGACGGGCTGGTATAATAATGCTGGAGGAGGGGTGCCCCGATGACTAGCATTACGATTCAGCCGATACCAACTGACCAGGGCGGGATTGCGTATCTCGCCACCTCAAACGGCAAACGATCGCAGGGCGCCACCGCAGGGGAAGCGCTTGATGGCTTGGCGGGGCAACTGCCAACCAATGGTGGCGCCCTGGTGATCGTCCCGGATCGACGTCCCGATCAATTCTTCAATGCTGAACAACAGCGCCGCTTTGCCGAGTTGTTAGAGCGCCGGCGCGCACGCCGCGACGCGGGCAAATCTCTTGAGCCCGATGAACAAGCCGAGCTGCAGGCGCTCGTGGACGCGGAGCTGCGCGGCGCTGCGGCACGTGCTGCTGCCATGGCCGATGAGTTGAAACGATGAATCGCCACTACGACAGGGTGGCACAGCGGGCTCGTCATCGATGCGAATACAGCCTTGCACCGGAAGCCGTCTTCAATTTTCCATTTGAAGTTGAGCACATCACCCCGAAGTCCTTGGGCGGCCCAGATTCAGAAGGCAACTTAGCTCTCGCCTGTCATGCATGCAATCTCTGGAAATCCGATCACGTGGCGGGAACGGATTCTGAAACCGGTCAAGAATCGCGTTTGTTTCACCCACGCGAAGATCGATGGGAAATGCATTTCCAAATGGATCATGAATCCGGCAAGATTACTGGGCTCACGTCCATCGGCACGGCGACCGTGAGTCGATTGCAGATGAACTCGGACGCCCAACAGACCGCAAGGCGTCACTGGTTTCGACTCGACCTACTTGCCTGACGCAATCTTAGGTTGCCATTCCATGATCACGCCGACGGCGATGGACTCCCATGCTCCGCCCCATCTATCTCGACTTGCTCGATGTGTTTCTGCCGCTCGCTGCGTCGTTCGGCGCGCTCGTCGGTGGGCGCTTTCTCGAATGCGCGCCGCGCTGGTTTTTTCGCTTGGCTGTTGGCCTGGCGGTTGCGATCGTGCTCGTCCTGGGCATCACTTACTTCACGCCGATTCGCGACGACGTTAGCGATGCGTTCTGGCACGTCGGCGGCGTGACGACGGTCGCCTGCGTCTTGGCGATGGTGCTGCTGGGCGTCGTGTGGGCGTCGCACGGACGCAGTACCAGCACAGGATTCTTGCGGACCGTGGCGGGGCTCGTCGCCTTGATCGTCGTGCTGAATTCGGGCGGGCGGCTCTGGTGGCGAACGATCAATACCGCCGCATGGGAGAACGCTCCCGACGCCGTGGGTTGTTTACGCCAAAGCTCCGGGTGGACGTGTTCCCCGGCCGCGGCGACGATGTTGCTGCACCATCACGGCATCGCAACGACCGAAGGCGAGATGGCGTATCTGGCCGGCACTTCCTACCTCGGTACGGACGTTCCTTCGATCGCCGATGCTCTGAAGGCGAAGGCGGCGCCGAAATTCGTTGTTCGGGTCATCAAGGCCGACTATGACGCCTGCATTCAGATAACGGGGCCCTTCCTGGCGTGCATCGATGTGCCTGGCCTGGGCGGGCACGCGGTCTTGGTCCTTCGCGTTGGTCCCGACTCGCTGGAACTGGTCGATCCGCGTTTCGGACAGCCGCAAACGATCGCGCGGGCGGACATGGAGCCGCAATGGCAAGGGAAGATCGTTCGTCTGAAAGCTGCGGAATAATCAAGAAAGCGCAGATCTTTTCGGGACTGGCCAACCACTTTTTCCTCCATATAACCAAACACAGCGTTGCAGCGTACGATTTTGGCCCATGCAAAACTGGCCGTCGTGCGTTGATGGATAAGGGATTTTTTTTAACCAAGGCAAGGAGATGCAGCATGAAGAACTGGATTCTGGCAGGCGTTGTGGTCGCGGTTCTCGGATTCTTCACTGTCGAGACACCGGCGCAGGAGCCGCTCAAGGCTCCGGGTACGACCATCACCAAGAGCGAGGCTCAATCGGCGCCGGTGGCCCGTACCGGATTGCTCAGCCGCCTGGGCGAGCGCCGAATCATTAGGCCGACTGTCGTCCCCGCGACGACCACGAAGGTTGAGCCGGTCCCGCCGACCCCGGCCGTTCCTTCGACCAGCACGGTCGTCGAACCCCGTTCGGGCTTGCTCGGCCGCCTGCGCAGCCGCATCATTCGCTAGGGTAAGGCGCACCGCATTGCATTGCGGTTCAGGCTTTGAATCGTCTATGGGGTCGGGAGCTGCAATCGGCTTCCGGCCCATTTTCTTTTTCCGGACAAGGTCGCCATGCTCAAGAACACAATTCCCCTCTCCATGATGTTCCTCGCCGCTCTGGGGGCTTCTTCGGCTCAGGAGGAAAAACTCAAGGAATTGAAAGGCGCCATTATCGCGCTCGACGGCAAGACGGGCACGCTCACGCTGCATCAGCTGATGACGGACAAACAACACACATTCAGTCTCGCGGCCATGGATCTACCGGTCACCGATCCGCTCGGGCGCAAACTTAAACTGGACGACTTACGTGAGGAACTGCGTGTCACGGCCATGCTTCGCAACGAGGCAGAGGTCGTTGGCCTGCGTGTCGATGGGCCGTATCAGAATGGAATGATCAAGACCATCGACAAGGTGTCGCAATCTGTCACGTTGAAAGGCGTCTTCGGCGAGACGACCTACCGTATCCCGGAGTCGGCGAAAGTCATCGTCGGAGGGAAGGACGGCTCGCTCAAACAGCTCAAGGCCGGCGATGCGATGCAGGTACTCTTTGCTCTCGACAAGAAAACCATCTTGCAGGTGCAGATTGGCAAAGGCGTCCACTCGCGCGATCCCTATCTACGTGTGGTTCGCTTTTATGGTATCCTGACCGAACTCGATCACGCCAAACGCCGGGTGCAAGTCTTCGTGCAATCGACCGACGCCGGCGTCATCAAGACATACGAGGTTTCGCCCGATGCTCAGCTGCGCACGATGTATCATTTGAAGCCGGTGAGCGATGTCGGCTTTGAACAATTCTCGAAGTGGGTCAAGGTGTACTATTTCGTCGATCGCGACACGGGAAAGATCGTCAATATGGACGCCGACTTGCCCATAATGGTTCGACGCAAGGTAGTGAAGTTCGACGGGGGCACGCGCAAGCTCACGGTCGAGGACGAGTTGAAGGAAAAAACGTTCGACCTCGCCGCAGACGTAAAGGTAATGCAGCCGAAGGGGGACGGCAAGCTGGCGGACATCGCCGCGAATCGCATCGTGAACTGCGGGCTGAGCCTGGATCGCAGTCGAGTGCAGGTGGTGTATCTGTGGGATAAGTGATTCACGGTTGCAATTCTCCATGCCCCAACATCGCATCTCCATCATCGACTCACACACTGCGGGCGAACCGACAAGAGTCGTTATCGCCGGCGGGCCGGAACTTGGCGAGGGGTCGTTGGCAGAGAGACGCGAGCGATTTCGTCGGGACTTTGATCGTTTCCGCAGCGCCATCGTCAATGAGCCGCGTGGGTCCGAGGTGCTAGTCGGAGCACTGTTGTGCCCGCCTGTCGATCCTTCGTGTGCGGTGGGCGTCATCTTCTTCAATAACGTCGGCTATCTGGGTATGTGCGGGCATGGCCTGATCGGTGTGATCGTCACGCTCGGCCACCTCGGCCGCATCGGCAGCGGGACGCATCGCATCGAAACGCCCGTCGGGGTCGTCAGTGCAGAGTACGATGGAAGAAACCTCGCCACCATCATCAACGTGCCGAGCTATCGCCACCGCAAGAACGTCACGGTGGACGTGGCCGGTGTCGGCTCAATCATCGGTGACATCGCGTGGGGCGGCAACTGGTTCTTTCTCGTCAACGAGCACGGCGAACAACTCGAATTGACGAACGTCGAGGCCCTCACCGCATTTACGTGGAGGATTCGTCGGGCGCTCACGCAGCAGGGGCTTACCGGCGCGGATGGGGGCGAGATCGATCACATCGAGCTTTTCGGGCCTGCGTGCGCTCCGAAAGCTCATGGACGCAACTTCGTCTTGTGTCCCGGTAAAGCGTACGATCGCTCCCCCTGCGGCACCGGCACGAGTGCCAAGATCGCGTGCCTGATCGCCGATGGGAAATTGCAGCCTGGCGAAGTCTGGCGGCAGGAGAGCATCGTAGGCAGCGTGTTCGACGCCTGGGGAACCATCGACGGAGATCAGGTTGTCCCGCACATTCGCGGCGCCGCATACCTCGCCGCCGAGGCGACGCTCATTCTTGATGACGCCGATCCCTTCCAATGGGGCCTCCGCACATGAGCGTGCCGAGCTATGATGTCGCAGTCCTCGGCGCCGGCATCGTCGGGGCGGCGTGTGCTCGCGCGTTGGCGCTTGCCGGCATGTCCACCATCGTCCTCGATCGCGCTCCCATCGGCAGCGGCGCGACGGCGGCCGGCATGGGACACATCACCGTCCTGGACGATTCCGAGGCACAGTTTGCCCTGACCCGCTATTCGCAGCAACTCTGGGACGAGCTTGCCCCATATCTGCCGGCCGATGTCGAATATGTCACGACCGGCACGCTCTGGATCGCTGTTGATGACGAAGAAATGGATGTCGTGCGCCGCAAGCACGAGTTCCATCTCGCGCGCGGCGTCGCGACGGAGATTCTCGATACGCGCGGCGTCGCCGACCTTGAGCCAAATTTACGGCCTAGCCTGGCAGGCGGACTGCGCGTGCCGGGCGAAAGCGCGATCTACCCGCCTTGCGCGGCGCGTTGGCTGATCGAAGACGCGCACCGCTGCGGTGCCGTGCTGCGCCTCGGCGCCGAAGTGGCAAGCGTGAAGAAACGGACCATCCTGCTGCACGACGGCGCGACCATTACGGCCGACCAAATCGTTCACGCAACCGGCGCCTGGACGACACGTTTGTTCCCCCATCTCGCCGTTCGGCCGCGCAAGGGGCATCTCGTCATCACCGATCGCTATCCCGGTTTCGTGCGGCATCAACTGGTCGAGCTTGGCTATCTGAAGAGCGCACATGGCAATACGCTTGAATCGATTGCCTTCAATTTGCAGCCGCGCAAGACCGGCCAACTTTTGCTCGGCTCCTCGCGTCAGTACGACGTCGCGCACAAAGACGTTGAGCCGCACATGCTCAAGCGCATGATCCGCCGCGCACTCGAGTACATGCCGGCGCTTGCGCGACTCACGGCGATTCGCGCGTGGACCGGTTTTCGAGCGGCAACACCGGATTCGCTGCCGTTGATTGGGCCGCTCGACGGGTATGACGGACACTTGCTCGCGACGGGACATGAAGGCCTCGGCATCACGACCGCTCTCGGTACGGCGGCACTGATCGCAAGCCATCTGACGGGCAGCGTGCCGGCGATTCCGTACACGCCGTATTTGCCGGCGCGTCTGGCGGGAGCAGTCGCCCATGGCTGAGCGGATCGCCATCACCGTCAACGCGCAGCCGGTCGAAACGACGACGGAGTGCAGCGTCGCCGCCGCGGTGATGAAGACGCAAGGTCTCGGCACACATCAATCCGTGACGGGACAAACGCGCGGCCCGTTGTGCGGCATGGGCGTCTGTTTCGAGTGCCGGCTGACGATCAATGGAACACCTCAGCAACGCTCGTGTCAGACGCTGTGTCAGGCGGGCATGCGCGTCGATACGTCGACCGGCCCCGCGTTCGTGCCGACGCCGGCGGTCCCGCCTTTATTGAAGCGTGAATTTGACGTGCTCGTCATCGGCGCCGGACCGGGCGGGCTTGCCGCGGCAGACAGCGCGGCGCACGCGGGCCTAAGCGTCGGCCTCGTTGATGACAATCCTCACTTCGGCGGCCAGATCTGGCGCCACGATGACACCAAACCACCGACGAGACCGTCTCGTCCGTCGATTACCTTCCTCAACAAGACCCAAGTCCTCTTTGCGCTCGACGGCTCGACCTTGCTCGCTGACTCTCATGATGCCGCGCTGGCGTTGGGCTACAAACATTTAATCCTGGCGTGCGGGGCGCGTGAGCAATTTTTACCTTTCCCTGGTTGGACTCTCCCCGGCGTTTTCGGTGCGGGCGGGCTACAATCGCTCGTCAAGTCCGGCTATCCGATCAAAGGGCAGCGCGTGATCGTCGCCGGGTCGGGGCCGCTCCTGCTCGCCGTGGCGGAGTATCTGCGCCAACGCGGCGCCGACGTGCGCCTGATTGCCGAGCAGACGTCGCGCTGGAATCTCGCACGCTTCACGGGCTCTCTTCTCTGGAGTCACCCGACGAAGCTGGTCGAGGCCTGCAAGCTTGGTTGGCGCTTGCGCGGCATTCCGTTTTGCGCGGGCTGCTGGCCCGTACGCGCCGAGGGATTCGAGCGCGTCACTGCTGTCACTTTGACCGATGGCCGCAAGATGTGGTCCGAGCCGTGCGATGCGTTGGCGTGCGGCTTCGGTCTAATCGCAAACCTGGAACTACCAATGCTGCTGGGTTGCGCCATCGCCGAAGGCTTCGTCAAGGTGGATGATTATCAACGAACTTCGATCCCAAACGTCTATGCGATCGGCGAACTGACCGGCATTGGCGGCCTCGACAAAGCGATCGTCGAAGGACAAATAGCGGGCGCTGTCGTTTCCGGTCGCATGGAGCACGTCCAACGGCGGCAGCGTCAGCTTGTCAAGGCGCGATCGTTCGTCGCGCGACTCGCGGAAGCTTTTGCGCTGCGGGAAGAGCTGCACCATTTGGCCGACAGGGAAACCATCGTATGCCGTTGCGAAGACGTCACCTTCGCTCAATTGTCTCGCCACGCCAACGGGCGCGACGCCAAGCTGCAAACGCGATGCGGCATGGGGCCTTGCCAGGGACGCGTCTGTGGACCGGCTGTCGAGTTCCTGTTCGGCTGGACAAGCGATTCAGTGCGTCCGCCGATTTTTCCGACGTCGCTTGGCAATCTGGCGGGCTCTTGAGAAAATGAATCCTCAGATGAGTACGGATAAGCCCAATTGAATACCGGAGTGTTGACGCTGCTTGTCGTTTCTTGACCGTGTTCATCTATGGCTTCATTCGAATTGATGATCTTTTACTTGCTCCTGCGCCCGAGATCGCATTTACTCATGGACGTCAGCGCATCATCCGGAACAGGACTTCTTCATGTGCCGTCCGTCGTTGTGGTTCGGCGCGTTCCTTCTTGCGCACGCCAGTTTCACGGCGATGCCACGCGATCGCCAGGGCGCACGCGGCTGAGACACCTCTCAATATGCGTTCATTTTTCGTCAAACATTGGTTTCTTGTCTTTCTCATGCTGGCGGTGGGATTCACGCTCTGGATGCCACGGGTCATGCATCCCGCCACCGACTTCTGGGAGCCGCGCCTGACCATGGGCGCATCGCTGTTTCTGATGGCGTTCACGATGCCGACGCGCTCGCTGATCGCGGAGTTTCGGCAGCCGTATGCGTCGCTGTGGGCGGTGTTCTTGAGCTATGGTCTTGTGCCGGTGTGTGCGTGGCTGCTCGGGCATGCGACTCGGCATGAGGACTTGCGCATCGGCTTGATTCTCATCAGCGCGGTGCCATGTACGCTATCGTCGGCGATCCTGTGGACGCGCATGGCGGGAGGCAACGAGGCGACGGCGCTGCTGGCCGTGATGGGCACGACCTTCCTGAGCTGGATACTGACGACGGCCTGGCTCTACGGACTCACGGGAACCGCTGCGGAAATCCAACTCGTCGCGGTCGCATTCGACTTGATCGTCAGCCTGATCCTACCGGTCATACTCGGTCAAGCCTTGCGTGCTATCTCATCGTGTGCTCGAATTGCCGAGCAAAACAAAGTATTTATCAGCGCCCTGTCGCAATGCTTCGTGCTCGCGATTGTCCTCAAGGCAGGCGTGACCGTCGGCGACAAGCTCCACGCGCAATATGCCGAGGACGCGGCCGAGATCTTCGCCTGGGGAATCGGTCTGGCCGTCACGCTCCATCTGTTCGCCCTGGGAAGTGGCCTGCTCACGGGCCGTTGGCTGCGCTTCGACCGCGGCCGACAGATCGCCATCGGATTGTCCGCGAGCCAGAAGACGTTGCCAGTTTCGCTGGTCCTGTACGAGCAATACTACACCGCCTACCCCTACGCGGTGATTCCGCTCCTGTTCTACCACGTCGGCCAACTGCTGCTCGACACGGTCATCGCCAAACAAATCGCCAAGGAGGGGCCGGCGCCTGCATCCGAAGAGCCTGGTCCGCTGGCATGACATTTCGCGACTCCATATGTTATCAACGTGGATCTCACGCTCCGCGTGAGGAAATCCCGACACGCGGAGCGTGACGTCGCTGATGCCAGCGTTTCGCAAGAAATTGAACTTGGCCCACCCGCCATTCAAGAAAAAGAAGGACGCGCATGCAGAATGACCCGTATTCCCCCTGTCCGTGCGGCAGCGGCAAGAAAT
>SYHD01000210.1 GCA_005799265.1 Planctomycetia bacterium | reverse complement strand
TGTTGTAGCCAAAATCGGAATTAAAATTTAGACCACTCCGACCACGTCCAGGGCACATATAGGCAGGAACCGCTATGGCCGGGGCAGCGGCAGCTGACGAAATGAAAACAGGTTGTTGATCGATATACGCCGTGATCTGGTATCCCCAACCGCCTTTATCTGGGTCCGCGCTGCCGGCTGTGCCGGATGGGTTAGCAGCCCCTTGCCACGGGAGGCACAGGACGACGTCGTGATAGCCGTGGAAGGCGAGACCGATGTTTTTCAGGTTGTTGGCGGATTGCGTACGAGCTGCCGCTTCACGCACTTTCTGAACCGCAGGCACAAGCAACGCGATGAGAATGGCGATGATGGCGATAACCACCAGCAACTCGATCAGCGTAAACGCCTGGCGACCCTTCAGAGCCTTCTTAATCATGACCGATCTCCTAAAGAAAGAAAGAAAAGAAAAAAAACCAACGGGGAAATTCCCCACTTACGTCCAACAGATTCGTCCAACGGATCAAGAATTGATAAGTTACTTGAGTGAATATAGGACAGGTTCCCACCGATTGCAAGTGAATTTTTGGAAAAAATGCGCAAGTCAGGCGATTTTTTCGGAACCGCTCGGGCGACCGTAGCAAGGCAAGCAGCCCGACTTGGAGCGTGATTGCGGCGCGGTCCGTGGCTAATCAATTGATGTATCGTGTTTATGTGAAGTTAGTTGCGATCATAGTCAGCACCGGAACAAAGCGGGACGGCCGATGAGTTTTTCTGGCGCATCGGTGCCGATACGGGCAACGGCCGGACGAAGAAAAAATAAATAAGATGTATTCGTACGGCCAACTCTCCGCGCAGAATGATTGGTAAGACGAGCGGCAGAATTCAATGTACCCGTTCACGACGCGGAGCGTCGTGCCACATTGTGGTGCGACGCTCCGCGTCGCGTCGGCTACGGGGATCTTTCCACACATGTCAATCAAGCTCGGCGAATCCGTGGGGGACTTTACGTTCCATATCCCAGACGGCTCCCCTTTCAGCCTGGGCGAACGCCTGGGTCAGCCGTTATTGCTGGTTTTCTTGCGGCATCTCGCTTGAATCGCCTGTCAGGCCCACCTCGGTGAGGTGGCAAAGATTCAGGAACAGGTCCAAGGACTCGGCGGCGCGGTGCTGGTCGTCAGCTTTGCGCCCGAGCGTCAGCTGACGGCGTTCTTGCGGGAAATGCCGCAGCCGTTCGCGGTCGTTAGCGATCCGGATCGGCACGCCTACCGTGCGTTTGGTCTCGAAACCGCGACGTTGCTGGGGTTTTTTCGACCGGGCGTGGCCTGGCGTTTCATGAAATTGATTTGCCGCGGCTGGCTGCCGAAACTTCCCCCAGAGAAGACGGATGTCTTGCAGCTGGGCGGAGATTTCGTGCTCGACCGGGAGGGGCGCATCGTCTATGCCCACGCGAGCCAGGACGCGGCCGATCGGCCGAGCGGCGAGGAATTGCTGGCGGCGATGCGGCGGGCGGCGACGCGCGAGCCCTAAGCCGCCAGCGGAAAATCCTCAGTCGGGCAGCGGTTTGCCCTTGGTTTCCGGCACGAACCAAATGACGATCAGGCCGACGACGTAGATGCAGCTGAGAGCGGCGCACGCTTGAGGCAGGCCGCCGAACGCTTCGCGCAGGTTTTGCAGCTGCAAGACGCCGATGGCGGCGATAATACGGCCGAAGTTGAAGCCGAAGCCCTGGCCGGTGGCGCGAAACGCCGTCGGGAAGAGTTCGGGCAGGTAGAGCGGTAGCCAACCGTAGAACGACGCGCTGATGCCGCCGGTGAGAAACGCGAGGAACAGGAAGTAGTTGCCGAAGGCCGCGCTCGGCTGGAAGAAAATCTGCAGGATGACGAAGGAGGCGATGCAGAGGAAGAAGTAGGTGATGCGTCGCCCCAGCCAGCCGCCCAGGAGGGCGGCGATGATAGTGCCGATGACGGCGCCGAACGCGGCGGCGATCTGCGTTTGCGCTGCCGCGGTGGGTTCGGTGTGGGCCAGGGTCGTCGACCACGCGGGGGCCTGCTGGATTGTGCCCCAGGTACCTAACAAGGCGACGCCGCTCAGGGTGGCGGCCAGGAGCATGCGTTTGAGGGCAGGCTTCCAGTCATGGCCGGCGACCGGACCACTGGCGTGCGCGCGTTTGAGATAACAGAGGACCGGATAGGTGTAGCCCCAGGTGACGATGGCGAAGCCAGCCAGGGACCCGACGATGCGCATTGTCAAGATCCAGGGGGCCATGGCGGCGCGCGCGTCGGTGTCGAAATAAAGCTCGAACTGGACCGCCCAGAGGACGATGATGAGGCACGCCGCGATGGCGCCGCCGAGGACGCTCAAGAGATCGCGCGTCGCCCAGTGCGAGGTCGCGCCTTTGCCGCGTTCGCGTTCCCATTTCTCCGATTCCGGCACGAACACGCGGATAAAGAACGTCAGCAGGGCGGGGACGGCGCCGAGCATCATGAGGACGCGCCAGCCCTGGTTTTGCTCGCTTATGAGATGATCGACCCATTCTTGCGAAAGGTTGAGCGCGAGCAGGGCGTGGCGGATCGCTTGGAGTTGTTGCTGGACGGTGCTGCCGACGACGCCGATGATGAGGTAGCCGACGTTGGCCGCCGCGCCGATGAGGCCAGCCAAGAAGGCGCGCGAGCGATCGGGCCAGATCTCGTTGATGAGGGCGACGCCGAGCGACCATTCGCCCCCCATGCCCAGCGCGGCGATGAAACGCAGGATGCCGATCTGCCAGGAGCCGGGGATGAAGACGGCGCCGATGTGGAGGTCGGCGGCGAACCCGCACAGCCCGCTGACCAGGGCATAAGTAAGCACACTGAGCATCATGGAGCGGACGCGGCCGATGCGGTCGCCCAGCCAGCCGAACAAGACGCCGCCGGTGGCCGCGCCGACCAGGAAGAAGCTGGTCATGATGCCCATCCACAGAGTGAGCTGCTCGTCGCCGACGAGTTCCTTGAGGGCGGAGCGCTGCACGAGGGGGAAGAGGCCCATTTCGAGGCCGTCGAAGAGCCAGCCGAGCAGGGCGGCGGTGAGGGCCATCCATTTGCCGAAGTTGGACGTGCGGGGTGCGGTGTCGTTCATGAGGACAGGATAAGCGAACAGGCGCGAAGTGCAAGCGAAAGTTTGGCCGCGTGCGGTTTAGCGTTCGCGTCGAAGCGCCGTGCGGATTGGCACTTCGACGCGAGCGCTAAACGGCCAGCGGCATTTTACAGCAGCGTCACCTTGTCCTGATTGCGCGTCAAGCGTTTCGAAGCGTTGCGCGTATCCAGCACATGCGCGAGCTTGTCGACGACGTGATCGTAATCGACAGCCTGATGATCGGTCGCGATGATGCCCATCGTGCAGCTCGCCAGCACCTCGTCCGTCAACGGCACGCTCTCGAAGATTTGGCCGTGCTCGTCGAAGCTCGGCACGTGCGGGTCGTGATAAACGATGGTGGCGCCGTCTTGCTGCAAGAGCTTGATCACGTCCAGAGCGGGGGACTCGCGCCAGTCGCCGAGGTCGCGCTTGTAGGAGACGCCCAGCATCAGGATCTTCGATTTCGACGGCGACACCCCCAACGCATTCAAGATGCGATGGGTCTTTTCGCGCACGAACTCCGGCATGCGGCGATTGATCTCGCCGGCCAAGGCGATGAAGCGCGTGTTGAAGTTGTACTCGCGCGCCTTCCACTCCAAGTAGTGCGGATCGAGCGGAATGC
This sequence comes from Planctomycetia bacterium, assembly GCA_005799265.1. Classification (GTDB taxonomy): domain Bacteria; phylum Planctomycetota; class Planctomycetia; order Gemmatales; family Gemmataceae; genus SIAQ01. The sequence continues at coordinate 7,773 of SYHD01000210.1, read as the reverse complement.
AGTGCCCGCCGACGCCCGGCCACGGATAGAACGGCATGATGCCGAACGGCTTCGTAAAGGCGGCGTCGAGCACCTCCCAGACGTTGAGGTTCATCTTGTCGCACAAGAGGGCCAACTCGTTCACCAGCGCGATATTGACGGCGCGGAAGGTGTTCTCGAAAACCTTGACCATCTCGGCCGCGTTGGCGCTCGACACCGGCACGACGCGCTCGATGGTCTGCGCGTAGAACGAGACGGCGACCGTCTGCGAGTTCGGCCCGATGCCGCCGACGACCTTCGACGTGTTCTTGGTCGTATAGCGCGCGTTGCCGGGATCGACGCGTTCGGGGGAATGCGCCAGGAAGAAATCGACCTCGGCCTTGAGACCGTTGGCCTCGAGGATGGGCAGCATGATTTCTTCGGTGGTGCCTGGATAGGTCGTCGATTCAAGGCTGATAAGCTGGCCGGGCCGCAGATGCTTGGCGATTTCGCGGGTGACGCCTTCGACGTATTGCAAATCGGGATTGAGATTGCGCGTGAGGGGAGTCGGCACGCAGATGACGATGACATCCATCTGCGGCACCTCACTATAGTCGGTGACGGCGCGCAGGCTGCCGCTCTGGACGAGAGCACGTAGCTCGTCGTCCTTGACGTCGGCGATGTAATTCTCGCTGCGGTTGATGGCGGCGGCGCGTTTCGGGTTCTGCTCAATGCCGATCACCGGGAAGCCGACCTTGGCCTTCTCGACCGCGACGGGGAGGCCAACGTAGCCCATGCCGACGACGCCGACGACGGCCTGGTGTGTTGCGATTTTCCGCAGGAGGTCGGCAACGCGCTTCTGGACCTCGGCCTCGGAATGCTCGGCGAGGATGCGCAAATGCGGATTGCCGAGCGAGGGGTGGCCGACGCGGTTTCCGGAAGGGTGGGTGCTGCGCTGTTGTTGCGTCGGTTGCGACATGAGTGTTGCCCTTCCTTGGCAAACGCGTGCGTCCTCATGACACACAGGCGTCGAGGAAATTGTCCGGCTGAGGGAAGATCCGCCTCAAGTGCAAATTGCCGCTTGCGGCTTGGCGTTCGCAAGGCGCCATGCGAACGCCAAGCCGCAAGCGGCGAAGGCAGCGGCCTCACGCGGCGGCGCGGCGTGGCAGCTTGCCGGCGGCTTCGTAGAAGGCGGCGATGCTGCGGACGATGCGTTCGCGCTGGGTGTTGGGCAATTCAGGACTCATGGGCAAAGCCAGCGACGAGACGGCGGCACGCTCGCTTTCGGGGAACTCACCCTTGTGACCGCCGAGATCGGCAAAGCATTCCTGCAAGTGCATCGGTTGCGGGTAGTAGACCTCGGTCGTGATTCGGTCGTTCTTGAGGTGCTCGCGCAGACCTTCACGATCGTCACAGCGGACGACGTACTGATTGAAGATGTGCCGCGATTGCAGGATTTTTGGCGCCTCGATAAGCCGGCCCAGCAAGCCGTATTTCGCGAGGGCGGCCGTGTAGAAGGCGGCTCCCTGCTGGCGTGCTTGCACCCAGGCGTCCAGGTGCGGCAGCTTGACCCGCAAGACAGCGGCCTGCAGCGTGTCGAGGCGGAAATTACCCCCCACGGCCTTGTGGAAGTACTTGGGATGCGAGCCATGATTGCGCAGGAGGCGGATTTTGTCGGCCAGCCCGCGATCCTGGGTGACGACCGCGCCGCCGTCGCCGAAGCAGCCGAGGTTCTTTGACGGGAAGAACGAATAGCAGCCGACGGTCCCCATCGAACCGGCACGGCGGCCCTTGTACTCCGAGCCGATCGCCTGGGCGGCGTCCTCGATGACGGCGAGGTTGTGCTGGGCCGCGACTTCAAGCAGCGGGTCCATCTCGACGCACTGTCCAAACAGATGAACCGGCATGATCGCCGTGGTCCGCCGCGACACTTTCGCGGCGATCGCGTTTACGTCCATGTTGAACGTGGCGGGATCGATGTCCACGAACACGGGCCGAGCGCCAACGCGAACGATGGCGCCGGCCGTCGCGAAGAAGGTGTACGGCGTCGTGATGACTTCATCGTCAGGCCCGATGTCCAGGGCCATGAGCGACACGAGCAGCGCGTCCGAGCCCGATGACAGCCCGATGCAATGATTGGCCCCGCAATAGCGTGCGACGTCCTGTTCAAGTGCCTCGACATCGGGGCCATTGATGAACTGGGACGATTCGATGACGCGCATCACGGCGGCGTCGAGTTCCGGCTTGAGAGTTTGATATTGGGCTTTCAGATCAAGCATCGGGATCGTGTCATTGTTCATTGTCTAACCATTCTCCTGCCCGTAAGCGGGTTGAATCACGCCGACTTCCGCAGGGTTCCGAGAAATGCGGGAATCGGCACTACTACTCCGTCTTGATCCATCGAACGCTGGCCATGTTCGAGGACGGAGACCACCAGCGCTCCGGCCAGGCCATCCGAGATCGGCCGGCGTCCTGTCCGAATGCAGTCGAAGAAGTGCTGCGCCTCCAGCGCGAGCGGTTCACCGGCGTCAACATGGGGATGGGTCGTCTCGCCCTGCCGTAGGGTGATGGTCCCGTTCTTGCATTCGAAGCCCTTGTCCACGACGATCAGCTTGTGCTCGGCCGCGTCGTCGAAGATCACCATCTTGCGCGAGCCGACCACGACGAGCTTGCGGCTCTTGTGCGGATCGAGCCAGCTCACGTGGACGTTGGCAAGCCGGCCGCCCGGATACGCCAAGGTCGCGAACACGACGTCCGCGACATGGGGGTTGACGATGTTCTGGCCCCGACACTGCACGGAGATCGGCGCGGTGCCCATTAAGCGATTGGCAACCGAAATGTCGTGCGGCGCCAAGGACCACCAGGCATTCTCATCGGCACGGATCGTTCCGAGGTTGAGTCTTTGTTGATACAGATAACGCAATTCTCCCAGTTCGCCCGATTCAATCATGCGGCGAATGTGGTGAATGATCGGATGATATTCGAGGAGATGCCCAACCATGAGTACACAAAGCTGGCGTTGCGCGAGGTCAGTCAATTCGAGGGCGTCGTTGGTCGAGAGGGTCATCGGTTTTTCAATGAGGACGTGTTTGCGCGCGCCAAGCGCCTGTCGCGCCAGGTCGAAATGCGTCGGCGCGATGGTGGCGATGACGATGCCGTCTAGCTGGTCGTCTTCAAGCAGGTCGCCCAAGCGCGTGGTCGTGTGTACATCGGGCAACTGCGTGCGGATTCGCTCCAGTGATGCGGCACTGACATCGCATACCCAGCGCAATTGGGCGCCCGGCAGAGCCGCGAGCGTGCGGATCCAGTTGCCGCCCCAGCGTCCGGCACCGATCACTCCGAGCGTGGTCATGAATTCCTCCTCATGGGCCGCGATTTGGCTACGCCGCCTTCGGCAAAGGCGCCGCTTCGTCCAGATCGAGGCAGCGCAAGAGTTCCGAGCCGGTTTCTCGGTAGCGCAGGCCGCTATACGGGCAAGTCATTACGCCGTCGGAATCAGGGTCGGCGAGTCGATAGCCGTGCCGGCTCATCCAGGCCACACGGCGCGCTGGCACGCCCATCACCAACGCATAGTCAGGCACGTCTTTCGTGACGACTGCCCCGGCGGCGATAAAAGCGTAACAGCCGATGGTCGTGCCGCACACGATCGTCGCATTGGCGCCGACCGAGGCGCCCTTGCGGATAATGGTTTTCTCGTACATGTGCCTGCGCACGATCTCGCTGCGCGGATTGACGATGTTGGTCAGGACGCAGGAAGGGCCGAGAAAGACGTCGTCCTCGATGACCGCGCCGGTGTACAGCGCGACGTTGTTCTGAATCTTGACATTGTTGCCGATCTCGACATGGCTCGACACCAAGACATTCTGCCCCAGATTGCACGCCTTGCCGATCTTTGCATTGGCCATGACGTGGCAAAAATGCCAGATTTTCGTCCCGTCGCCGATTTCACAGGGGCTGTCAACATATGACGAGGGATGAACGTAGTAACTTGGTTGCATTTCAGGCCTTTCTTCCGTGAAGCCCTTGTCATGTGCTGCGATCCGTGCGGCGGTTCGTGCCAGGAATCGTAGATACCACGCGGAGATTGCCGAATCAACGCGAATCGGGTATCCGCGCGCATTCGCATTGATTCTTGCCGAAGCATTTGTGATCCGATTCGGCCGCATGCCGAATGGGAGAATTGCGATAAACCGCACAAGCTGGGCAATTCATCCGAAGGGCGCTTTTCCACACGCTACACGAAATCACATCACACGATTCGTTTTCCATTCCCATAAACCTGTACCACATTCAACTCGCGATCGAGCACCAGCAGGTCCGCGCGTTTGCCGACGGCGATGCTGCCCGTTTCACTTTGGACGCCGGCAATGCGCGCGGGCGTCAATGACGCCATGCGTACGGTCTCGACGAGCGGGACGCCTGTCAACGCATGAAAGGTGCGCACGCATTCGATCATGCCGACGACGCCCGACGCCAGCGACTTGCCGTCGGGCATGATGCCGACGCCGTCCTTGCGCACGATCGGCTCGCCACCGTCCTTGGGACCGAAGAGGTAGGGGCCGTCGGGCATGTCGAGGGCGCGATTGCAGTCGGTGACGAGGGCAAGACGGTCGGGGCCTTTGATCTTGTAGGCCAAGAGCAGCAGTTCGCGCTGCAAGTGTTTCCCATCCGCGATCACTTCCGTGGTCAAGTCGTCGAAGAAAAGCGTCGCTTCCATGACGCCGCCGCGCATGGGGTAGGTCTGCTCCAGGCGCAGACGGGCGCGGTCGGACATGGCGCAGAAGAGATGATCGACGTGCGTGACGCCCCAGGCGCGCGCGGCCTCCATCTGCTCGAAGGTCGCGTAGGAGTGCCCGACGTTGCAGCCGATGGCGCGCGCCCGACACGCGCGCACGAAGGCTTCCGCGCCGGGCAGCTCCGGGGCGACCGTCGCGCGGGCGATGCAATCGTAGTTAAGATATTCTTCGTATTCGGTCGAGATGGGCGGCCGCACCGCGTCGCCCGGATGGCAGCCGCGCGCTTCCTTGGCGAAATAGGGTCCGTAGAAATGGGCGCCGAGGATGCGCGCCCCGCCGGTGTCCTGGCGTTGGAGACGCCGGCACACTTCGAGAAACGCCAAGTGCTGTGCATGCCGGGCGACGGTGGTCGTGGGCAGGAGGCTGGTCGTGCCGTGGCGAGCGTGGGCTTGGCACACGGCGCGAAAGGCCTCCTCCGTGCCGTCCATGAAATCGTGCCCGGCGCCGCCGTGAACGTGAACGTCGATCAACCCCGGCGCAAGCACGCCCCCGGCGAGATCGAGGATCGTCCGGTCGGCAGGCGGCGACCCGGGACCGTCTTCCACCAAATCGATGCGGCCGTCCGAGACGCCGACGCGGCCGGCAGCCAGGGCGCGATCGGCCAGGAGTATCGTGCCGTTCGTGAACAGGAGTGGTTTCATGCAGTTGTTGTAGTAGCGAAGTTGACGAATCGGCAAATTCTACGGGCTATCCCGTTTGATTGGGGGGCGCGCGCGATCGACGACCTATTTTCCCTCATTTCACGATTGTGCGGATGAAAGGCGATGTCGATTGAAGAGGATGAGAGGCGAACTTTCCGCACAGTTTTGAAAGCGCTCCCTGCGGGAGCACGCGGAGAAGCGCGGCGCATGGATGTGCATTCGCCCTCAAGGTTGGTGGAATCGCGAAACTCTCCCCACCCTGTCAGTTTCGCGACGGATGACAAGGAGGTCTTCATGAGACGAGCTTTCACATCCCTTTTCTGTGCGGCGGCGTTTACCCTGTGCGCCCCCTTGTCAAATGCGCAGTACTATTATCCGCCGGCGCCAACATACTATGGTCTCATGCCGGTGCAATACATGCCCCCATACGGCGTGCCGGGTGCGTACGCGCCGATGCAGCGGCCGGTCTACTATCCACCGCAGCAGATGATGCGCCAGCCGATGCCGATGCCGATGCAATATCCACCCATGCAGTACCCGCCGAATTATCAACCGCGTCCGAATACGTATGGTCCGCTCGCAGAGTCGCAAGATATCCCCGTGTATCCGGCGCCTGGACAGGGGAAACCCAACAACGCCGCGCGGCTGCCCGCTGTGCCGGCGAGCTCGTCGCGGCCGGGCAAGTTTTACGCGACCAACAACAAGACTGGGGAACCGCCTCAACAGCAGACACAGCCAGGCCCTGCCTGCGCCGACGGGGCGTGTGGGCCGGAAGGTTGCGGGCCCGCGGGGTGCATCGACCCCATCTTCAAGCGCCATCATCCCTACGCCCGCGGCCATTGCATCGGCGACTTTGCCGCCCTGGTCCTTTTTCCAATGAGCACGCGCCAGGCGTTTACGAGTTCGACGACCGGGACTACCACCACCATAGCTAACAACTTTGGGTCCGATGCCAACTATGCGGGGAGAGCCAATCTCGCTTTCATTCTCCATAACGGGTGGGGCGCGCGCGCCAGCGCCACCTACCTCGTCGGAGACGCTTCACAGAGCTTGACGAATACCGACGCCGCAACGACCATCAAGACGCCCCTCGGCTTCGCGCTTTCCCCCAGTGCCAGCCTGACCGCGGCGACGGGCACGGATGTGATGCAATTCAGGCAGGTTCTGACCGCGTTTACCGGCCAGGCGGAGATCGTCAAAGAAGCGCAATGGCGGAAGTCCACGTTCCTAATGGGCGCGGGCGCGCGCTATTCGGATATCCTGCAAAGCTACAAAGCAACGAGTACGGTTGACGGCAGCACGGCAAACGGCAATGTTTCGTCGGTAACGCAATACACCTACTCGCGTTTCGCGGGTATCGGCCCCACCATCAGCCTCGAGCTGGTTCAGCCTGTGACGAGTGGGGGATTGGCCCTGTACGCCAACTTGCGCGGTTCCGTTATTTTTGGCGTGGATCGATTCCAGAACTCGAATAGCGCGGACACGGTCGTCGTCGTGGGCGCCGACGTCACGACCGTCACCACGTCCAACCAGAGCGTGGCGTACGACTCGCGCACCGCCACCATTGCTGACGTGGAGCTGGGCGTTCAGTACGGCAAACGCGTGGGCTCATCTTACTTGTTCACCCGCATCGGGGCGGTCTACCAAGGCTGGTACAACGTCGGCACTCCCACAAGCGCCACCGGCGACCTCAGCCTCCTCGGCGCCACGGCGGTACTTGGAATTACCTATTAGTTTGGTGAGCCGTGAGTGGATGATCGTCACTCGACTGAACGCACCACTCACCAACTACTGGATGCCACGCTCGAAGCATGCGTTTCACTGGCGGCGGATGTAGTGCGGCGATGAAACAAACTCTCCCGGCGCCGCAAACAAGAGCAAGGTAGGTAGCTCGATACGCGGGTACGTCACGCCCCGCGCGGCCCCGCTTGCTTCACTTCAGCGCTCGCCTCGCCTTCATAAGCCTTGAAGTTATTGCGGAACAGCTCCGCCAGATGGCGTGCTTGCCGGTCGTAGGCGGCGGAGTCGGCCCAGGCGTGGCGCGGCTGCAGCATGTGCGGCGGAACATCGGGGCAAGTCGTCGGCACTAAGACACCGAAGACGGGGTCGGGCGTAAAGCCGACGCTATCGAGTTCGCCGCTGAGTGCGGCGCGGACGAGGCGGCGCGTGATCTCTAGCGGAAAGCGTTTGCCGACGCCGTACGGGCCGCCGGTCCAGCCGGTGTTGACGAGCCAGACGTGGGCGCCGTGGTCGCGGAGGCGGGCCTCGAGCAGTGCCGCGTATTGCCCGGCAGGCCTCGGCAAGAACGGCGCGCCGAAGCAGGTGCTAAACGTCGCGCCCGGCTCCTTGATGCCCGCTTCCGTGCCGCCGACCTTGGC
>SYHD01000209.1 GCA_005799265.1 Planctomycetia bacterium | reverse complement strand
GTAGACCTCACGCTCCGCGTGAGGATTCCTCCCGCGGAGCGTGAGGTCTACGATGGTCGTGCGAAACTGAGACACTACCGGGCGTTCCATGGCAGCCGATTCTTGGATTATTGCGACTCCTGAAAACCAGCTTGACTCCTGTCCGCAGCGAGCTAGGGTTGAAAATCACCTCGCTCACTAAATATAAGGGAGCGCCATGTCAACACCCGTGCTGTCCGTTCACGAATATCCTGTCCCGATCGAATCACGCCGGGAATGTCGAGTGTACGAACGTCAAGCGTGCGAAGTTCCCACAGCGTGTCTCCCGGCGTCCGTGCGGGAAATGAAAGAGACGCCCTGGAAAGGTTTGATCGCGGACATCTCACAGGAAGGCGTGCGGCTCAAGCTGCAGCGCCGATTTGAAAAGGGAACTGGCTTGGCCATTGAGCTTCCCGGCGATGGCGAGCAGGCGCCGTCCACCGTCTTCGCCAAGGTCGTCCATATGCGCCGCTACGAGGACGGCGACTGGATGCTCGGCTGCAAGTTCCTGAGCGAATTGAGTGAAGAACAGCTGCAACGCTTGACCAACACGAAGTAATACGATTTGTCGCCGCTCAAGTTTGCGCTGCGGGCTCGTGTGTAGGGCCGTCGTTGACGTATCCTCACGGAAACAACGTCGGGCCTGGGCTCGGCTCCTTCGGCGTCGGCACCCCCAACGGCAGCGGACGTGGGATCGCCGGATTCAGCGCAGGCGGTTCCACACGTGGCAGCGGCTCGTAACGGGGCATCGGCTCGGCGAGCGGCGGCTCGTTCGTTTGTTTCCCCTTGGCCACATCCACTTTCTTCGAGACATATCCTGCCAGGTGATACCGGGCCAATGCCGTCTTCGCTTGCCAACGCACGCGCCACGCCTCATCATCCGCCGCGGCTTTCTCGATCGCCTGCCCGGCCAGCTGCGTCACCGGCCTGATCTTCATCAGGCTATTCAACGCCTCCACACGCACGTTTTGTTTCTTGTCGCTCCGCAATACGTCCACGAGTACCGGCACGATCTCCGTAAAGGCCACCGAATCGTAATCGCGCAACTCCTCCGCGGCCCCGGCGCGTCTGCGCTCGTCGCCGTCGGTCTTGAGCATCAAGATCAACTCCGGCACGCGTTGCGAGGGGTTTGTTTTGGTTTTCTTGGCGAAGACCCACTGCGCGTGCGACGGGGCGGCCCATGCCATGGGGAACAGCAACAACAGTCCGAGCAGGATTCGTTTCATGGGGTAACCTCACGATCAGGCAACTAGTGGGCGTCGAAATGGGATACCCAACTATATCTTTAATCGTCAGAACGGGATTGGCGCACGATTGTAATTCGCGCGCAATCCCGCGCGGACGGATTTGTGCAATGGGAATAAGCATTACATTTCGCCCAGAGTTACAGCGCCGCACGAGGCGGGCTATCGCATGTGGGTTAGCTTGCCGAATCGCTAGCGGCAAGAATCAGCGTGGGACTATACAATCATTGCGTCATGCGAATCGTTCTCGTCCTCTTGATCCTCGTGGGTTTGATCCCGCTCGGCCTGGCATGGCGCGCCAATCGCGCGACCAGCCTGGCGCACGCACTGACGTGGAGCGTGATCGCCTGGCTGAGTTGGGCTGTCGCGTTTCTCCTCGATGATCCCGCACAAACCGCCCTGGCGCCCGGCCGCTTCTGCGCACTCGCACTCACGAGCTGTGCCGGCGTCGCCGTGCTCGGCGCACGCCGGCCGCACGTCTTCGCGTGGAATTTTGTCGTGCTCGGCCTGTTCGCCGTCATGGTTCTGCCAATGGTCGAAACGCTGTTCATTGGCACTCATCCGATCGATCCCTTGCGGATTTTCTTTCTGGCGGCGACGCTGGCGGTCGTCATCCTCAACTATTTACCGACGCGTCTCGGCCCGGGCGCGCTGCTGCTGTTGTTCGTCGGCGCCGGCGAACTCATACTGCTCTACGCGCCGGAGTGGTTTGCGGGTTTCGAGCCGGCATTGATGTTTGATGGGTTATTGACCGCCATCCCTTGGCTTACGTGGTTGTGCGTGCGGCAGCGCGGGCGGGAACGCTCGGAATTCGATCGGCTGTGGTTGATGTTTCGGGATCGCTGGGGCCTCGTCTGGGGCCAGCGCGTGCGCGAACAGTTCAATCACGCGGCCGAGAATACGGGCTGGCCGGTGAAGCTGTACTGGCAAGGTTTGCGCCGTGAAGATGCGACGGCGTTGACGCCGTCGGATCAGGACAAGATCGTGGCGACGTTGCGCGCGGCGTTGCAGCGGTTTCTGGCAGCGGATCAGTAACGGCCACTGCCGGAACCCATGCCAGGCATACCGCCACCGCGCCCCATGCTGGGCATGCCGCCCTTTGCATCCAAGTTGCGTTTGACGGGATCGATCGGCGCATCGTAGGCTGCCTTGGGATAGCCGGGCCTCTCGTAGCGGCCCTCCTCCGGCGGCGAAGCAAAACGCTCGGGATCGGAATCGGGCTTCACGTTCGGCTGCAACGTACGACAGCCGAACAGAAGCGACAGGCAGATTGCCAGAATTGCACAACTTCCCCACTTCGCGGTCATGGATTCCCTCCCCTCCAGTGAATCATGACGATCCTTCGCCTATGGCAAGAGAGCGGTATATAGCGTCAACTTCGAGATGTGCAAGAGCAAAATGCTGCCGGAGCCTGAAGCGTTAGCGAAGACTTATCGTAACCATTCACCACCCCTCTCCCCCTGTACTCAGGGGGAGAGGGGATGGGGGTGAGGGGGAGGAACAGACAGTTGCGCGACACCTCAACCCCTCACCCCCGGCCCCTCTCCCCTGAGTACAGGGGAGAGGGGTGAACAGTTACGACTAATAATGAATCCCTCGCCTACGCATCGGCCTCTGTCAGCCATTCGTCGAGCCGTGCGATCAACGCCGGCCGCGCCTTTGAGTAGAAATGATCGGCGTCTGCGATCGTCGCCAGCGTCAGTGTGCGGTGTTGCGATTCTCGCAACATCTCGGCCGCGCCGCGGAAGGCCATGTTGTGCTCCGCTTCGATGGCGCCGAGCGTGAGCAACGTCGGTACGCGCACGCTTCGCATGAATGGCAAATAGTTGTAGCGTTCGTCCGGTCCGTACTTCTCGACATATCCCGCGGCAGTTATTGCGATCGGCAAGGGGAGCTGCACGTCCATGAGCGTCGTCGGCTGTCCTGCTTCCACGAGCGCCTCGGCACGCTGATACGTCCCCAGGAATTGCTGGCCCTCCGGACTTTCGCAAAACCACGCATACGACAAGCGCGGCGGCGAGATGGCGATCACGCGCTCCACATGAAGTGACGTGTCATGAGCCAGCGCGTAGAGACTCTTGACGGCGCCGAGGCTATGGCCGACCAGGCCGACGCGCGGACCGACGCGTTCCTTCAGGAAATCGATCCACGCCGCCAGATCATGCCGGCAATCGTCCACGATCTCATACGCCGCGCCGAGGCGCCGGCCGCCTTTCGACGTGACGGCATTCGAGATCCCGTCGTGCCCGCGCGTGTTGACGCGCAAGACCGCACAGCCACGCTGAAGGCAGCGTTCGCCGATCGCGTCGAAGAGCGACGAGGCGTAGAAGTTTCCGCCGGTCCCGTGCACGAAGCAGAGTCCGTCCACAGGCCACGTTCTGGTGGATTGCGCGGGAGTTTGCAGCATGCCGTCGAGGCGCACGCCGTCACGGGTTGTGGTTTGCACGAGATCGACCAACATGGCGCCTCCCCATTGTACCGCTTGCGGCTACGGCGCGGGACGCAGCACGAATCGATAGGGCCTCGGCTGTGCGACGAGGCGTTGCAGCGAGATCAGGTCGTCATCAGTGCGGAGCGCGGTCAGGGCCATTTGCAACGGCAGTGGACCGTCCTTGATGTAAGCGTTGGCGAGCACCTGGGCGACGGCGAGATCGTGTCGGGCGTCGGTCAGCGATTTGACCACTTGCGCTTGCGCATCCCACGGGCCGCCCGGCTGCCAGGCATCGCCCGTGGCCGAGGCGATATTGACGCCTTTCGCGAGCTGCGCCTTCGTGAACGTGCCGACTTTGCGTTCATCGACGACAAGCTCGTAGCGTTCTTCGCTGAGGCTATTGACTCGGAGTGTGTAACGGTTCAATTCGTCGAGCACCGGCACAAACAGAAAGTTGAGAGCATAGAACAATCCGTAATTGAAGGGCAGGCCCCGATCAAGCCGGGTGAATTCCAGCCGGCCTGCGCGCATGACGATGTCGCTGATCTTACAGCCCGCGACGGTGACTCGCTTCGGATCCTGCGCGTCAAGATGCACCGACGACACCTCGGCTGGCGCGTCGAGCCCCTTGAGTATCGCATAGGCCATGGCGAGCTGACCGAGGTCGTTGAGATGTACGCCATCGATCGCGTGCAGGCTGATTTTCTTGGCACCGTCCTTGAGCTTGTCGTTGTACGCCCAAACTTTATTCTGGATGCCGCGCATGGTCCGCTGCACGTCGATCGCCTGTTCGCCCAGCTTGCGCGACAGGGCCATTCCCTCGTCGCACATTTTTTGCAGGAAGGCGTCCGCGCTCTTGGCGGGATCTGCGCCAGTGATCGCGGCCGAGCAGAGGTAGACGCGGGCTTTACGTTTCTGGCATTCCTGGATAATGCGGCGCACGCCGTCCAGGTATTTTTTCTTGTGCTCGTCGTCCGCCTTGAGGCCCCAACCGATGTCGTTCATGCCGAACGCGACGATGACAACAGTGGGGCGATGCACGAAAACATCGCGATCGAGGCGCTGCACGCAGCCTGCTGCGGTGTCGCCTCCTTGCCCCGCGTTGTAGAAGCGAACCTTGCGATCGGGGAAACGCAGCAGCGTGTAGTTTTCGATGATCTTGCCGTAGGTACGCGCGGCCGTGATGCTGTCGCCGAGAAAGACGACTGTGTCACCGTCGCGCAGGGCGAACTCCTGGGCGCGGGCGCTCATCGCAATCAGACACATCGAGAGGGAGAGAATCCAGCGCATGGGCCAAGTCCCCGCCGCTCGCGGCTTTGCGCTCGCACGGCGTCGCGCGCACGCCAAACCACGAACGGCTAATAAAGAAGCACGCCGCCGCAAATGTTATACGCTTGCCCCGTGATCATGCGGGCTTCGTTGCTCGCGAGATAGACAGCCATGGGAGCAATGTCTTCTGGTTCGAGGCGACCGCCGATCGGCGTCATGCCTTGCTCAACCTCCGCGAAGGAAATCCCACGCCGTTTCGCATCGTACTCGAGGCGTCGATCATTCATCAAGGTATGCACCGGCCCAGGGCAGATCGCATTGACGGTGATGCCCTCCTTGGCGACTTCTAACGCCAGCGTCCGCGTCAAACCCAGGAGCCCGTGTTTGCTCGCCGCATATGCCGCGCCGTGTAGGCTGGGAGTCTTGCCGTTGATGGAGGCGATATTGATGATGCGGCCCCACTTCTTCGCGTGCATTGTGGGCAGCACGGCTTTGCTGAGTTGGTAGGGGACGGTAAGGTTGAGCAAGATAGTAAGGTCCCAGAAGTCGTCATTGAATTGCGCGATTGGCCTGGGATCCGAACTGGAACCGATGCCCGCGTTGTTGACGAGCACGTCCACGGCGCCGAGCTTGGCCTGCATCTGTTGCAGCACGTCCGTGGGCGCGCCTTTGCGCCCTAAATCCGCGACAACGGCGAGAGCCTCCCCGCCCCCCTTTCTAATCACGCTGACGACATCGTCGAGTTCCTCGGCAGTACGTGCGGTGATGCCAACCCTGGCTCCGGCGTCGGCAAGTGCCAAGGCAATCGCGCGGCCAATGCCGCGGCCGGCGCCAGTCACCAGCGCGACGCGATCTTTTAGTGAGAACATGAAGCCTCCGGCAGTGGTCAGTGGTCAGTCGTTACTGGATGGTTATGATAAGAACAGCCAGTTTGGCCACATAATAGTTCAAAGTACAGAAGCGATATCCACTGACCATGCAAACGGATGAACTGCGTCTCTGTCTGGACTCGGCCGAGCAGGCGTGCAAACTCCTCTCCGACTGGGACATCGACGACTTCGAGCGTGGAAATAGCAACCTCGAACAGTTGGCGAACGTGCTCGGATTCGAAGCGTTGAGCGAGCTGTGCCATCCGCTCGGCCGCTTGCTGCCGCGCTGCGCCGACCCGGACATGGCGCTCAATAACTTCGAGCGATTCATCAGCAACACGGGGCCGTCCCTGGTGCCGACGTTAATGGAGAGCCGGGGACGCACGCTCGAGACGATGCTGCAACTCTTCAGTTCGAGCCAGTTCTTCAGCGATCTCCTTATCACGAATCCAGAATTTCTTGAGATGTTACGCATCCCCTTGCGCAGCAGTCCCAGCCGGGCCGAGATGCTGGAACAGTTACGCCAGGAGGCGACGGCGGTTCAAGACGATTCGAGCACGCTATGCGCCTTCCGGCGTTTTCGCCAGAAGCAGATGCTGCGTATCGGAACCAACGACATTATCCGCGATCGCCCGCTAGAGGAGATCACGCGCGACATCTCACGGGTTGCGGACACGTCGCTCGAAGTCGCTTTGGAAGTCGCCCGGACGAACATCAGCCAGCGTTTCGGCGAACCGTTCACCAAAGCGGGCGAGCCGGCGCGTTGCGTCATCCTCGGTTTCGGCAAGCTGGGCGGCAAGGAACTCAACTACTCCAGCGACATCGATCTGATGTTCGTCTACGACGAGGAAGGACACACCGCCGGCACGAACATGGCCGGCATCAGCAACGACGACTACTTCGCCCGTGTCTGCTCGGAAGTGGTCCGACTCCTCAGCGCCAACACCGACGGCGGGCAGGGTTATCGCGTCGATTTGCGCCTGCGTCCCGAAGGCCAGCGCGGACCACTGGCACGTTCGCTTGCCAGCACGTTGCATTACTACGACACGCTGGGCCGGACCTGGGAACGCCAGGCCCTCATCAAGGTTCGTCCCGTCGCGGGGAATGCCAAGCTCGGCGAGGAGTTCCTGAAGGCCATCGAGCCGTTCGTTTATCGCAAGTATTTGAGCGTGGCCGAGATCAACGAGATCAAGGCGCTCAAACGCAAAATCGAGCACAAGTCCGGCCCGCATGGTGAAAGCGACACCGAGGTCAAGACGGGGCACGGCGGCATTCGTGATGTCGAGTTCACCATCCAGTTCCTGCAACTCTCCAATGGCGGCGATTTGCCGGAAATTCGTCAGCCGAATACGCTTAAGGCGATGCGCGCGTTGGAAAAAGTCGGCTGCCTGACCGACCTCGAATATCGCGTTCTCGATGACGCCTATCGTTTCTTGCGCAAGGTCGAGCATCGCCTGCAATTGATGTTCGATCAGCAAACCCATCGCCTGCCCGACAAGCCCGATGAACTGCGCAAGCTCGCCCTGCGTATGGGGTACGCCGCGGCGTGCCCGGCGAAACCTCTCCCCTCTCCATCTGTACTCAGGGGGAGAGGGGCCGGGGGTGAGGGGGACGAACCCGCGGAAGCCGCCGTCCCATCTAGCTTGGCGCAGGACGCCGTCGCTGACAGCGCAGCCCCCTCACCCCCAACCCCTCTCCCCCTGAGTACAGATGGAGAGGGGAGAAAGACGCTGCTCGACCCCTACGACGCCTTCCTCGAAGATTACCGCGAAAAAACCGCCCTCAATCGCACCATCCTCAATCATCTACTGCATCAATCCTTCGTCAGCAGCGAAGAAGAACCCGAATCGGATCTTCTGCTCGATCCGAATCCCGAACCCGAACGCATCCGCCAAGTGCTCGGCAAGTATCCGTTCAAGGACCCGCTGGCGGCGTATCAGAACCTCAATCAACTCGCCACCGAGACCATCCCGTTTCTGTCTTCGCGTCGCTGTCGGCAGTTCCTCGCGAACATCGCACCGCAGCTCTTGAAGGTCGTAGCCGAAACGCCTGATCCCGACATGGCGCTCGTCAATCTCGAAAAGGTCTCCGCGTCGCTTGGCGGAAAAGCCGTGCTGTGGGAACTCTTTAGTTTCAACACGCCGAGCTTGAAGCTGTACGTCGACCTGTGCGCTTGGAGCCAGTTCCTGTCGGAGATCCTGACCACGAATCCGGGCATGATCGATGAACTGCTCGACAGTCTGGTGTTAAACACGCCGCGCATCAAGGATGACCTGCACTACGAATTGATCGAGTTGACCCGCAACGCCGACGATCTCGATCCGATCTTGCATAGTTTCCAGGACAAGGAGTTGCTGCGCATTGGTGTGCGCGACATCCTCGGCAAAGACACGATCATCGACACGACCCAGGCCCTCAGCGATCTGGCGGAGGTGATTCTCGTGCAGCTCGCGGTCCTGCAATATCCACCGCTGGTCAAAAGGCTTGGCATGCCGACGAAGGAAAAGGATGAAGACGGAAGGCAGAAGGATGAACAATCCGCCCATTCATCCTTCAGCCCTCATCCTTCATCCTTGGCTCCCAGCCGCTATGTATTGCTCGCACTGGGCAAGCTCGGCAGCCGCGAGATGAGCTATCATAGCGATCTCGATTTGATCCTTATCTACGAAGGCGATGGCCGCACGATGCCGCCGCCAGGCTCGACGCGCTGGGACACGTTCGAACTGACGGACAACTTCCACTTCTTTTCTGAACTGGCGCAGAAAATCATCCGCGCGGCGAGCTACGTGGGGCCGCGTGGCAGGCTCTATCAAGTGGACATGCGCCTCAGGCCGACGGGCAAGTCCGGCAGCCTCGTTATCCCCTTGAGCGAGTTTCAACGCTACTATGAGCAAGGCGACGCCCAACTCTGGGAACGTCAGGCCCTCACGCGCAGCCGGATTGTTTTCGGCGATCCGGATTTCGCCGAGGACGTGATGCGCTGTATTCAGCACCAAATTTACGATCTCGAATGGAAGCCGGGCATCACCGACGAGATCTTGTCGATGCGCGGCCGCGTCGAAGCATCCGGAAGCAAACGCGATTTGAAACGCGGCTTCGGCGGCATCATTGACATCGAATTCATCGTACAGATGTTTCGCATGAAGTACGGCCGGCAACATCCGGGCGTGCGCGACGCCAATACCTGGCGAGCGCTCGACGCGCTGCACGACGCCAAGCTGATTCGACCGGAGGAGCACGCGACGCTGCGCTCGTGCTTCGACTTCATGCGCACCGTGGAAAGCCGGCTGCGCATCTTCCATAATCGTTCGCTCGACGAATTGCCGGAGTCGCCGGAAGACCTGGAGAAGCTCGCCAAACGCCTGGGCTGCGAGGCGACCGCGAACCTCGGCGCGGGGCAGATTTTCTTGCAGGTGCTGGAGTGGCACACGACGCAAACGCGGCGGCTGTTCAACGAATTGTTCGCACGCGAGCGTTCCGGTTAGCCGGACGCGCAAGCGACGGAGGTGGGCAGCCGCTTGTGCGTCAGGCTATTTCTCGCTGTGCGTCACGCGCTTGCGCGGCGTCGCGCGAGTGCTAATCGAATTATTGCACGGGCCGTTGTCCCCAAGGTATCGGCATGGACGGCTTCTTGCGATGGTGGTCCTTGCGCACGTCTTTTGGCCGCGGCTGGAAGTATTGCACGTAGCGGCACAGTTGCTTGACGGCTTCCTCGTACGCGGACTTTCCCTTCTCGGCGGTCGCGAGCTCGGCCTCGCCCAGGACGCCGGTGTCGCTGTAGCTGCTCGTCCAACTGACACACGTCGCGGGGCCGGCGGCGAAGAGATCCACCCAGTTGAACGGGCTGTTGTCGTTGTTGAAGCTGATGTCGCCGCTCTTGATGAGGTCCTTGCGCACGTTGTCGCCATCGAGGTAAAGATACAGCGACGTCTCCAGCTCGCACGCATGAGCACAGCCGCCGGGGAACTTGCTCTGACGCCACTTCGGCAGGAACGTCTTGTCCACGGCCAACAGTTGCCACCACGCACAGAGAACGCATTCGGCATCAGTTTCGAGGTTTGTGCGCCGCGCGACCAGATCGAGGTTCGGCATGTTCGAGCCGTGGCCGTTGAGGAGGATGATCTTCTTGAAGCCGTGATAGGCGAGCGATTTCGTGATGTCGAGCACGTGGTGCATGAAGTGCTCGAAGTCGTTGTTGATGGTGCCGGGGAAGTCCATGACGTGCCCGGTGTAGCCGTAGGCGACGATCGGCAACACGAGGATTTTGTCCGGCAGCGTTTGCCCTGCCCCTTTGGCGATGCCGCCGGGACAGATGAGATCGACATCGAGTGGAAGGTGCGGCCCGTGCTGCTCGACGGCGCCGCATGGCAGGATGCAGACTTTGCCGATATCAATAGCGTCGTTGATTTCGGGCCAGGTGAGTTTTTCGTAACGGTACTCAGTGGCGGCGCGGCTTGGCATAGTGAGTCCTCCGTGGCTGCTTGCCGTTTAGCGTTCGCAGGGCGTCTTGCGATCGCTAAGCCGCAAGCGGCAAACATGATCGGGTCAGGTTCAGATTTCTTATAGAATCATCATCATGGCAACCGTGCAAACTCCGCGCAAATACCTCGCCTTTGACATCGAGACTGCGAAGGAGCTGCCTGGGGACTTTTCCCTATGGCGCAACCATCGCCCGCTCGGCATTGTCTGCGCCGCGACCTGCGCGATCGGCGCGGAGCCGAAGCTCTGGCACTCCAAGACTGCTGCCGGCACACCCGCGTCCCAGATGACGCGAGCTGACGTGCGGCAACTCGTCGATTACTTGTCCATCATGGCCGCGCAGGGGCACACTATCCTGACTTGGAACGGCGCCAGTTTCGACTTCGATGTCCTGCAAGAAGAGGCCGGCGCTCGCGACGAGTGCAAGGCGTGCGCGCACGATCACGTCGATATGATGTTTCACTTGGTCTGCCTGCTCGGTTATCCGATTGGTCTGGCGAAGGTGGCGGAGGGACTAAAAATTCCTGGAAAGACCGCGGGCATGTCGGGCGGCGAAGCGCCGAAAATGTGGGCGAAGGGGGAATACGAAAAGGTTCTAGCCTACGTCGCCCAGGATGTCCGCCTTGCTCTGCACATCGCGGACGAATGCGAGAAGCTCAAGCAAGTCGCCTGGATCACGCAGAAAGGGATGCGCAAAACGGAATGCTTGCCAGGCGGGTGGTTGAGCGTGCGCGAGGCGTTGAAGCTGCCATTGCCCGATACGTCGTGGATGTCCAAGCCGATCACGCGCGCGGATTTTCTGGCGTGGATGGCAGACGATGCGGTTTAGCCCCGCGTCGCAGACGCGGGAGGGTATGACCGAATTAACCCGCGTCTGCGATGCGGGGCTAAATGAATATCCATTTTCCTCATTGACGCCCCCCACGTCGTGACGATATAACGAAGTGAACAAACGACCAAGAATTCCTGCCGATTTTCCTTCCCTTGACGTGTTCCATCCGGTAAACTTCATCAAACTTCGATCCCGCCAACTTTTCGGAGGATCTGCGATGCTCGTGATTCCCGGTGACCAAGGCAAAGCCACCTGCGACGGTATGACCCGACGCGAACTCCTGCGCATCGGCGGCTCCGCCATGCTCGGACTGTCGCTTGCGGATCTCATGTCGTTGCAAGCAAAGGCCGACCCGCCCGCGAACGGCAACGGCGGACCCGGTTGGAACCGCGCGCGCAGCGTCATCCTCATCTACATGCAAGGCGGGCCGAGCCACCTTGACCTTTGGGATCCGAAGCCCGATGCGCCCGATCGCGTGCGCAGCATCTTCACGCCGATCAACACACGCATCAACGGCACGCGCGTCACCGAGCTGTTGCCGCGCATCGCTGGGATTCTCGACAAAACGACGATGCTCCGCACGATGAGCTATACGCCGATCGGTCTCTTCAATCACACGGCCGCAATCTATCAAATGATGACGGGCTACCAGGCGGACGCCGTCAGCCCCTCCGGCCAACTCGAACCGCCGACGCCGCGCGACTACCCGCACTTCGGCAGCCAAGTGACGCGCCTGAAACCGCCGACGCAGCCGACCCTGCCCTTCGTGATGATGCCGCGACCCTTGCAAGAGAGCAACGTCGTCAACAAAGGCGGCACCGCGGGCTTCCTCGGTCGTGCCTACGATCCGTACTATCTGTTCCCGGCCGGCGACGACATGGACATGAACAAGATGAACCGCCTGTCGGTCGAGGACTTGCAGCTGCGGCCAGAGGTTCCTGCGTCGAGACTCGAACGCCGTGGTCGCTTGCGCGAACAAATTTCCGCCGGTATGCCCGAGATCGAGGAAGCGGTTTCGCGCTACGATCTGCCGCAATACTACAGCCAGGCGCTCAACCTCGTGCTGTCCGGTCGGGCAAGGAACGCCTTCTCATTGAACCAAGAGCCGGCGATGATGCGCGAGCGTTACGGCATGAACACGTTCGGCCAGTGCTGCTTGTTAGCGCGGCGGCTGATCGAATCGGGCACGCGCATCGTGCAGATCAACTGGCCGAAGGTTGCGAACTCCGACAATCACTCCTGGGACGTGCACCAGGGCCTGCCGGATCGTATGCGCCGTCAATCGGGCCCGATGCTCGACGCGGGCCTCTCGACGCTGATTTCCGACCTCGACGACCGCGGCCTCTTGAGCGAGACGCTGGTGATTGCCGTGGGCGAATTCGGCCGCAGCCCGTTGCGCGGCGTGAGCACGTCGGGCAACTCCAACAGCGCCGACGGCCGCGACCACTGGCCGTACTGCTACACCGGCATCATCGCCGGTGCTGGCGTCCGCCGAGGCTACGTGCACGGCCGCTCCGACGCGACCGCTTCCGCGCCCCTCGAAAACCCGGTGCATCCGCGCGAACTGCTGGCGACGATCTACCACTCGCTCGGCATCAACCCGCACACGATCGCGTACAACCATCTCAATCAGCCGCGCGAACTGGTGCAGGGGGACGTGGTGTCGGGGATTTTGCAATAACGTAGGTTTGCTTGACGATCCAAAGCACCGTTGCACGGCGTCGGCCCTGCAACGGTGTTTTTTTGCGTTGGGTCTGCGGCGCACCCTACTCGCGCCGCACCTCCACAAAGCGCATGCCGCGCACGCTCGCGCCCTCCGCGATCCACGCTTCGAGGCGGAGCGGTCCCGTGGGTAAATCGACGCCGCGGATGATGACCGACTTGTCTTTCGCATCGAGCTTCTTGGCGTACTCCTTCGCGCCGATCTTCAGATGCAGCACAGCATCCTTGGATGCAGGCGTCGGCAGCGTCGCCGTGATCTCGAAAACGCCCGCCCTTTCGACGTGCAGCTCCCAGTGGCCTATGCTCTTCGGCGTCCAGCCGCCGTCCTTGCTGCGCCAATCTTGCCGGGTCAGGACGGATGGATTCTCTTTCTCCGAGCCGACGACGATACGCGGCGGCGCGAACTTGCGCGTGCTCTCGACATCCTTGAACCACGCCTCGTATTGCTTCTTTAGATCGGCGACCACATCGGGATGGTCCGCGCCGACGTCTTTCGTCTCGTATGGATCATTTGTCATGCTGAACAACATGAGCTTGTTCTTGTCGAAATTTGATCCTTCTGCGACGCCGACGGGCTGGACCAGTCGCCAATTCTGTGTGCGTACAGCGAACGCGCGATACATCTCCGGCACATCGCCGCGGTGCCACTGGAAAAACAAGGGACGGTCCGGCCAAAACGAGACTCGAACATCCCAAAGCGGCAACAGGCTCTTGCCATCAATCTTGCGATCCTTCGGCATCGCACCGCCGCATGCTTCGACAAGCGTTGGGGCAATGTCGATGTGGGCAGCGATGCGGCTTTCGTCTTGATCACCTCTCATCGTTGCCGGCCAGCGCACGAAGAACGGCACACGTGTGCCCCCCTCAAACACACTCGCTTTACGGCCGCGCATGCCGCTGTTGTAGCGCGGCTGCTGCGGGCCATTGTCGGTCAAAAAGATGACGATCGTGTCGTCGGCGATGCCCAATTTCTCCAGTCGGTCGAACAATCGGCCGAGGTTGGCGTCAATGTTCGAGATCATGCCGTAGATCTTGGCCGTTTCGTCGAGATTAACCTTACCCTCGATGGGGAAGCCGAACTTCGGGAAATCGCCGAGCTTGATCTTATCCTTGTACATCTCGTAGGGCTTCTTCGGCACTTCGAGCGGCCCGTGAGGACAATTGAAGGCGATGTAGCAGAAAAACGGACTGTCCTTGTTTTTACCTATAAAGTCCATGGCCGCGTCGGTGAGGATGTCGGTGACGTAACCATCCTTCTTGACGGCCTTGCCGTTGTGCTGAAGGATGGGGTTGAAGTAGCTTTCGCCGCCGGGCGGGTCGGACGGTTGCCCGATGCCGCCGCCTTTGAGGACGAGCGATTCCTCGAAGCCCTGATCCATGGCCCGCAAGGGATAGCAGTCGCCGAGATGCCATTTGCCGAAGATGCCGGTGCGATAGCCGAGCGCCCGCAGGATTTCGGCGATGGTGGTTTCATCGGGATGCATCATGGCCCGGCCGACGAAGGTATCGACGACGCCGGTGCGATAGTTGTAGCGTCCGGTCATGAGGCTAGCCCGCGTCGGGGCGCACACGGGCGAGACGTAGAAGTTTTTCATGCGCACGCTTTGCCTGGCGAACTTGTCGAGGTTCGGCGTCTTGATGACGGGATTTCCGTGAAAGCCGAGATCGCCGTGGCCTTGATCGTCTGTGATGACGACGATGACATTGGGCTTTTTGGCTTTGCCCTGTGCCGACGCCAACGGCGCTACGACCGCTAGAAGGAGACCCGTGAGGAAAATGCGCGTGAACATGGTTTCATTTCCAGTGCCGTTTTGTTAGTCTCAGTATTGCCGCTTGCGGCTTCGCGCTCGCGTGTTCGATCCCGAGCGCTAAGCCGCAAGCGGCGAACAAAATGATGCCATAAGCGCTGGCGAAATGCATCAACATTCTTCTGACAGGAGACACGCATGTTTACCACGCTGCTGTTGACGCTCGCGCTGCACGTCGGCGATTTTCCGTCCGGCCCGCAGGTCGGCGACAAGTTGCCCGACTTCAAGGCCCATCAGCACTTCGGCCCCGACGCCGGCAAAGAATTCAAACTGCACGACAAGATCAAGGGCGGCCCTACGCTGCTGATCTTCATGCACGCTCCTGGCGACGCCGCCATCACACGGCCCGGCTTCCAGTTTCTCAAGCCCGTCGATAAGTATGCGTCCGAGCAGGTCAAGCTGGCGACGCAAATCGTCTGGGTCACCGGTGACAAAGAGAAGATTGAAGGCTTCCTCAAACGCGCCGAAAAATCACTGAGCCTGGTGTCGCCCGTCAGCATCTGCCTCGAAGGCGGCAAGGATGGCCCCGAGACCTACGGGCTGAATGACAAAGTCCAGATCACCGTGCTGATCGCCAAGGGCAACAAGGTCGTCGCCAACTTTGCGCTGACTGACCCGAATGCGAAGGATTCGTCCAAAGTGATCGCCGCCATCGCCAAGGTCCTCGGTCAGGAGCCGCCCAAAGACCAACCCGAGGAAAAGAAGAAGGCGAGACCCGACGGCAAGTCGCCCGAGCTACAGAAGCTCATCCGAGCAATTATTCAAAAGGACAACACCGAGGCGGACGTCAAGCGCATTGTCGATGACATGAAAGCATGGGCCGGCAATGACCAAAAGAAGCTCGCCGAGCTGCGCGAATATGCGCAGATCATCGTTCGCGCCGGCTACGGCAACGAGCACGCCCAGGCAGCACTTAAGAAAATTGCGGAGTAACCACGCCGCTTGCGGCTTAGCGCTCGCAAAGCGCCACCCGAACGCTAAACCGCAAGCGGCGCACATGAGGAATCAGCAATCATGTTCCATCCCGCTTTCAATCGCCGCGAGTTCTTGCGCGCCGGCGCTCTGAGCCTCTTCGGCCTCGGCTTGCCGCAATTGCTCGACGCGCAAACCCGAGCGCCGCGCGGCCGTGCAAAAGCGTGCATCCTTCTGTTCATGTGGGGCGGCCCCGCACAGCAGGACACCTGGGACATGAAGCCCGACGCCCCCGACGTCTATCGTGGCGAGTTTCGGCCCATCGCCACCAGCGTGCCGGGATTGCAAATCTGCGAGCATTTGCCGCGTCTGGCCCAGCGTGCCCACCAGCTCGCGTTAATCCGCTCGATGACGCATGACAACGTCGATCACACGCGTGCAACGCATTTCCTTCTGACGGGCAAGCCGCCGCCGACCGGCTCGCTAGCCGACGATTGGCCGAGCTATGGCGCGATCCTGTCAAAGCTCGGCCGTGGGCGAGGTCCTCTGCCGCCGTTCGTGTCGATGATGCC
The DNA here is from genome assembly GCA_005799265.1 of Planctomycetia bacterium. Taxonomy (GTDB): domain Bacteria; phylum Planctomycetota; class Planctomycetia; order Gemmatales; family Gemmataceae; genus SIAQ01. The sequence continues at coordinate 29,738 of SYHD01000209.1, read as the reverse complement.
GGTGGTGCCGAACGGGTCGCCGCGGTTCGTCGAATCGAGCCACGGCCAAGGCGCGGGCTGGCTCGGCCCCGTCTATAATCCGATGCGCATCGACGCCGACGCTTCGCTGCCTGACTATCGTGTCGGCGATTTCGCGCTGTCCGCCGAAGTGACGGCGTTACGCGCGGGTGGACGCCAGCAACTTCTGCGCACCATCGATCAGCAGGTGCGCGGCCTCGAACAGCAGGCGGACGTGCAGGCGATGGCGTCCCATTACGATCGCGCCTTCTCGCTACTTGCCCGTCCCGAAGTGACCCGCGCCTTCGATCTTACGCAAGAGCCGCGCCACATCCGCCAGCGCTACGGCATGAACATTCACGGTCAATCGGTGCTGCAAGCGCGCCGGCTCGTCGAAGCGGGCGTGCCGATCGTTACGGTCTTCTGGCCCAACGACGGCATCACCAACGTCAGCGTCTATTGGGACACGCACAACCGCAACTTCATCGATCTTCGCGAGCGTTTATGTCCCGTGACTGATCTCGCGTTCTCGGCCCTGCTCGACGATCTCGACGCGCGCGGCATGCTCGACGACACGCTGGTAGTCTGGACCGGCGAAATGGGCCGCACGCCGCGCGTCGGCCAATCGGTGGTCGGCGGCGCCGGCGCCGGGCGCGACGGCCGCGACCACTGGGGCAAAGTCTTCACGACCGTGCTGGCGGGCGGCGGCATCCGCGGAGGCGTCGTTCATGGCAGCAGCGACCGTTACGCCGCCGAGCCCGCGTCGAACCCGACGCCTCCCGCCGATTTGGCGGCGACGATCTATCACTGCCTCGGCGTCGATCCCCACATGGAGGTGCGCGACCGCCTGAGCCGGCCGGTGACGTTGTGCGATGGGCAGGTGATTGAGGCGCTCTTGCGGTGACGGTAAGAGCCTGCCACCTGCGCGCCGATTTTCGCATTTTCAAATACCAAGGAAAGTCGATATGGTTCGTCGTCTCGTAGGAACTGCTGCCCTCATTACCACAGTGCTTTGCGTCGGGCTCATGGTGAATACATTTTTCGAAGGGGGCACTTCCTTCATGCTAAAAAGAGATGTGATCGGGGAGTTCTGGGCGCCGCCGGGAGCGAAACTCGAAGTCCTGCAAGATGGCGAGATCGGCGAACTTCCCGGTCAGCAAAGACAAGTTGAGTACCGGACTTCACGTGAAACCAGATTCATCCGGCGGATCTTGTTCGTCGTGATCGCTGTTCTGGCTCTAATCCAAAGCGTGCTTTTGTTGTTCACTCCCAAGTCGAAAAACTTTCCGGCGATTAGTCCAAGCGGAGGAGCCGATTCGGTCTGAGCCGCTGATTGACGTCACGGCCAGGTGATCGAGACGCTGCTGCGGTGGTTGTGGTAGAATGTACCTTGGTGGCCACCATGAAGACGATTGAAACCATGCAGATCGCGGGATCTGACAAGCTCCTTCATCGGACAATTCCCGTCGACGAACCCACCCGGAAGTACCGGATGGTCATCGTGCTTGTAGCTGAATCGGAGGAGCAAGGTAAATCTCCCTGCGACGAAAGAAGCTGGCCCGAGGGCTATGTTGATAGAACCTATGGCTCGATTCAGGATGAGAGTTTCTTTCGGTATCCCCAATGCGACAGGTGTCTCGACAAGCCTCAATCAACATGACTCCAACGACAACATCCGCAGACATCCGCGTCACCTTCTGGGGCGCCGCACGCACCGTAACCGGCTCGATGCATCTCGTCGAGGTCGGCAAGCACAAGCTCTTGCTGGATTGCGGCCTCTATCAAGGCAGGCGGGCCGAGGCGTGGCAGCGCAACAAGGACTTTCCGTTTGTGCCGAGCGATATCGATGCCGTCGTGCTCAGCCACGCACATATCGATCACTGCGGCAATCTGCCCAATCTCGTCAAGCGCGGCTTCAAGGGGCCGATCTACTGTACGCCGGCGACGCGCGATCTGATTGCCGTCATGCTCGCGGATTCGGCGAAGATTCAGGAAGAAGACGCGAGCCACCTCAATCGGCATCGGCGGCCGGGCGAACCGACCATCGAATCGCTTTACGACTTTCGTGATGTCCGCCGCACCATGAACCTGACACGGTCGGTCCCCTACGACACCGAGCACCCGATTGCCAGGAACGTCACCGCACGCTTCGTGGACGCTGGGCATCTGCTCGGCTCCGCGATGGTGCATTTGAAAGTCGCCGATGTCGCCTCGAGCCCCTTAGCCGGACGCGCAAGCGCCGGATTGGGCGATCCGGCGCTTGCGCGTCCGGCTAACGAAGGGAAAACATGCACGATCACCTTTACCGGCGACCTGGGCCGCAAGGACGTGGCCATCCTGCGTGATCCGGCGCCGATCCCGCCCGCGGAATTGCTTATCAGTGAAAGCACCTATGGCGGCCGCAATCACCCCGGCGTCGAGATGCTCGCCGACGATCTGTGCCACGTCGTCGAACGCACCAGCGCGCGCGGCGGCAGGCTGCTCGTCCCCGCCTTCAGTCTTGGACGCACGCAGACCATCGTCTTTCATCTGCATCAGCTCATCAGTGCTGGCCGGCTCAAGCGATTGCCGATCTTCGTTGATAGCCCTCTCTCTGCTGCGGCGACCGAGGTCTTTCGCTTGCATCCGGAGTGCTTCGATGAAGAAACGTCGCTGCTGCTCTACAAGGATTCCGGGCTGTTCGGTGAGGAGTTGGTGCAGTACACGCGCACCGTCGAGGAAAGCAAACGCATCAACGATTGCCGGGAGCCGTGCATCATCATCGCGGCGAGCGGCATGTGCGAATCGGGACGCATCCTGCATCATCTCAAACGGAACGTCGGCGATGCGCGCAACACGGTCCTCATCATCGGCTTTCAAGCGCAGCACACACTCGGTCGGCGCCTGGTCGAAAAGAGGCAGGAGTTGCGCATCCTGAACACGACGTGCCCGCTCAACGCAGAGGTGGCGGTGCTGAACGGCTTCTCCGGGCACGCCGGGCGCGACGAGATTCTCGCGATGCTGACGCCGCTCGCCGATCCGGGGCGCAAAGTTCGCCTCGTGCATGGCGATCCCGATCAGGCCGAGCTGCTGAAGGCGACACTGCTAGAGCGAGGCTTCGTCGATGTGGCGATACCGGATCGCGGCGAAAGCGTCACATTGGCCGGGTAGAGTTTAGCGCAGCTATTGGCCGAGGATGCTCAATTCATGGAATGACAACGCTCGGCCCTGGCGCATCGCGAGAAAGGTCTCCACGCGCATGCCGGGATACCAATCTTGCAACACATGCGCGGCTTTATTCAGTTCGTCAAGCTGTGCGGGAATGCACTCCAGCGGCGGCCGCTGCAATCGATTGCCATACTCCGCACAACCAAAATGAGTGATAAGAACGACTCGCTCCACCTCGTGAATGCGCACGAGGAAGTCGAGCTGCGCCCGCGCCGCCTGCACGAAGCCGCCGCTGCCCGCGGGCGTCGCCAGCCAGGCCGGACCACCCGGGACGGCCCAGCGATCATAGCGCGGAATCTGCAGATGTTTGTGGCAGAATTCGTCGAATGCTTCGCCCCAACGGCCGTCGCTGCAATACAGAGCGAGCGCGCCGATGCGTTCCGGGTGCCAAGGCTCCGTGCTGGTGAAGACGGACATCGGAAGATCTGGCGCCAATGTCAGAGAATTGTCGTCGTGCGAGCGAATGGAGTCGGATGAAGTAATCAGGTAAACCTCCACGTTCAAGTAGTCGTGTCACACGTCTGCCACACTGCGTAAAGCGTCATCGCCTGATAGTCGCGTACGAAGCCGACCCGTTCGAGCAGCTCCTTGCCGCTGGTGCTGGTGATCGGCTGTTCGTTCCATGTCTCGACCGTCAGTTTATGACGAACATCGCGGCTCGGGTTCAATTTGAGGATGTCGGCAAGACGTGCCACCGCCTGAGCAAGCTCGTCGTCGCTCGCGTGCGGCATCGTCGTCAAGCGTTTGCCTTGTTGTTCGATCAAGAGCAGCGGCCGACCCGCTTTGACGATAATCCAATTTCCCTGCCGACGCAAGAAAGCACGCGGTTCGTCCGAAGTCTCCGGCAGTTCCAGCGCGGCGCCGCTGCCGTACAGGTTTGCCGGATCGAGGCTCGACAACAGAATCACCGGAGCCTGGGCACGGCTCGGCAAGCCGATCTCCTGCAACAAACGCGCGGCTTCGGGGAGTGCGAATTGTGCCCCGGATAACCCTTCGACGAAATAACCGCGTCGCACTTCGCCGGCAAGTTCCATGCGGCTCAAGATCTCGTAAAGGACGCGCCACGGGATTGGCAGCTCGCCTTGGATTGCCAATTCACGGGCGGCCAGGCCATAGCGTTCGAGCAAGCGCCTCGCCTGAAAGAAGGCGGCTGTCTCCGGATTCGGCTGGCCCCATTCCAAGAGTGACCAGCGACCTTCGGGCCAATGCGTTTCGTGACGCCGGCGGGCATCGCGCAGGAACGTGCGCACCTCGACGCGCGAGCGCAGGGCGGGCGCGTCGTCAACGTGCGGCGGTTCGCCTCGTCGGAGCACGTCGAATTGATCGTTCGCCACCAGTCCGAGACGAAGAAGCGACCACAGGCAGCGACGCATGGCTATTAGGGATAAATTGGTATGCCCGGACAAATCGGCCGCGAACATGGCGCCGCGCGTCCGCAGAACATCCAAGACCGAGGCCGCGCTTTGATCCACGCCGACGTGCGGGTCCAGCGGCGGCGGCAGCGATGCTAGCGCCGAACGCTCGACGAATGCCAGCGCATACGAATCGTCGGCGCCAAGACTGAACCACATCCACTGTCCCGCGGCGATCAAGTCGTCGAGTTGACGCGGCTGGTACTTTTTCACACGCGCGGGTAAGATCGCCTGTTCCCAAACTTCGACCGGCAACACGCAGCCATCCAGACGGCGCAAGACCGCGTGCAATCCGCTCGCTCCCTCGCCTTGCGTGCTGGGGTGGATCGATTGCCAGTGCAACACGAAATCCGCGAATTGCGCCGGCGGACACGTCATCACCTCACGGCGCAGAATCGACAGCGTTCCGCGCTCCATCTGCTCGAAATTCTCAGGAGCGGACCATTGCAGCGGGTCGGCGTCCGCGGTCGTGACGCGCAACAGCCGGCCCTGGCGCGTCCATTCGTCGAGACGCTGTTCGGCCCACGTCCGCTCGAAGGGATAGCGCGTCAGCACATCGTCGAGGCCGATCAGCGCGTGCGTATCGAGAAATCGGCGCAACACCAGCGCGGCTGCGTCTTGCGTTGCTTGCGACGATGCGACATCAGCAACGAAAGCGAGGCGATAGGTCTCGGCGTTTTCGCTCAAGATCCAGCGTTGCGGCTCGGCGACACCCGTCAAGGTGATCTTGGCGACCACGCCGTCCTGTTCGAGTTCGCGCAGGTATTCGAGCATCGCGCCTTCGAGGTCGTGGCGCGTGACATCGCCCAGGCGGCGCAGCCATTCGGCCATCTCCGCCTTGCTGCGCGGCGGGCGGCCGACGCCGCGCAGACGCCGATCGACTTGCTGGATGGCACGTGGATCGAGCGGCAAGGGTCGTCCTTCATGGCCAATGAGTTGATCGAGCAGGGCCTGATCGAGCGGCGCGGTATTGCGCTCGCTGTCGGCCTCGACGCCGTCGTACTGATACATGAACGTCGCCGTGAACGCGAAGAGGAGGCCGGCTCCGAATGCCGACGGCAAATCGAGCCGGCGCGTTTCAATTTTGATGTCGCCACTGACGATGTCGGCAAGCAATTGCTGCACGTGCGACAAGTCGAGATGATCGTGCAGGCATTCGCGGAACGTCTCGGCGACGATGGGAAAGTCCGCGTATTGGCGGGCAACCTGCAAGAGATCGCGGCCGCGCAGCCGTTGTAGCCAAAGCGGGGCGCGTTTACCGGCGGCGCCGCGCGGCATCATCAGGGCGCGGGCGGCGTTCTGGCGGAAACGCAGCGCGAACAGAGCGCTGTCGGCGAGCTCCTCCAATATCCGTTCGCGCACGTTCGCCGGCGTGATGCCCTCGAGGATATCGAGTACCGGCTCATCGCTTTCGGTCAGGCGGATCAGGATGCCGTCGTCATGGTGCAGGCACTGGGGACGATAGCCGAGCCGATCGCGCAGGCGATTCTCGATCGCCAGACGGAGACTGAGGTTGACGGCGCGGCCAAACGGGCAGAGGAGAATGACCTGCCAATCGCCGAGCGGATCACGACTGGTTTCGATGAACAAGGCGCGATCGGTCGGCACGCATTTCGTGCGGGTAAGCTGACGGCGCACATAGTCGCGCACATTGCGCGCGGCCGCGGCATCGAGGTGGTGCGTTTGTTGGAGCCAGGACAGACACTCCGAATGATCGATGCGTTCGGATAGCTCGCGCAAGAATTTGCCCTGCGCGAGGCCGAGGTCGTAACTGCGTCCGGTCGATTCGCCGCGCCAGAACGGGACCATCGCGGGCAGGCCTTCCGCGGGATGGACGACGACGCGATCGGTCTCGATGCGGTCGATACGCCAGGCGCTCGTGCCCAAAAGAAAAGCGTCGCCGATGCGCCGTTCGTAGACGAATTCTTCATCGACCTCGCCGATACGCACGCCGTTAGCCGTGTAGACGGCGTACTGACCCGTGTCGGGGATCGTGCCGCCGTGAACCAACGCAAGGCGCTGACTGCCGGGCAAGGCATGTAGCGTTTGGTGAACGCGGTCCCAACTGATGCGCGGTTGCAAGGCGGTCAGTTTTTGCGTGGGAGACAAGCTTTTTGACGATTCGTCTGAGCGCGACGGTTCCGATCGCTCCGTCCCCCTCGCCCCCGGTCCCTCTCCCCCTGAGTACAGGGGGAGAGGGGAGGAATTCTCGAATCGATAGCGGCCCGTCACCATTTCAAGCACGGCATCGAACGCAGCGGGTGTAAGATCACGAAAAGGATACGCCTGGCGAACGAGGTGATACAACTCGTTGACGGGCCAATCGTCCATCGCGACCATGGCGATCACTTGCTGGGCCAGGACATCGAGGCAGTTCATCGGCACATGCAACGCCTCAACACGTCCGGCGGTCATCTCGGCGGCGAGCACGGCTTGATTGAGCAGGTCAGGCAGCGTCTTGGCGATGAGCCGACCCTTGCTCGACTGTCCCACGAGGTGCCCTGCCCTGCCGACACGCTGCAAGCCGCGCGCGACGTTCCCTGGCGATTCGACCTGACAGACGAGATCGACCGCCCCCATGTCGATGCCGAGCTCCAGCGACGCCGTCGCAACGACTGCGCGGAGGCGGCCTTCTTTTAATGCTTGCTCTGTTTGTTGGCGCACTTCGAGCGCGACACTGCCGTGATGGGCGCGCACGTGAATTTCAGACTCAGCAGAGCCTGAAGCGTTAGCGAAGGATTTGGCCGCTTCCTTCGCTGACGCTTCAGGCTCTGAAAGACATTCGTTCAACATTGCCGTTATTCGCTCGACGCTGCGGCGATTGTTGGCGAAGACGATGGTCGAACGATGCTCGCGAATCTCCGTCGCGAGCCTTCGGTAAATCGACGGCCAGATCGACTTCTCCGCCAATGGCCCGAACTGCTCAACCGGGCTGATGACCTGGAGATCGAGGTTCTTGCGCAAGCCCGCATCGACGATCGTCACCGACCGCGCACGCCAGGCTCCATTCGCATCATAGGTTAAACCACCTAGATAGCGGGCGACCTCTTCAAGCGGGCGCTGCGTCGCGGATAGGCCGATGCGCACGAAATCCCGCTTGGCGACCGCTTGCAGCCGTTCGAGCAGCAAGGCGAGGAAGACGCCGCGCTTGTTTGGGCACAATGCATGGATTTCATCGACGATACAGTGCGTGACGTTTTTCAGTGTCTCACGCGCCTTCGACGTCAGTAAAAGATGCAGCGACTCTGGCGTCGTGATCAGCACCTGCGGCGGATGGCGCACGAGGCGTTGGCGCTCGGCCGTCGTTGTGTCGCCGGTGCGAACGGCCAACTCGATCAATGGCAACTTCATGGCCATCTCATGAGCGACTCCGCTGATGCCGTTGAGTGGAATTTGCAAATTGCGATAGATGTCGTTGTTGAGCGCCTTGAGCGGCGAAATGTAGAGGATTTGCACGCCACGTCCGATCGGCTCCTGGCGCCAGAGCCGATCGAGGCAAGCGAGAAAAGCGGCGAGCGTCTTGCCGGAGCCGGTCGGCGCGAGCAGGAGCGTGTTCTGGCCGGCGACGATGGATGGCCAACCCTCAGTCTGCACCGGCGTCGGTTCGCCCAAATGCGCGCGGAACCATTGGCGCACGGGCGGCAGAAACAGTGCGAGCGGATCAGCGTGACGCATTTTCTTTCTTCGACGCCGCCGGCGGCCGCGGCAGTTTCACGAGGCCGGGGACGAGACTGACAACGGCGAACGCCGCATAACAAAGCAGCACGCCATCAAGCGGCAGGCGCGGGCCCGACAGATGCTCGGCGTGGCTCAAGATGAACGGCAACGGAATCCACAACATGGCAATCGCGGCTAGACACCCATGATCGCGCCACAGTGCGCTCCAGCGCCAGCCCAGGAACGCCAGGATGAAAACGGCCAACAACGTCCCTTGCAAGGCCACTTCCACGTTGTCCGTCAGCCACTCGGGACACGGTGCGGAGGTCTCGCTCGGTTCATGTGGCCGACTGACGCTTTCGTACCTGAACCAACGCTCGCCCATCATGAAGGCGAGCGCCGAAGAAATACGGCGGGTGACGGTTTTCGTGGGCTGTTCCTGTACTTCGCGCCACACTTCAGGCGCAAGCAGATTGTATCGCACCTTCCTGTTGTCTTCCGCCAGCAACTCCTCGAACCGCTTTTCCGTCATGGCCGTGCGGAGCGATTCACGCAGCACAGGCTCCGAAAGGGTAGCGCCGGTGAAATGCGGATTGTTGCCCATCCACAGGTGCAGGTAGGTCGAATCGGCGATGGGGACCGGACGCTCGAGAAGCTGATAGTTCCGCAGGGTCCACGGCGCGATGCCGTTCACGAAACCGATCAGCGCCAGGAAGCCGACGAACCAGCCCATCGGCAAGTGCCGAGATTGCCAGAGGAATCCCAGCAACGCCACGGTCGCGAACGGCAACAACGCGGCCCGCACCATCACCAGGGCAGCAAGCAGGATTCCGAACAGCAGGCCGGTGAACGCTCCTCCTTCCTGGATGCCGCGCGTGCCGACCAAGAGACACATGCTCAGTAGGAAGCTGACGAGCACGCCGTCATTCAATTCGGCGGTGTTGATAATCGAGAAGGGATGGATCGCGATGAAAAGGCCCGCGATGCTGGCAACGAGCGTGCTGTGAAATACGCGCCACGCGAAGAGGAAGTAGCAGACGATGGTGAGGCCGCCGAGGGCGCAGTTTAACCAGCGTAAGATCGAATCGGCCGAATCGACGAAGTACGCCACGAGCATGCCGTGCAGCCAAGGGAAGCCCGGCGCCGTGTGTGCCGTCGGTCCATCCTTGTCGGAAAGCGGCGCGAGACAGGCGAACTCGTGCTGTTCGGAAACTTTGGCGACGAGATTATCGAGCTGCGTAGGCGTCGCGCGCGAACGGAAAGATGTGCCCGCCGGATGGTGCGAGAGCGGAAAGGCGCCCTGCACTTCGAGAGCGGCATCACGCTGGCCGTGGTCGGTGCATTCTATCAAGTACATGCAACGGGCGCCCAATGCCAGACCAAAAACGATGAGCAGAGGAAGCAACGCCCACCAATTCCATTTTGGCGTGGTCTTCATTTTCAGAGCCTCCGTAACGACGCTTCGTATCTCGACGACGTTAAGATAACCGGAAGCCGCTCTTCTTGCCAAGCGCGACTCTTGTAATTCGGCAGCGTCGGGTATATTCTAAATGTTTACGGAATGTCCGCAAATCCGCATGGTGTTGGCACGCCAAGGGGAATGCACACCGTCGGGCTCGAATTGCCGGCGCGCGATTTGTAGGCAGCCTTGAGCCACCAATCATTCACGTTGACCGAGACCTAGCCAGCGAAGGAGCAACGACGATGGGTCGCAAGCGTACACAGAATTACCGTGAATTGCGCGCGGACGCAGAAGAAGAAGAAGTCGCCAAGAACGAGGAAGAGGGCGACGAAGACGATGACGATGACGATGACGACGAAGACGAAGACGATGGCGAGGCCGCCCCAGAAGGCGCCGACGCGGGCGAGGAAGGCGAGGAGGGGGAAGACGACGAGGGCGCCCCAAAAAAGAAAAAGAAGGTCAAGCCCAAGGCCAAGCCGAAGCGAACCCGCGTCGCCAAGGTTACGCGCATGCGCGTCGTCTGGGGAGTTTTCAATAACTCCAATCAGATGGTCGCTTCCTACGCCTATCCGAAGCGGGACGAGGCCGATGCTCACGCGGCCAGGTTGATCGCGGACAAGAAATCGACGCACTTCGTCCAGCCCGTCAAGGAGCCGATCGAAGAAAAGGAAGAAAAGAAGGACAAAGAAGAAAAAAAGAAAGGGAAGTAACGCACCCAAGGCTCTGCGCTTGCTCTCTCTCGGTGCAGACGGGTCGCTGATTTCGGTCCAACGCATCGTGGAGAGCAGACGTCATGGCTCAGGAAATTTCGCCGGGTGAGCTGGCCAAACAAATGGAGAACGGCCAGCCGATTCGTCTGTTGGATGTGCGCCAACCCTGGGAGAATCAACTCGCGAAGCTGGCAGGCAGCCTGCTAATCCCGTTGAACGAGTTGCCAACCCGCGCGGGTGACGTACCCAATGAAGCCGGTGTGATGCTCGTGGTCTATTGTCATCACGGCGTGCGCAGTCTCTCCGCAGCCACGTATCTGGAACGTCTCGGATATCCGGAGGTGCGTTCCCTCGCTGGCGGCATCGATGCGTGGTCGTGCACAGTCGATCCGACGGTGGCGCGTTATTAAGCTTGAAAAGCCCGCCGTTTACGGCCAGTTTACAGTCTACCGCCGCTAAACCCCGAGTTTGGGACATCAATTCTTGCCCAATTCGACCAATCGATTCCTTGCCCAGACCCCTTGATCGGCAATATTTGCGCCACTTCCATCTGTCGATGATCGTTCCCTAGAAGGCCCCATAGGAAGCGCTTTCGTGGAAGTAGCACTCGTGCCGTTCACGCATGGAACCGTGAAGAATTTCGCGGGGACCACGGTGGATCTTGCTGTTGCGTGCCGATCTTCCGCATGTGGAGTTGACAGGCACATGCATGGACTCGGGAAGTTGAACGCAATTCTTGCCGACGGGTGGAACGGTATGAAATGTTATGCGATTCGCGCCGTTGAGGAATCGAATGAAAAATCTTGCGCCCAATGTGGCAAGACCTTTCGCGGCAACAGCACCCTCGCGCTTTTTGCTGAGGACAACGACCATCCGGTGTGCCGAAACTGCGCCCGAAAGTTGGCGCCGGCGATGAGCGCTCTGTTGGATCTTGCCCAGACGGCCCAGCGCATCGGGCGTGGGTCTCGGCATCTCTTGACGCCGCCGATGGAATCGCTGTTGGATTTGGCCCACGCCGCCGAGACCTACTCAACTTCAGCCGCGAGGTAACGCTTATTGCATGAGACGTCTGTTCCTGTTCCTTTTGTGAGGCCCACGGAATGATCTTCCGTGGGCCATTTCATTCATGGAGGGGCGACGCGCCACGGATGCGTTTTGAACGATCGCCGTTGCGCGTACACGATAACCCGCGCCGTCGCGGCATCGCTGTGCGGCGGCCAAACGAAAACGATGCGAGCATCCGGGGCGATCTTGGCCGTTTGACGTTTGGCGTCGATGTCCACATCGCGCGAACGTGTCGTCACCACATAGCAAATCGATTCATGATCCACGGGAAGGACGGGTTCGCGCCCTTCCTCGAACAACAGTCCCGCATAGAAGTGAGACCAGTTGTGATCGTCCTCGATGACATCGCCGATCTGGAGATGGTCGGCCAACCACAACCCGGCTTGGTGATTGCCGACGCGGTGAGCGTGCAGCCGTTGGGTCGCTTTCGGCAACGAGACGCCGATGAGCGCCAGGAGCAGTATCGCGAACCACATGGAAGCAGAGCGATACCAGGGCAGCACCGCGGGATTGGGGGTCTCAGCCTTGTGCCAGGCGAGAACGCGGCGCGGCAATTCGCGCAGTCCGAAGACCACGAAATAACAGCCGCCCATTACGAGGATCATCACATGCCGATCTGAAACGTAATGGACAGACATGGCCAACGCGACCAGGATGAACGAATGCAACACGCCATAGAGTGCCAACGCCCAGAAGCCGGCATGACGCCGCAGCGTTGCGAACGATCCCCAGCATCCGAGCAACGCGGGGACGGTGGCGACATAGTGAAAACCTTGGCAGATCTCGGCAAGCAACGCCCACAGGCTGCACTTCAAGCGAATGGCGTTGCTGTCGCTCGCCGGGTACGACGCTGCGAACAGATGAGCGGAACCGTGCAGGCCGGCCTGCGTCGCGCCCGACGTTGCCAGGCTGATGAGCCATTTCCAGAGATTGCGGAGCGAGTCCATCGCGCTGGGCTTGTTCGTGATGCGCTCCGTGGCGTACACGTATACCGAAACAAACAGGAGCGAGGCCAACACCATCCCCAGTCCGCAGACAAATGTGCGACCCCACGACGCGCGCCATTCCGTTCGGAATTGTGTTGCCAGAAGCGCGATACCAAAAGCCGGCACGATGAGTAATCCCTCGGGCCGGGTCAAATAGGCCAGTGCGGCGAACGCTCCACACAGGGCACTGCTCGCAATCGAACGAGTGCGGATCGCGATGACCATATGTAATAGTCCGCTGACAAGAAGGACGAGATAGAACGGTTCTGAAATGCCGTCGGACAGATGGTGCGCGCTGATGGGCAGACACTGATACAAGATCGCCGCACCGAAGCTCACGGTGCGATCGAAGAATTGTCGCCCCAGCAGATACATCAGTCCGACCAGGATCAAGGCCGCGCTGAAACTGACCAGTTGCGTGCTCAGTACCATGTTCTCGGGCGTTGTGGCGCCTTCAAGCGACCGCACCGGCAGCGACATCAACCAGATGGCCGTGGGATAGCCGGGGTGCTGGTCGTTTCTTTTTAGTACCTCGTTCCAAGGAGCACGTTCGAATTGCAGTGCGTAGCGGATGTAGCCGATGCTGTCGCGCGCCGCGACTTCGGTATTGAAAAGAAGCCATAGACGCAGGGGCAAGACCAGCGCTATCAGCACGCCGATCAGGAACCAGTCGCGGCGCGTGAGGTCATGCGATTTCACGTCAGACATGCGGTTTCCCTTCCCTGGGTCGCTTGCCGTTTAATGCTCAATGCCCATTCATTCGCGATCGCTAATCGGGGAGCGGGCGACAATCGTAGCGCTTTTCCTATTATCGGTCAATGCAGGGTGGTTTCATTCGTAGCGGGCTTTGCACAAATACTCCCCAATAATCGAAAGCTGGAGAAGCGGCATGCGACTGGGTAGCTGCCTACCTTGCGTATCGTGAAGCTGATCCGAGCTAATGAGCAAGGCCGCAACTCGTGATAAATGAACGCACAAAATGTTGTGTGTTCTGGATCGGCAATCGTCTCGCGCCGCCGCACATCGCCACAGAAACGTTCGAGGATGACGTTGGGCTTGGACGCGGGTAAACGAACGCGATTGCGCGTTCGGCTCCGGTCACTCCTGATAGGCGAAGCTTGGGTAGGACCCGACGAGGCCGGTTTTCTGCAAGAAGTCACGACGATTCGTGATACAATCTCGCAATGGAGAATATACGATCGGCGTTTGCGTATCGACTTGAACGTCTACCAATTACTATTCGATGCGGCTTCACGAAAATTGCGATAGGCGAGACGCCGCACGATCGCTAAGCCGCAAGCGGCAAAACAATGCTCGAAATCACACCACTCCTGCAAATTCCTGACGACGAATTCGCCTGGTCATTCGCGCGCTCCGGCGGCCCCGGCGGGCAGAACGTCAACAAGGTCGCGTCCAAGGCGGTGCTGCGCTGGGATCTTGCCACGAACACGACCATCCCCGCCGACGTGAAAAATCGCCTTGCTTTGCAGCAAAAACGCTACTGTACGCTTGACGGCGGCGTTATCATATCTTCTCAGCTTACCCGCGATCAGGACCGCAATCGCCAGGACTGCCTCGACAAGCTGCGGGCCATCATCCTGCAAGCGTTGTTCGTCCCGAAAGTGCGCAAAAAGACGCGTCCCTCGCGAGGCAGCAAACGCCGACGCGTCGAGGCGAAGCGACGCCACGGCGCGGTCAAGGAAAATCGCCGTCGACCTGGCGCCGAATGATCGAATTAGTTTAGCGCTCGCCGGGCCGCGCCATCGCTATACGAAATGCGGAGAAACGTATGAACCCTGAATATGTCCTGAAAGACCCGTCGCAGGTCAACAGCCCCAGCCTGCTCTTCTACAAATCGCTCATTGCTCGCAACATCAAGGCGATGGTCGAACGCGTCGGCAGCCCCGCGCGCTTGCGGCCGCACGTCAAGACGCACAAGACACGGCAAATCGTGCAGATGGAACGCGAGGCCGGCATCACCAAGCAGAAGTGCGCCACCATTGCCGAAGCCGAGATGCTGGCCCAGTGCCACGTCGCGGACATCATGCTGTCGTATCCGATGGTCGGCCCCAATTGCGAACGGTTTGCGAACCTCGTCAAGAAATATCCGCTGAGCCGCATCTCCGTCATTGCCGACAGCGCAACGGGTATTCAGCAGTTGTCGAATGCTCTAGGCAAGGCGCACGTTGCCGTCGATGTGCTGCTGGATATCAACGTAGGCCAAAATCGCACGGGTGTCTCCGTTGGCCCCAAGGCACGTGAACTCTACGAGATGCTCGACCGACTGCCCGGCTTGCGTCCTGGAGGCTTTCACGTCTATGACGGGCATAATCATCAGCACCCGCTGGAAGAGCGCAAGGCTGCGGTCGAGAAACTGCTTGAGCCGGTGCTCGCCATGCGCACGACGTTCGTGAAGGCAGGGCTGCCGGTGTTGCGAATGGTAGTCGGTGGAACTCCGACGTTCCCGGTATTCGCGACCATGGAAATCGCCGGCGGGGAGTGCTCGCCAGGGACGTGCGTCTTGAACGATTTTAATTATGGCCAATGGTTCCAGGATCTGAACGAGTTCACGCCAGCCGCCTTGCTGTTGACTCGTGTTATCAGTCGGCCAGCCGCCAATCGCGTGACATTCGATCTCGGCTACAAGGCGGTGGCGTCCGATCCCCCTGCGGGCAAACGCTGCACAATGCTCGACATGCCCGACGCCGTCGCAGTTCTACACAATGAGGAGCACCTCGTCATCGAAACGCCGGACGCCGAGCGATTTCAGCCGGGTGATGTGGCCTACGCGATGCCGGCGCACGTGTGTCCGACATGTGCGCTGCATCAGTTCGCGTATGTGGTCGAGGATGGCAAGGTCGTCGATCAATGGGAAATCGCGTCGCGCAATCGCATGTTGACGGTATGAGAATTTCCCGACGGGCAGCTTCGCTGCGAACGCTAGACGAAATGCGGCTAGAACGCGCGTTTCTCCAGGATCGTGCCACCGTCGCCCTCGATGGCCGAGGCGATGGCGTTCAGCAATTTGTCCGCACGGCCGCGCACCCGGCTGACGCCGATCGCGCCGCTGCTGAACCAGGGTGTGTTCATCTCGAGCACCAACTCATTCCGATCGGAATACGATTCGACCGAAATCTGAAAATGGCAATAGGGCGCAAGTGGCCCCGTCAGCAGGCCGACGATGACATTGCCCCTCGTCGCCGTGAAGCCCTTGGAGGAATCGTCGAGCGGCGTCAACGCGTAGCCGAGGTCCTGGGCCGCTCGCCAGGCGAATTTCAGGCAAGTCCGGGCATCGTGTTTGGTGAGCAGTTTTAAGCCGGGCATATCGATCCCTCGTGAGGCGGTTTCTTACATCATACGCATGCGGTCAACCTTGGGATTCTCATTCGGACAGGATTCTGCGAACGCTAAACGGAGATCGGTGAATATAACAACCGCATGAAGCGGACCGGCGATGTCATCATTGTGGGCGGCGGCGTCATCGGCATGACGACGGCGTACTTTCTCGCCAGGGAAGGCGTTCACGTTCTTCTCTGCGAGCAAGGCCAGCCCGGCATGGAGGCGTCTTGGGCCGGCGCCGGCATTCTTCCGCCGAGCGATCTTGCATTGGCCCTCGATCCATTCGATCGCCTGCGTGCGCTTAGCGGTCAGCTTTTTCCTGAGCTTTCTCACGATTTGCAAGAACGCACCGGCATCGACAACGGCTTCACACGCTGCGGCGGGCTGGAATTCATCGGCCAGGCCGGCCAGGCCGATCCCGAGGAATGGTATGGCCTCGGCATCACGACGAATTTTCTCTCGGATAAGGAACTCCATGATCTCGAACCCGCGCTCGCTCCCCACCTTGGCGAGGCGATTCACGTGCCGACCATGGCCCAGCTTCGCAATCCACGCCATATGCGCGCTCTGCGCGTGGCCTGTGCAGAGGTCGGCGTATCGATACGTGAAGACACCGTTGTAGCCGAATTGTTGCTTGAAAAAAATCGCGTCAAAGGCGTGCGGACGGCCAACGAAGTACTGACTGGGGACGCCGTCGTCGTCGCGGCCGGAGCGTGGACGGATCGCCTGCTCGCGCCGCTTGGCTGCCACCTTGGCATCAAGCCGGTGCGCGGCCAAATCGCGCTCTTGAATCCGGGGCGCGTCGTGTTCAGCCGTATCCTCCTGTGGGGTTCACGCTATCTGGTGCCGCGTCTCGACGGACGGGTTCTGATCGGCTCGACCGAGGAACACGCGGGCTTCGAGAAGATCACGACGGCAGCAGGAATCGGCGGCCTGCTCGACCTCGGCGTCCGCCTGGTTCCCGAGTTGGCGAACGCGATGTTGGAACAGACCTGGGCGGGGCTGCGGCCGGGGAGTCCGGACGGGTTGCCGTTCATAGGTAATGTTGCTGACATCGAAAATCTGTACGTTGCCGCCGGGCACTTTCGCGCGGGCATTCAGCTCTCGCCCGGCACGGCGCTGGTGCTGAAGGAACGCATCATGGGACAACCGCTGTCGATGCCGTTGGAGGCGTTTCGATTGGATCGGTAGGTTCCTGTTCGTATAGCGATCCCAGTGAAGCGCCGGCGATCCGGCGCTTCAACGCGAGCGCTAATCGAAGTGGAACTATGGGAAACGATTTCAACCATGGACCAACCCGTCGTCCGCACTCTGACCAAAGCGATCGCCGAGGATCTCGCCTGGCTCGAAGAACACGCGCGCAAACAGCCCCAGCACGTGGCCCAGGCTGCCGAGCTGCGTTATGCGGCGGCGCTGGTGCGTAACGTCATCGCGCCGTATCTGGAAGGGCAATCGTCCCAGCCGTTGCACGTCGCCGTGGCCGGCGGCGCCGGCGCCGGCAAGAGTACAATCGCGAACATGCTGTGCGGCGCCGTCCTGGCCGAGTCCAACCCGCAGGCTGGCTTCACGCGGCATCCCGTAGCCTACGCCCCTGCGACTGCGGCGATCAATCTTCCGTCCGGCCTCGGTTTCCTCGGCTCCTTGCGTCGGCTCGATACGGTCCAACCGTCAAGTCTTGATTCCGATGTCTATCAAGTGCGGCGCGTCAACCATGAGGCGGGTCAGTTCGGCGTCCTTGACAAATACCTCGTGTGGGACTGCCCCGATATGACGACCTGGGCCGCAACGGGCTACGTGCCGCGCTTGCTGGAGGTGGCGGCACTTGCGGACGTGATCGTCTACGTTGCGTCGGACGAGCGCTACAACGACGAAGTGCCGACGGAATTCCTGCGGCTGCTTTTGCGTTCGGGCAAGATGGTCGTCGTTTGTTTGATGAAGATGAAGGAAGCCGACGCTCCTGCCTTCGTCGCGCATTTTCAGCGCGAGGTGCTGGACAAGATGCCTGCCGCCGCGGTTGCCACACTCACCGTGCCGCAACTGACGTACGCCGAACTCGTCGATCCGAGTCGCAATGCGCCGGTGCATCGCGTACCGATCGTCAATCAGATCTTCGTGCTCGGCGAGCCCGTCAAGGCGGCCCGCCAGCGCACCGTGCGCTCGGCAACGGCGTATCTGACGTCGCACAAGGATCACCTCGTCAGCGTAGCCCGCGACGACCTGATCGCTCTCCAAGGCTGGGGGCATCTCGTCAAGGAATCACACGTCGAATTCGACGCCCGCTATCGCAGAGAATATCTGGCGACCGAAAAATTCCGCCGCTTCGACGAAGCGCTCGTGCGTCTGCTTGAGTTGCTGGAATTGCCGGGCGTGGGCCGATTTGCCTCCAAGACGCTGGATGTGCTGCGTTTGCCATATACCTTGTCGAAGAAGTTCGTGCTGTCGGTGCTGGCACGGCCCGATATGGCGACGATGCCGGAGCGACAGATCCTCGACAGCGCGCTGTCGGGCTGGATCGATCATCTGCGCAAGGAAGCGGCGCGCAGGGGGCCGCATCATCTGCTCTGGCAACACGTCAACCAAGGATTCAACTCGGGATTGATCGATGCGATCAAGGAGCAATTCAACGACTCATTCCGTGGCTTCCAAATCGGCCTGGGAGACGAAGTGGAGCGCACCGCCCGGGCGATCTACGAAGACCTGGAAAAGAACCCCGTCGCTCTGAACGCCTTCCGCGGCACCAAGTTCGCATTCGAAATCGCCGGCATCGTCGGGGCCGCGGCATTTCTCGGAACAGGATGGATCGCGGTTCCGCTGATATTGATTCCGCTCTCCACGTCGGTGGTCCAAATGCTGGTCGATTTTTTCGGCAAGCAGTACGTCGATTTTCAGCGTGAGCAGACTCGCACTCGGCAGGAGGCGCTCGTCGCGCAGCACATCTCTAACCCGCTCGACCAATGGCTCACGCAATGGCCCACCACTGGCGGCTCGGCGTATCAGCATATGCAGTTGATTCTGCGGCGATTCCCGGAGAACTTGCAGAAGTTGCAAGCGGCAGTCGACGGGGTACAGTAAAGGACAAGCTCGACTGTGGTCGAGTGCCGACGCAGCAGATCATTCACTCGCTCGGCTTGTCGCCTTGCACGCGGTCCAGCCAATACCCGGGCCTGCGCTTCATATGGGCAAACGCATAGATCCAGATATTGCTTTCGACTTCCTCATAGAAAACCAGGTAGGGGAAACGCTGCAGCGGATATTTGCGGATCGAGGTGTCTTTGAAAAAGGGAAACACTGTGGGACATCGCTGGATAGTTGCAATGGCTTCGTCGATGCTTGCGAGAAACTCAGCGCCCAGTCCTGCGCGTTGCTGCTCATACCATTCCGCGGCGGCGCGGAGCTCCGTCGCGGCTTCGGGGTCCGTGAGAATCCGCTTCATGAGTATTTCTTCCGCAGTGTCGCCATTACCTCATCAAATGGAATCCCTTGAATAGCGCCATTTTTCATGCGCTCAGCGCGATTTTGCAACTCGACCTGCCAGGCTTTTTCCCATTCAGGATTGGCCGCTTCATCCAAGGACTCGATTAGCCGTTGGGCAATCTCCGCCCGATCGGCCGGAGGGAGAACGACCAAGAGATTCAACCAATCGCTGGCAAGTTGTGACATGACATCCGCTCGCATTGAAACCTTGGAGTTGGCCAATGGTTATCATACCAGGTCATTTGCCGACAGGCTGTAGATCGTCGACGCGTTGCGTCCGCCTCAGCTTCTGCGGCAAGAAGTAGAACGGCAGCCCCGCGCACAGGATCGCCAGGCCGATGAGCGATTTGCTCGGTTCGTACAGCACGGTGCCGACCACCATGTAAGCGCACCAGGCGCAGAAGATGAGCGGCACGATCGGATAACCGGGCACGCGAAACGGCCGCGGCGTGTCGGGATCTTTCGCACGCAGCACCAAGAGCGCGATCCCGGTCAGGCAGAAGAACATCCAGAACACCGCGGCGGTCAGGGTGACGGCCGCCTCGAATGCATCCATGGCGCCTTCCATGAGCCACACGCCGGCGATGAACACCAGGCAGATCAAGCCCTGAACGCTCAACGCGCGGACCGGCGTGTGCATTCGCTTGCTCCAGTGGCTCAAGACCTTGAAGATGCGGTGGTCGCGGCCAAACTCAGTGTAGATGCGGGCCGTCGTGAAGATCATGCCGTTCATGGCGCCGAGCGCGGAGATCATGATGAAGACATCCATGACGCGCGCCCCATATCCCGGCCAGGCCAGGGAGATCAAACGCTCCGCTGCGATGCTTGTCTTGGCGTCGTCGAAATTCAGACCGACGAGATAGGCGAGATTGACCAGGAGATAGATGATCGTGACGATGGCGGTGCCAAGGATGAGGGCGAGCGGAATATTACGTGTGCGATTCTTGGCCTCGGCGACGATATACGCCGCCTCATGCCAGCCCGAATAAGTCCAGAGGATGAGAATCATGGCGCCCGCAAACCAGCCGCTCTCGCGCGTCGCAGGTTCGACGGGAGCGGCGATCTCCGAGCGTCCCCAACCGAGGCCGACCACGATCAGCCCGCCCAGGCCGAGCACTTTTGCCACCGTGAGGACGTTCTGCGTACGAGTTCCCATGCGCACGCCGAGGATGTTGATCAAGGTGAGAAGGCCGAGCGCCAGTCCCGCGAGGAAGAAGACGGAATTGCTGTCGTAATCGAAGAGCCGGGCGGCGCGTGAGCCGAAGATGTACGCCAACGCCGCGACGCTGCCGGAGCGAGTCACCGTCAGCTGTGACCAGGCGAAAAGGAAGCCGGTCAATGGCCCGAAGGCGCGCGTCAGATAGACGTACTCGCCACCCGAGCGCGGGTAGGCACTCGCCAATTCCGCGAAACAGAGCGCGCCCACTAGCGCCAACGCGCCGCCCAGCACCCAAACAAGCAGCGCCAGACCCGGATGCGAAACTTGCTCGAAAATCTTGGGCGGCGTCTCGAATATCCCCACGCCGATGATGATGCCGACGATGATGCTGACGGCGTCGAACAATCCTAGCTTGGCCTCTGGCTGGTGGGAACCCTGCGACGTTACGATCCCTTGGGGCGGCGTGCCGGTTGCGATGTTCGTGTCCATACCGAGGTTCCCAAGAGATGAACGGGAAGCCGCTATGTCTATGGTATCCTCAAGGCGGGCATGATTGCCAGTGCAAAATGAAGGATGAAGCATGAAGCATGTTGAGCTGGATTTTTCATCCTTCATCCTTCATCCTTCATCCTTCATCCTTCATCCTTCATCCTTCATCCTTCATCCTTCATCCTTCCTATTTGCCGATGCAGTAGAGGAACCGATCCGAACGCAACAACAGCTGCGAGTTGCTCACCGCGGGTGTCGCGTTGAAGACGCTCTCGTCGGATTTCAGATTGTTGTGCGCGAGCTGCTTGAATTTCGGGCTCGCTTCGATCACGTACGCGCCGTTACTGCGGCTCACGTAATAGATCTTGCCGTCGGCCAGCACTGGCGCCGCATAGAAATCGCCGCCGGCGTTGAGCATTTCGCGGTACGCCTCGGTGCCGTCCGACGCCTTCAGGCAATACGCCCGGCCGCTGTTCGCCCAGTAGACGTGGCCGTCGTGGACGACCATCGACGTGACCGTGGCGCCGAAGGTCTTCTGCCAGACGGTGTGCGTCTTGGTGACATCGCCGCGGCCTCCCGCTCGGACTGCGACTGCGGTGCTGTTTTGCAAAGTATAGACGACGCCGTCGTGCGCGGTCACGCTTGGGCAAACGTACCAGTTGAAAGAGTTCGCGTGCCACAGCTCCTTGCCAGTGTCGGGATCGTAGCCGAGGATCTTGTGCGAGCCGCTGACGACGAGTTCCGGCGGTCCATTCAGCGGCTTGACGAGCGCGGGCGTGCTCCACGATTCGGAGATGCCCTTGGTCTTCCAGGCTTCCTTGCCGGTGCTCTTGTTGAGCGCGATGATGGCGCCGCTCTCGGTGCTGGCGTTGACGATGAGCGTGTCTTTGTGCAGGATCGGCGACGGACCGACGCCCCAGTAGTACGTGCCGTCCCCCACGTCCGCGTGCCAGAGTTGCTTGCCGTCGAGATCGAAAGCGTAAACTCCCGACTTGCCGAAGAAGGCGAAGACGCTCTTGCCGTCGGAGATCGCCGTGCTGGAAGCGTAGCCGTGCAGCGTGATGTAGGAGCGATACTCCGGTTCCGGCGGCGCGGCGGCGAATTCGCGCTGCCAGACTATCTTGCCCGATTGGCGATCGACGCAAACGAGGTGACGTTTGAGGTTCTTCTGTTCGCCTGGGTCTTCCTTGTCGAGCCCGTAGCCGGAGTAGCAAGTGACGAAGACGCGCTTGCCGACGATGATCGGGCTGGAAGCGCCGAAGCCGGGCATCTCGGTCTTCCAGGCGATGTTCGTGTCGGCGCTCCAGGTAACGGGCGTGTTCTTGTCGGGGGCGATGCCGAAGCCGTCGGGGCCGCGAAATTGCAGCCAGTCGGCGGACGCGGACCCTGTGATGGCGGTGAGGACAACGATTTTCGAGAGGAGTGAAAGGCTTTTCATGTGCTGGCTCCGAGGTCACATTACGGTCCTATCTGTCAACTGTATTGATAGGGGACACGAACAACTGTATTGATAGGGGACACGAAGTCGCCGTGATTGTCAAGAGCATCCCGCGGTTCGTCGGCAATCCAGACGAGACATAGAATAACCGCCGACACCAGGCGTAATCCCGAGGTAATGACCATGTGCTTCCGCTTTCATGTTCTCATCACAATCTCCATGCTTGCTCTCGCCTCCAGTAGCGTTCATGCCGACGAGCAGTTGCGCAAAGACGCCGCCGAAGCCATGAAGCGGGCCGCGACTTACTATCGCACCAAGGTCGCGACGCACGGCGGCTATGTCTACTACTACGCGCTCGATTTGCAGCAGCGCTGGGGCGAAGGCGAAGCGACCAGGGACCAGATCTGGGTGCAGCCGCCGGGGACGCCGACCGTCGGCATGGCGTATCTCCGTGCGTTCGAGGCGACCGGCGATCGCTTCTATCTCGACGCCGCCCGGGACGCCGCGCTTGCAATTGTCTACGGGCAACTCGAATCAGGCGGCTGGACCAATAGCATCGATTTCAATCCAAGGGGCAAGGTCGCCAAGTATCGCAACGGCAAAGGCGCGGGACGCAACTATTCCACGTTCGACGACGGCATCTCGCAGGCCGCGCTGCAGCTTCTCATGCGGACCGATCAGGCCCTCAGCTTCAAGAACAAGGAGATTCACGAAGCCGTCGAAATCGGCCTGGCCGCGCTCTTGAAGGCGCAGTTTCCCAATGGCGCCTTTCCGCAAGTGTGGATCGGCCCATCGGCGCCGCAGCCGATTCTCAAGGCGAGCTTTCCGGATTACGATTGGCGCACGGAGAAGAAGATCAAGAACTATTGGGACATGTACACGCTGAACGACAACGTCGCCGGCACCGTCACCGCTATGCTGCGAGATGCCCAGCGCATCTACAAGGATGACAGGTACAAGGCAGCGCTCGCCAAGCTCGGCGATTTCCTGATCCTGGCGCAGCTTCCGAGCCCACAGCCTGGTTGGGCGCAGCAATACAACTACGAAATGAAGCCGATCTGGGCACGCAAATTCGAGCCGGCCGCCATCACCGGCGGTGAAGCGCAGGATGTGATGGAGGCTCTTATCGCGATCGCCCAGATCACCGGCGATGACCGCTATCTCAAGCCGATCCCACCCGCCCTGGAATATTACCGCAAATCGCTTCTACCGGACGGCAAACTGGCGCGCTACTACGAACTCAAGACCAATCGCCCGCTCTACATGAAACGCACCGGCAAGGACTACACGCTGACCTACGACGACACGAGCTTGCCCAATCACTACGGCTGGAAGATTGCGTCGCGCCTCGATGCCATCGAAGCGGCGATCAAGAAGCCGGCGATTCCGCCACCGCCGTCGGCCAAATCGCTGGAGCCGAAAGTGCGTGAGTTTATCCGCAGTCTCGACGCCGAAAGCCGTTGGATCAGCACGCACGATGGCAGTCCGATGGTGGGGCAGCCGCCATTCAAAGCCGGACGCGAGTACATTGGCAGCGAGGTGTTCAGTCGGAATGTGGAGATGTTGAGCGAATTTCTTCTGGCCAAATGAGCGGCGAGCTGTTTTCCCACTTGATCCGATTCCCACTTCGGCTACTATGGAAAAAGAGAGGAGCCAACCATGACAACCGCCATTCGCACCGCCGACAGCAAAGGCCGGATCACCTTGCCGGGTTTCGCCAACGCCACCGTGATTGTCGAAGCCGTCAGCGCCACGGAATACCGCATTCGCAAAGCGCGCGTGATTCCGGAGGACGAGCTGCAATTCCCTGAAGACGAGATGCCGATAAAGCTTTCCGAGCGCGATGCGCTGAAGGTGCTCGACATGATCGAAAACCCGCCGAAGCCGAACGCGGCTCTGCGCCGAGCGGCCAAGCGATTCAAGAAGAACTATGGCTGAGTGGATCATCTCACCATTGAGCAAAGCCCATGAGCGGGCCGGATTCTCGTGCGGCAAGGCGCCACTCGACTTGTTCTTGCTCGCTCACGTCAGCCAGTACGAGAAACGCCGGTTGGCGCGAACGTATGTCGCAACCGAAGCCGGATCGACAATAGTCGCTGGCTATTACACGCTGGCGACGGGTTCGCTGGATGCGTCGGTCTTGCCCCAACCGTTGCGTAAAAAGCTGCCGAATTATCCGATTCCCACCATTCACCTCGGTCGACTTGCTGTGGACACCAACTGTCGCGGTCGACGCTTGGGCGAAACTCTCTTGTTGCACGCGCTCAAATTGGCGCACGAATCCTCGGAGAGAATTGGCATCTTTGGCGTCGACGTCTGGGCGATTGACGATGAGGCCGCTGCCTTCTACCGCAAATATGGCTTCATCGCGTTGGAGGACGATCCACAGCATCTCCTTCTCTCACTGAAGACCTTCAACAGAGCGTTGGACGCCTGATGGATTCTGTGTTCTTCCCCATACTGACTCACAGCAACCCATACGCCGTCAACGTTTGCTTCAGCTTCGCATCCAAAGCCGCTTCCATCGGGCACATCGGCAGGCGCAATTCGCCCGTGTCGCGGCCGAGCATCTTCATCGCGGTCTTGATCGGGATCGGATTCGTGGCGATGCCGAGCATGTCGCGGCATAGAGAGAAGAGCTTGTAGTGCCACTTGATGGCGTCGGCGAGCTTGCCTGCTTCCCAGGCGGTCAGCATCGCCTTCATGTCGCGCGGCACGATGTTGCCGACCACCGAAACGACGCCGCGGCCGCCGATGCTCATCAGCGGCAACGTCAGGCTGTCGTCGCCGGAGAGGAGCGTGATGTCGCACAGCGCCGCTATCGACGACGCCTGATCCATTGAGCCGGTCGCTTCTTTCACCGCGACAACGGGCGGCAGCTTCGCGAGCTTGGCGATCGTCTCGGGCAGCATGTTCGAGCCGGTGCGGCCGGGGATGTTGTAGAGCACGATCGGCAAATCGCAGGCGTCGGCGACGGCGGCGAAGTGCTTGAAGTAGCCGTCCTGCGTCGGCTTGTTGTAGTACGGGCCGACCATCAGCGCGCCGTCGGCGCCGGCCTTCTTCGCGGCCTTCGTCAAGCGGATCGCTTCACGCGTGCTGTTCGAGCCCGTTCCTGCCATCACCTTGATCCGGCCGCGCGCGTGCTCACAGACGGCTGCGACGACTTTTTCGTGCTCATCGTGATCGAGCGTCGGCGATTCGCCGGTGGTGCCGCACGGGGCGAGGCAATCGGTCCCTTCTGAAACGTGCCAATCGACGAGCTTCTTGAGGGCGTCGAAATCGATCTGCTGATTCTTGAACGGCGTGACGAGCGCGACCGTCAAGCCTGCGAACATTTCACCCTTGGTGGCCATGCGAGTGCCTTTCTGTATTGCGTGGCACACGATTCCAATCGTGTGGTTGAATAAGATTACACGAATGGAATCGCCTGCCACGCAAAAACATCTTACGCAACGACCGCGCGAAGGAAAACACCCATGCTGACAAGCGTGCTGGGCTTGATCGCTTTGGCCCTCGGCGTCGTCAGCGTGCTGATTTTCTACGGGTATATCGTCGGAACCGGGACCGGCATGTTGCCGCGCGGTGAACCGGCGGACGGCGCATTGCCCTGGCTCAGCAATGCCGGTTTGCTGGCGCAGTTTGCGCTACAACATAGCGGCATGGCCCGCCAATGGTTTAAGACCTGGTGCCAACGCTGGCTTCCGGCGACGATTGAGCGCCCGCTCTACGTCGCGGCGTCCGGCATCGCGCTTGCAGCGCTGACGGTCGGCTGGCAGCCCTTGCCGGGCAACCCGCTATGGAATGGACCAATCTGGATCGAATCGATCAGTATTCTCGCCATTGCCGGCGCTGGCGGCTTCGTCGTCTTCTTCGTTCCGGTAACGTTCTTCGGTCTGGGCGTCTCGTCGAATCGTGAACCGTTACGAACGAATGGGCCGTATCGCTTCGTGCGACATCCGTTGATGCTGGCGGTCTTGATCGCGATCTGGGCGCAACCGATCATGCCGCCGGAGCTATTTCTGATGAACGTCGGAATGACACTCTACATTCTGATTGCGATTCGGCTGGAGGAGCGCGATCTGGTGCGTGAATTTGGCACGGAGTACGAAAAATATCGTAGCGAGGTGCCGGCGCTGGTGCCGTGGAAGTGGACGAGCATCTGACGAGCCGTCCCTATTCTCGGTCATCAGTGGGGTTGAGCGGCGCCGGGATGTTTGCTAGCTGCGCAACGTCACACGGTTCGGATTGGCCGTGACTCGTGCCATTCGCTGGCACAGGCCCGCACACGGAATGCAGGGTAGCCTCGATCCGAATCAATGGCGAGCACACAGCGTCGAAGGGTTCGTCGTTGCGGTCATCGTTGTTCATTAGGTCACCTTGCATGAATCGTCGAACTCGCCAACGTCGCGCCCTCCCAAACGAAGCATAGCTGGTAAACGCCTGGCCTGGGAAGTTCTGCTGCTTTCATCATGATCGAAACTGGTTGGACACGCAAGGGGTCATTGCCCAAATGGATGGTCAACAGCGCAGTCTTCTGTATGACGGATTCTTGACCCAGTTCCTCAAGTCGCAATTCGATATGAAACTGACACGCGCCGTGTGTGTTAGAAATCAATGCGAGGATAAAGAAGGGGCGTTGCCAAAGTGGGTAGCGATGTCCAACTGCCGAACGGATTGCGTAGAGGATTTCATGAGCGCTGGGACCGTTTCCCGAAAGCGTCGGTTCCTTCCAGCACGGAATGAAGAACCGGACTTCAGGGCGGACTGCTACCATCGATTCACTCCTACCCTGGTTAGTGATCTCCAATATGGGTCAAAGAACCTCGTTAATCGGCGCCCCTTGATCGAGGATTGCGTGCGGCCGACCGGAGTGATCGCGGAACGTCTGCGTCACGTCGATGCCGAGCCAACGGTAGACCGTGTGCAACAGATCGTGCGGCCGCAACGCCCGGCTGACGGGATGCTCGCCGCGTGCGTTGGTCGCGCCGATGACCTGCCCCGTGCGCAGACCGCCGCCCGCCAGCATCACCGAGAACGCGTTGCCCCAATGGTCGCGGCCTGGAATCGGGATGCCTGGCTGCCCCGTGTTGATGCGCGGCGTGCGGCCGAACTCGCCCATGACGATCAGCAACACGTCGTTGAGCATGCCGCGCCCTTCGAGGTCCTCTAATAATGCGCCGACCGCACGATCGACGTGCGGCAGTTTGTAGCCGTGGCCGTCCTTGATGTTGGAGTGATCGTCCCAGTGCGGCATATCAACGGTGACGAAAGTGACTCCCGCCTCGACGAGCCGGCGCGCCATCAACGTGTAACGGCCCCACGGTCCGAGGCCATAGCGGTCGGAAAGGCGGGGATCTTCGCGGTCGATGTCGAAGGCGTCGCGGGCACGCGGGCTTGTGATGAGTTCGACGGCTTGCTGCTGATAGCGGTCCATCGCGTCCATTGTGCCGGAGCGATCGAGATCGCGCCGCATCGTGTCGAGCGAGCGCATCAAGCTCATGCGTTGGTCCATCGTTCCAGGTTGCGTGCCGCTAAGCGCGCTAAATAAACGGCGTGGCGAGCCGATACTGCTGCCGGAGCCGTTGGCAGCGAGGTAGCGATTCTGCTGATCGACATCGAACGGATTGTACTGAGCGCCGAGATATGCCGAGCCCATGTAGCCGGGGAATAGGTAAACGCTCTGAGCCGACGGCAGCCCGACATACGCAGGCAACCCCGGCATGTTCGGCCCGACGCAGCGTGCGATGTAGGAGCCGAACGATGGGTACATTTGCGGCAAGTTGTTTGCGTTGGAGCCGAATCGCCCCGTAAGCATCCAGTGGGCGCCGGCGAAGTGGTCGCCGTTATCGTGGTGCATCGAACGCAGGAAGACCATCTTGTCGGCATGGCGGGCATGGCGAGGCAAAATGTCGGCGATACGGATGCCGGGCACGTTGGTGTTGATGACGCCGTACGGCCCGCGATATTCGGTCGGTGCTTCGGGCTTCGGATCGTATGTTTCCATGTGGCTGGGCCCGCCGTCGAGCCACATGAGTATGACCGATTTGTTGCGCGACCCATCCGTCGCCCGTGCGCGCAGCTTGAGCATGTCGCTTAGGGAAAGGCCGAGCAGACCGCAGAAGCCCGCTTTGAGGGCGGTGCGGCGCGTCAGGCCCTGGCAGTTTTTCTTGGCGGAGCCGGATTCGATTTGGAGCATGGCGAGATCCCCCCCTGAAGGTATGGATGAGAGTCTACACGATCGTGAGCTGGCTGGCAATTGAATATTCGGCACTCCGGCTCTCACTGGATGTGTAAGATCACCACATGTATCTCGGCATCGAAATCGGCGGCACCAAACTGCAGCTCGGCATTGGCGACGGCAATGGCACCGTCGCCGCGCTCTGGCGCGGGACCGTCGTTACCGCCGACGGCGCGGACGGGATTCGCCGGCAGATCACGCAAGCGATTCCGGAGTTGCTTGCGAGCGCTAAACGAAGACGGGAGGATTTGCAGGGCGTCGGCATCGGCTTCGGCGGGCCGGTCGATGATGCCACACGCACCGTCATCAAGTCGCATCAAATCCAGGGTTGGGACGGATTCCCGCTTGCCGACTGGATCGGCGAACTCGTCGGTCTCCCCGCTGTTCTCGGCAACGACGCCGACGTCGCCGGCTTGGCCGAGGCACTCTTCGGCGCCGGCAAGGGGCTGACTCCCATCTTCTACATCACGATCGGCTCCGGCATCGGCGGCGGTTTGATCATCAACGGCGAAATCTACAGAGGATGCGGTCGTGGGGCGGCGGAGATCGGGCATTTGCGCGTACACGGGTCAGACTTGGCACGGCTGCCGCTTGAGAATTTCGCATCTGGCTGGGGAATTCAAGAGATGTACGCCCAACGCACGGGACTCCGACCTTCTCCTTCAGCAGCCCAAATCGCAAGGCAAGCCGAACGCAACGATGAACACGCGCGCGTTGTTATCGGCATCGCGATAGACCGGCTCGCCGAGTGCATCTGCCATGCAATTAGTTTGCTGTGCCCGCGTCGCTTTATAATCGGCGGAGGCGTGTCGCTAATGGGTGAAGAGATATTGTTTGAGCCGCTGCGCCATCTGGTCGCCGCACGTGTGTTTGGCCCCTTCGCCGATTGCTACGACATCGTGCCGGCCGCGCTCGGCGAGGAAGTCGTCGTGCACGGCGCGCTGGCGTTGGCACGCAGGAAACAGTCAGAGCCGAATGGCACGTAGTTAACCGTTACACTTTTTGCCGCAACGTTTTCGGGCGACCGGGCGCGGTTCTGTCAAAAGGCCGTACGCTTTGGGTCGTCGTTTTCGCGCTCGTGGTTCGTAGCGATCCGGACGGTTCC
>SYHD01000208.1 GCA_005799265.1 Planctomycetia bacterium | reverse complement strand
GCAATCGGGTGAACCCGCGCGTGGTCAAACGCAAGATGTCGAAGTTCGCCAAGAAACGTCCAGAGCATCGTCGTCAACCGCCCTTAAAGAAAACCTTTGCCGAGACAGTGGTTGTAACTTAAACGAACGGTATTGCGATTAGCCCGGCGTCGTAGACGCCGGCGTACGCTCACCCGTGTTCATGACGCGGGGCTAAACGGCGAGCACCGGCGCCTTGATCGCAATGTGCCGATTCTCTGGCAAACTCACGAACCATTCCAGTGTTCGCCGCACGCCTTCCTGAATGTTCACCTGCGGCTTCCAGCCAAGTTGCGTCCGCGCCTTCTCGGTCGAATAGCGCGTCGAACGACCGATCAGGTAGATCGCTCGCCGTGTGATCGTCGGCGGCTTCTTGCTGAAGATCATCCGCTTGAAACACTCTAGCACGAACGCCCAGCGAATCGCCAACCCGTAAGGCACATGCTTCGTCACGCGCGGCAACGATAGCGCATCGGTCAGCGCATTGAGCAGATCGACCTGCTTGACTTCGCCTTCGCTGCACACGTTGTACGCTTGCCCAACGGCCTGCGGATGATTGGCAGCCAGAATCGCCCCCCGCGCGACATCCGCGGCGTAGATAATATTGAGATAATTCTCACCCGACCCGATGATCGGCACACGCTTGCCCAAGAGAGCCGGGATGACGCGCGGAATTGTGACGCGATCGCGAGGCCCATACAGCCAACTCGGCCGCACGACCGTCGTTTGCGAATATGCACGCGCGATTTGCTCGGACAGCAACTTGGCGCGCGGGTAGTAGTCCCACAGCCAGAAGCCCTGCCCGAGCGGCGTTTCCTCATTGATACGCTGCCCTTCCACGAGTGAGGGATGCCCATACACCGAGATTGAACTGATGTGCAGCAAACGCGAGACCTTCGCAAGCTGACACGCGGCGACGATGTTCTGCGTGCCGACGATTGCTTCCTCCTCGAATTCGCGCCACGGCCCCCAATCGCTGACTTTGGCCGCACAATGATAGACGATGGCCGCGTCTTTCACCGCGCGACCGACGGCTGCCGGATCGCGCAGATCGCCTTCGACGATTTCGACGCCCTGCTGCTGCAAGAACGTGCGATCGCGCCCGGGCCGCACGAGCACGCGCACCGTTTCGCTCACGCCGCGTAATTGCTCGACGATATGGCTGCCGAGCTGACCAGTGGCGCCGGTGACGAGATTGATTTTTGTCGAGGACATGCGCAATTCGTGTTGAAAGGAGTGATTTCAGAATCGGGATCGCTAATTAACGTAGGAGATCGGCATCGTTTTTTCCAGCGGAGCTGACATAATAATGACGAGAGGCGCGATGGTTCCAATAATCGCCACCGTGACTGATTGGATTGAGAAACAAACTAGCATGATCTACCTCGACAACGCCGCGACGAGCTTCCCGAAGCCCGAGGCGGTTTACCAGGCTCTGGATGCGTTTGCACGGCACGATCTGGCCAATCCGGGACGGGCCGGGCACAAGATGGCCCTTGCTGCCGAGCGCGCGCTCGACGATTGTCGGCATCTCTTGAACCAATTTTTCCACGGCGAAGGACCGGAGCGGTTCATCTTCACGCTCAACTGCACCGACGCGCTTAACATGGCGTTCAAGGGCGTCCTCAAAGACGGCGATCACGTCATCACCACCGATCTCGAGCACAACAGCGTCAGCCGGCCGCTGCGCGCGATGGAGCTCGCCGGCAAGATCACGCTGACGCGCATCACCGCCGACAAGGGCGGGACCGTCGATCCCGACGCAATCCAAAAGGCGATCACGCCGAAGACACGCCTGATCGCGCAGACGCACTGCTCCAACGTGCTCGGCACCGTGCAGCCCATCCGCGCGATCGGTGAAATCGCTCGCAAGAATGAACTCTTATTCCTCGTCGATGCTGCCCAGACTGCCGGCGTGATTCCGATCGACATTCAAACAATGCGCATCGACCTGCTCGCGTTGCCCGGCCACAAGTCGCTGCTTGGTCCGACCGGAACCGGCGCTCTCTACGTCGGCCCTGGCGCCATCGTCGGCGCCTGGCGTGAAGGCGGCACCGGCGGCGACTCCTCCAGCGAGACGCAGCCGCGCGATTACCCTTACTTTCTTGAAGGCGGTACTCCCAACGTCCTCGGTGTAGCCGGTTTGGCCGCCGGCATCAAGTACGTTTCCGAGCGAGGACTGGCAAAGATCCACGCCCACGAGGTCGAATTGGTCGAACGCCTGTGGAAACGTCTGGACGAGATCGGCGGCTACGAAGTCTTCGGCCATCGTGATATGAGCCAGCGCGTCGGCACGCTCAGCCTCCGCAGTGAAGCACTGCCGGCCGCGGAAATCGGCGGCATCCTCGATCAAGCGTTCGAGATCGCCATTCGCCCGGGCTTGCACTGTGCTCCGTACATCCATCGCGCGATCGGCACGTTCCCTGACGGCGCCGTGCGCGTCAGCCCGGGACCGTTCAACACCGCAGAAGACATCGATACGCTGGCGGATGCGTTGGCGGAAATCAATCTGTAGACGACCCGATCCAGCCAATCACATCGGCCCGATCCGGCAGCGGATTTGGCAAGCACTTCACGATCACGATCTTCGGCATCTGGGGATCGTCGAGCCATGCGAGTTCATTCTCATTGCACACGATGAAGTCCGCGTTGGCCGGCCGGTTTCCGGCGGAAGTATTGACGCCATAGAACATGGCGACGCCTTCCTGCTGAGGCGGTGTTTCGGCGAGCCCAGCCCGGTTGAAGACCCAGCCAAAGTGGCTGGGGTGGTTTGTCAGTTCGGTGCGACATGCGAGGAACGTGGCATGATCGCCAGCGGCGCCCAGGACGAAAAAACCGAGACGATCCGCGCTAATCCACGGCTCCAGGCTGGGGCCGGCCAGGCAGGTGAAACAGGCATTGGCCCCGCGACTGCGCAGCTGGCGCGCATGTGATTTGATCCATGTGGGTGAGTGGATCTCGCCGCGCAAAGTCAACGGCTTGCCGTTGAGCACCAGTCCTCGCGCAGTCAATTGCAACGAGCGAATGCCGTGGCGAATCTCGATGCGTTCGCACAAGGCGCCATCCTGCCAGAGTTCGAGGGGACCCACGTAAAGAAACGGCGTCTCGGGTTCCCACCAGCTCGCCTCCGGGATGACGGCGCGCATCTCGATGTGACCGTCCCGGCTCACTTCACGCAGGGGATAGGCGATTTCGATCGTCGATGAATAGAGACAGCGCGGGCCGGTCAATCGGCCGCGAACCTCGGTCGCGGGCGTGAAACGCTCGGTCTTGACATGCACGCGCAGCTCCGTCTCGTGCGGGTCGAGCCGATGGTTCAAGACGACCAGGTCTAGGATGCGATTGGCCATTGTCTCACACGATCAACATCGCGTCTCCGTAACTGTAGAAACGATAATGCTCGGCGATGGCGTCGTCATACACTTGCTTGAGCAGCTCGACGCCGGCAAACGCGGCGGCAAGCAGCAGCAGCGTCGTCCTGGGCAGGTGAAAATTCGTAATTAACGCATCGACCATCTTGAACTCGTGCGGCGGATGGATGTAGAGTTCCGTCTCGCCGGCCCATGCTTGCAATGGCCCATGGTTGGCCACGCTTTCCAACACGCGCACCGAGGTCGTGCCGACGGCGACCACGCGGTGGCCGCGCGACTTGCAGGCGTTGATCGCGTCGACGGCCGGCTGGGTGATGCATCCCCTTTCGGCGTGCATGGGATGGCGCGTGCAATCGTCGGCCTGAATCGGCTGAAACGTCGCCAGGCCGACGTGCAGCGTGACCGTGGTCCAGCCGATGCCGCGCGCTTGCAAACGCTCGAAGAGGCGTTCGGTGAAGTGCAGTCCCGCCGTCGGGGCCGCGACCGCGCCTGATTGCTGGGCGTAGATTGTTTGATATCGCTCCCGGTCCGTGTCGTGCGCCTTGCCCTTGCGAATGTAGGGCGGCAACGGGATTTGGCCGAAGCGGTCCAGCAACTCGACAGGCGTGCCCGATATCAGTGCTTTCACTTGCCAGCGGCCGCCGGGGAGCTTGTTCAACAACTGAAGCAAGAGCGGCCCGGGTTCGATTTCGATGACTTCGCCTGCGCACAGCGTGCCGCGCGTTTGGCACAACATCTCCCAGGACCCGTCGGAGAGTTCCCGTAGGAAGAGCCCTTCCCATTTGCCTCCGGTGCGGGCGCGTTTGCCGAGCAAGCGCGCGGCCACGACGCGCGTGTCATTGAGGACGAGCAAGTCGCCTGGGTTCAGCAAATCAGGAAGGTCGTCGAAACGTCGATGTTCCAGCGTGGAAGTCACCCGTCGCGCGACGAGCAGCCGGGCGTGATCGCGCGGCTCACATGGCTCTTGCGCGATCAGTTCCGGCGGCAGAATGTAATCGATGGGGAAAGGAGTCATGGCCAATCCGCTTGCGGTCTAGCGTCCTGCCGGGGCTGCGCGAACGTGAAACCGCAAGCGAGAGCATCCATTTTATTTGAACGCCTTGATCCAGTCGTCAAACGCGGCTTTGTTCTTCTCCATCGTCTTGGCCGGCCCGGTCAGCGTGATGAAGTAGGCGCCTTTGTCCGTGTCGAAGATCAAATTGAAACGGCGAAAGCCTTCCTTGCGTTCTTCTTTCGCGGTCGGCGAGAACGGTGGATTCTTGTATTTGAAGGTTCCCCATATGTCGAGGGCTACGACGTCGGCCCCTTTGCCAACTTTGTATTTTTCAAGCTTCGACGCTTCGTCGATCGTCTTGCCTTCGGGGGGCAAGAACTGACCCTTCCAGCGTTTGATGTTCTCGTCGGTGCCCCCACCGCCGCCGGCGCCGAAGAAGAAGACGACCAGTTCCGCGCCTTCCTTGTCGCCTTCAACCTTGGGGATTTGCATCTGATACATGCGCAGCTTGTTGCTCGGGTCTTGCCGCTTCCAGTTCGTCGGCGCCTTGGAAGTCAGGCCGCCAAGCTCAATCGTCTCGCCGCCGGCATACACGCAGTTGATGCCCGCGATGAATGCCATCCCCAATGCCATTGCACCGATCTTCCTCATGGGTCGCTCCTTGGTTTTCGGTTTTGATTCTTCTTTCTGATAGACTGTTCCAGCTCGCCATACATTCGAATCACTCGATGGGCTTGCCGCGTTATGTCTTGAGCCATTCTACGTAATCTTGAGGCTCGTTCAAAGCGCTGCCGCGCGTTGGGGAAGATGATTCGAAAGATCCGCGAGACTGCCGTCGATGAACAGGTGATGCCAGAGCTGCGTCGTCACGACCGCGACGAGGCCGAGCTCGACCGACGATTTTTGTTGCCGACTGAGCTGCTTGTTGCGCACCTTGTCGCGCCAAAACTGCACGGCCTGGATGTTGAAGTAGCCAGTCTTCTTCAGCGATTCATCGCTCAAGAGCTGTTCGACGAACGCGGGAACCTGATGATCGAAGAAGCTATCCAACGGCGCACGGAACATTCCCTTGGGCCGCCACGCGACCTCCTTCGGCAAGTAGCGTTCGCCGAGTAGGCGCAGGATGTACTTGTCGCGAAAACCGCGCAGCTTCCAGCTTGGATGAATACGGGCGAGGAAGCTGAAGACCTCCTCGTCGAGAAACGGATAGCGCGTCTCGACCGACGAGTTCATGGCGACGCGATCCCCCTTCAAGGAAAGCAACTGCCCCGGAAGATGCACGCGCCCGGCCCAGAAGACGGCACGATTGATGGGATGCCAGCGTTCGATGCGGTCGAAGTTCGGCTCCAGCTCCAGATACGGTGAATAGTCCTTGAGCTTGTCGAGCGTCTCCGAGCTGTAGAAGCGCAAACGCGACATGCCCATGATCGCGTAGATGTCCTGATACGACGTGTAACTGCGCACCGTTTCATAGACGCGATCCATCGCCTGCGCCGAGCCGGCCGGGGCGCCCATGCCCCACAAGATCATGCGGCGCAGCCAGTAGCTGGGCTTGATGCCGGGCATCCAGTCCATCATGCCAAGCAGGCGATGGATCTTGAACCAGGCGTAACCGGCGAGCCATTCATCGGAGCCTTCGCCCGTCAGCGCGACCTTGTAGCCATGTTGATGCACAGAGCGCGCCAGACGCAGCAAGGCCGTGCACGACGTATCGATGACCGGCGCCTCGGCCGCGCGGATGAGTTCGGGATAGCTTTGCAGCACCTCGTTGTCGCCGACCTGCACGACGACCGGCGTCGAGCCGATGTGGCGTGATACGACGGCCGCCTGCGTCGTCTCGTCGAGCTTCGGGTCCATGATCTGGATCGTGAAAGTCGGAATCGGCGTGCCGCGGATCTTGGCGGCCATCGCGACCACGAGGCTCGAATCGATGCCGCCGGACAGATACGATACGACCGGCACATCCGCGCGCAGCCGGCGTTCGACGGCGCCGAGCATGACGCGCTCGAATTCATCGACGAGCTTCCTGGGATCGGTCGAATGGTCCTCTTGGCCCTGATCGGGGAAATCGATGCGCCAGTAGTATTTTTTCTCGATCTTCGCCGGCTGCCCGGAGACGGGAAGCTGAATGCGCAGATATTGGCCCGGTTGCAGCGCGGTGACGCCGGCGAAGCAGGTCGAGGGGCCGGGGATCGCGAAGAAGTTGAAGGCTTGATCGATACCGCGCAAGTCTGCTTGCGCCCGCACAAGCCCCGACGCCAGCAGCGCCTTGATCTCGGAGCCGAAGAGGAGCCATTCCCCTTGAGTCGAGAAAAACAGCGGACAGATGCCGAAGCGATCGCGCGCCAGGATCACGACGTGGCGTTTACGATCCCAAAGAGCGATGGCAAACTGCCCCTTGAGATGCTCGAACATGCCTTCCTGATGATCTTCCCACAGGTGCGGAATGAGTTCAGTGTCGCAGTGGGTACGAAATACGTGCCCCCTGGCCTCGAGCTGAGCCTTCATCTCAGGATAGTTGAAGAACTCGCCATTGAAGACAGTGACGACGGAACGATCTTCGTTGTAGATCGGCTGCTTGCCGTCGAATAGTCCGACGATGCTGAGCCGGCGATTAGCCAAGCCGATGCCGGGCTCTTCGAGATAGCCGTCCTCATCCGGTCCGCGATGCGTGATGGCGCCAGCCATGCGCGTGAGGATGCCGGGCGGAATGGGACGCGCGCCGGAAAGATCGATGATGCCTGCGATGCCGCACATTTATGACGATGAGTCTCCCAAGGAGGGTACGGGCGAATGGGTGACGAGCGAATACAAGACATCCGGATCGAGATCAGCGCCGCAGGGCCAACAGACGGTCCCCAACTCGGCGTTCACTTCCACTGCGTCGAACTGAGCGCGATCGCGCAATGGTGCAAACACGCCGGTGAAGCTCACGCACTTGGCGACATCGACAATTCCCGTCGCCCCGTCCTCGAAGCGCAGTTGCAGGCAGTAGTTGGCCAGGGGAACGGCTTCCACAATATCCTGCAGCATGACTTCACTCCAGGGGATCGATCTTGTTCAAAGGCGCCTGCTGCCGCGCCAACTCCCAGTCGTCCATCAATTCGCCTTGATGAAGTGCCGCCCATTTAAGCGTGAGCGCCTTCGCTTTCGGTGAGAGTTTGCCCTGCAGCAATTTCACCGGGTTAATTCCGATGACCGCTTTGTGCTTGCCATAGCGGACATGGAAATGCGGCGGGGCATGGTCATTATAATACATGGCGATGACCATGCCAAAAAATCTACTGATTTCGGGCATTATTGCCCCTTCCAGGCGAAGAAAATGACATTTGAGGACCATTCTCGCGGGCCTTGCCGAGCCGCCGTCCAGTTCCACGGTTAACAGCAAGTGACAGCGGGCTGGGTGGATTTTCAGATCCTCATTTGGCGATCAACTTGGGAATTCCCTCGCTTCTTGCCACTCTGCCTAGGACCAATTTCCGTTCCACTAACAATTCTAAACGTCGACGGGGCCCTGCGCACTTCAATCGCCGTCGATCAAACGCATCGTATAATCTCCTGCCCCGCGCGCCGACGAGATCCAAACCGTGTAGCGTCCCGACTTCGGCAGTCTGAGCGCGAACAGGCTGCCGGTGGCGGCGTTGCCGTGGTTGTCGGCGACCAGACGCACGCCGTCCGGGCTGCGCAGGTTGACCACTGGTTTGAACGCGGCGGAACGGACGTTCAGAAAAATCGTTTGGCCTTGCTTGCCGACGAATGTCCAGAAATCCGTGGCGCCGGGCTGAAGCGCGCCCTTGGCGCGGCCGCCGATCGGCAGTTCTTGCAGCTTGGTTTGGCTGAGTGTTTGTCGGTAGTCGCCGCCGCCGCCATCGCCAAGTGAGGAAACTTGCAGGCGGTACACTCCTTCGTTGACGACCATGTGCGTGATGCGCCCTTCCAGTTCGTCCGCATCCGTGCCGCTTGCGCTTACCAGCCGGCCGTGCGAATCGTAGAGGCGCAGCAACGGAACAAACTTCTGCGAGGCGAGGTTGGCGTGAAAGAGCTGTCCGGGCGAAGCCTGAAAGCTATAGAAAGCGGCGCCGCCCACCGGCAGGTTGCTGTCGATCTCCTTGCCCAGCGCGATCGGCACGCTCGGATCGCGCGCGCTAAGGTTGTATGACGCCGCCGTCGCGGCCAGCAGTTGCAGTTGATAGCGACCGGTGCGTCCCAGGATTGCTGCATATCGTAGCCGGCCGCCGCGACTGGCCACCGGCAGGAATTCGATCTCGGCACGATCCCCGCGCCTGCCGATCCGCGGCTCGCTCTTCTTTTCTTCAGGCGCATAGATCAACCGCGCATACACTTCCCCCTTCTTGGCGACCTCAACGAGCCGGAAATCTCCCGGCTTGCCCTGGAAGCTCAGCACGTCCATCTCGCCCTGCGGCAGACTGCCCGCCTAATCCTTGCCCACGGTCAAATCCTGGCGCCGGGCCGCGCGCACCAGGAGGTCGTAGCGATAGTCTACCTGCCCGGAAGCGACCAGGCAGCATTCGCCCGATTCCTCGATCAGCACGCTGCCAGCCCAGTTCGCTAGCTCGCGGCCCTTGAAGTCGAGCATGCTCCAGGCCTCGCGCGCCGTCCCCTTCAATTGCGGGATGAGGATTTGATCCTTGACCCCCTTGAAGTAATGGTAGCTCTTGCCCTCGTCGTCGAAGGCGCCGATCAAGGGTTTGCCCACGTCGAGCGGCACGGCCTGAAAACGCCGCACCGTGAGCCGATAGTTTCCGCCCACCTGGTCCTTGAAGGCGCGGACGCGGATCTTGTATTGCCCCTTCTCGGGCAGCCGGATCATGAAGCGGCTCTCGGTGCCGGCATCATCCACATCCGCGACGACGGTTTCGTCGGCCTTCCCCGCCGTCTTGGCCAGTCCCAGCAGTGGATCGAATTCCTTGCTGACGATGTGAGCAATGATGGTCTCGCCCTTGTCGCCGTCGAAGATCCAGCGGTCGATTTGCCCCGGCGTGAGAAAGGCTCCGGACTGGCCGTGCCCGTCCAGTTTTCGCACCGACTCCTGGGCGCGGCTGGGAACGGGCACTAATGAGAGCACGATGACGAGCGACCAGAGTTTCGCGTTCATGATGGCCTCCTGTGGGAAGTTGCTCATGGGCACCCATTGCCTTCTGGGAGAGGGGGCGGGGGTGAGGAATTCACGTCATCCTATGGGAAACCCAATCATGGCGCGCCGAGCGAGTTGATCCGAGTTTCACACTGGCGCAGCCGTCTACGGCTTCTTCTTCATCGCGGCCACTTGCTTCGCCACCGCAGCGGCGCGGCGTTCCACGAAGCCGCGTATTTCGGGCTGCGGATCGAACAGGCCGACGATCCACGCGCCGAACTTATCCGTCTTCTCCTTGCGTGCTTCCTTGGACTTCTTCTCAAACGCCAGCGGTTCCTTGAGCGATTTCTCCATCGCGTCGAGGTCCGCGAGCAGCTTCTCTTTGGT
Organism: Planctomycetia bacterium; assembly: GCA_005799265.1. Classification (GTDB taxonomy): domain Bacteria; phylum Planctomycetota; class Planctomycetia; order Gemmatales; family Gemmataceae; genus SIAQ01. The sequence continues at coordinate 1,302 of SYHD01000208.1, read as the reverse complement.
GAACGCCTTCGCTGCGATGTCGCGCACTACCTGTTGATATTGCATGTTCACTTCAGGAATCGCCAGCAGTCGATCGATGAGCTTGAGTTTGCCCTGTGCCGGCTTCAGCAGGTTCATGTTCACCTGTTGATCGACCGAGCCCATCATCGGGAAGCCCGCGAAAGCAATATCCAGATCCCACGGCATAAAGGCGAGTTTGTTCGTCTTCGAGTTGAGGTAGATGTAGAAGTTGTGTCCCGTCGTCATGAAATTGTCGGTGTTGGGCAACATCGTGGTAACGGCAATGAAGCGCAGAAAATTGTCGATGTCGAGATACGAGCCGATCTCTTTCTTGAACGCGTCGTCGTCGGCCTTGCTGACGAGCTTGGCGAAGGCGATGATGCGCTCGCTCTCCTTTGGCGTCGGCTCGCGTTTGGGGAAATAGCGGTCCTGGTATTTTTTCCAGTCGTCGCCGAGGTCGTCGATGCCGCGCAATCGTTCGGGCTTCATCAATAGGCCGGAGTTGTCTTGGAAGTGCGTCGCGAGAAACGCTTTGTCAACGTGTTCGACGAACGTGTAGACGCCAAGGTACTCCTTGTCGTACTTGCCCGCAACCGTGAGCGTGACTTTGGCGAACGCGGTGCGCGGCGCGGGCACGCCGGCGGCGCGATAGACCGCATAGGCGAGCGCTTCACGCATGCGCGACGCATCGACGGCGCCGGCGTTCAATGTGAGTGTTCGCAATCCTTGCACACGCTGGTCTTTTTCGTAGTGATCAACCTCGATCTTGAAATTGCGTTTGAGCCCCTCGCCGGCGGAGACGTAGCTGCCGTTGCCTTTGTAACGGATGCCGACGTCTCTGTACGTTTTGCCATTGGCCGTGAGATCGGCGTGCGCCCACGGGAACTCCAGGCCAAAGCCTGGACTTTTGTGCCATTCGAAAGGCTTCTCCCCCTCTTTGGCGACGGGCTTCTTCGGCGGAAAGAGCGTCATGCCCCCGCTGACCTTTTGCATCCGTTCCCATTCCTTGGCCGTGAGTTCGATGTGATACTCGTGGACCTTCGAGAGGCCGAAAACATCCTTGACGTCTTGAGCTTGTAGGGGCGGAATCCGTAAGCAGAAGTACAGTACAAGAAGCATGCGGCACGTCATCGAAGGCTTCCTTCACAAGGGTTGAACCGAGATAGTATCTTTCTTCTCGCCTTCTCCTTCGCTTGCGGAGAAGATTTGAAGCCTCTATGGTGTTGTCATTATGCGGTTTGCGTGCTGTAGCGGCGATACGTGCGCAGTGTGTCGCCCAGGATGGTACGGCCGCGGTCCGTC
>SYHD01000207.1 GCA_005799265.1 Planctomycetia bacterium | reverse complement strand
GGTCATCACCGACGTCAAGCTGTGGACCCGTGCCGCCATCGACGTTCTTGGCCTGCGCCTGCTCGACATGCAGCGTGCCCTGTTGAGCAATGCCGAGCGACATCACGACCTCATCATCCCCGGCTACACGCACTTCCAGCGGGCCCAACCGGTCCTGGCGTCACATTATTTCCTCGCCTACGTCGAGAAGTATCAGCGCGATCGGGAGCGATTGCTCGATTGCCGCAAGCGCGTCAACATCCTCTCGCTCGGCACGGCGGCGCTCGCGGGGACGTCGCTGCCGATTGATCGAGAGTTCGTCCGCCAACAGTTAGGCTTCGACTCCGTGGCGGCCAACAGTCTCGACGTGTCGAGCGATCGTGACTTCGTTCTAGAGTTCGTCTTCGATCTGGCGCAGATCGCCTTGCACCTGGCAGGCTGGGCCGAGGAATGGATCTTGTGGTCCACGACCGAGTTCAGCTTCCTCGACCTGCCCGACGCCTTCTGCACCGGTTCGAGCATTATGCCGCACAAAAAAAACCCTGACGTTCTCGAGCTGATCCGCGGCAAATCGGCGCGCGTCGTCGCGTCGTTGCAGCAATTGATGATGCTCGTGAAGGGGTTGCCGCTGGCGTACAATCGCGATCTGCAGGAGGACAAGGAGGCGATCTTCGACGCCTTCGACACGGTGTCGGCTTCTTTGGAATTGGCGGCGGCGTTGGTGCGCGACACGAATTTTCGGCGCGACATCATTGCCAGCCGCATCGAGTCCGGCTATCTCGACGCGACGACGCTGATGGAGTTCTTCGTCAAACAAGGCGTGCCGTTGCGGTCGGCGCACGAAGCGGTCGGCAAACTCGTGCGGCAATGCGAAGACCGGAAATGCCGGCTCACGGAGTTGCCTGCGGAGGCGTTCGACGCGATTCAGACGGGGATGAGCGGCAAGGTTTCGAGCGTGCTCGGAGTGAAGAATACCTTGGTGGCGTTTCAGAGCTACGGTTCGACGGCACCGGCGCAGGTCGCGATACAGTTGGAAGCGTGGCGCCGGAGGCTCGTTTAGCCCCGCGTCTCAGACGCGGACGTGGCTGCAGCCCAACCCGCGTCTGCGACGCGGGGCTAAACAAAATCACGCAAACCCTGGACCAAATCGGTCATGTCCTTCGGCATCTTCGCCTCCCATTCCATGCGTTTGCCGGTCAGCGGATGATCGAGGGCCAGATACGCCGCGTGCAGCATCGGCCGTTTGGCGCCGCTCGTGTCGGGAATCGGCGTACCGTGCAGCGGACGATCATAGACGCGCTCGCCGCACAACGGCGTGCCCGCTTCGCCGAGGTGGATGCGCACCTGATGCGTGCGTCCGGTTTCCAATTCGCATTCGACCAACGTAAAATCCCCCATGGCCTCGATGATCCGAACATGCGTGACAGCGAGCTGGCCGTCGGCGCCGGAACCGCGCCGGCCGTCGCCGCGATCGTTGACGAGATGCGACTCGATGCGTTGATCCTTCGCGATTCCGCGCACGAGCGCAAGATAGCGCCGGCCGGTTGAATGAGCGCGGAACTGTTTGCCAAGATGGCTTTCGGCCTCTGGCGTGCGTGCCAACGCCACAAGCCCGCTCGTCTCCTTGTCGAGTCGATGGACCGCGCGGATTCGGCCCTTGGCTTTGTGCCCGTCTCGCGCAAGAGCCGCGGGAAGGAGATCGACCAGCGTCGCCGGCAGGAACTTCTTCGCGCGTTTGCCGAGCGCTGCCACTTCGTCGGCGTGGCGAACGGTTGTAATACCTGCGGGCTTTTCGACGATCATCAATTGTTGATCGACATAACGCACGACAATCTGCCGAGCGCCGTCAAGAACGCACGCTTGGGAATTCGGTTTATCGCCGAGCTGGATGTACTGACCCAGCTTCACGCGGCGCGCGGGATCGAGACAGGCGCCGCCACAGATGCGGACCTGGCGATTCCTCAGGGCGTCGAGGGCGTTCTTGCGTGAGAGATGAAATGCCGACTGCACGACGTCGAGCAGAAGACGATTCGCGAGCCGTCGGTCGATGACGATGGAGGATGGAGTGCGCATCGGCAGTGATTATAGCGGAACGAGGTCGCTTACGGCTTAGCGCTCGCAATAAGTCTTGCGCGTGCTCAACGCCGGCGCAGCGGCCGTTCGCGATACAACTCGTACACGTCGGGGATCGGGGCCACATCGTCCAACGCCTGCATCTGAAAAAGATCGCGCGTTTGCAGCAGGTGAGCGATGTCGACGGTCGCGACCCATTGTTCGCTCAATACGCCAAGATAACTATGGATCAAGACCTCGAGCGTTTGCTGGGCGATGACCAGATCGTTGTAGCTGACCGTCTTGTCCCCCACGGCCGCATGGCGCGCCACGCCGGCGCGGAAGGCCTGGACCTGGTTCGGCAGGATCTGCGTCTTGTACATCACCAGAAGCGTGCGATTGTTGTCGTAGCGCTCGAAGGCCTCGGCGATTTTGCCCGTCAGCTCGTTGCGGACACGCAGGTTCTCCGCCTGGGCTTTCCCGACCATGGCGCGGGCGGCCTGAATATTACCTTGATTACGGTTCCAGAACGGAACTGGCACGCCAACACCGACGTTGGCCACCAATCCATACGGCGGCGTGGTGTAGTCCTTCTGAAATGCGACGTAAACGGCAAGGTCCGGAATTGGCTGCACCTCGGCAAGACGCTCGAGGAAGCGAGCCTTGTACACGCCCTGCTGGGCCGCAAGCACGTCCGTGTGATTGGCGAGGACGTAGGCTAGCACAGCGTCATGGTCGAAGTGCGGGACTGGCATGTCGATCTTGCCGGCCACCGCCGTCAATGGTTCGCCCGGCGTCCCGAGCGTGGCGGCGAGTTGCCTCCAGGCGCTGATGTAGCGATTGTGCGCCTGTACGAGACGGACGCGTGCCTCCAAGGCCAGCACGCGAATTTGCATCGGCTCATATGCCGCCACCTCGCCGATCTTCATTTGTAGCAGCAATACGTCATACAGCTCATCGGTCAACTGGGCGAGGGCCTTGCTCGTCTCGAATTTTTTCTGCGCCGACAGGACAGCGAAGTAACCACGGCGAACATTAGCCTGCACGTCGGCTTCTGTTTGCTTCAACCTCTGTTCACTGATTTGCACCTCCTGCAGCGCGGCTTGCCTGGCGATGGTCAGCTTACCGGCAGTCACGATCGTTTGCGCGATGAAACCGCCTTCCTGACCAGGCGAGCGAACTCCATTCTCGTTGCCCTGGCCGACCGTCGAGCCTTCGTAGCCGATCGACGGGTTGGGATAGAGGCCCGCCTGCAACGCCGCGCCGCGTGCCGCTTGGATTTCCTGATGGGCTTGCCGAATCGTGGGATTCGTACGCAGGGCGATCTGTTGCAGATCGTTCAACGTCATGGCCCGGCCATCTCTGCCGAGCTTCGGCTCCGGGAGTTTTGGGATCGCTTGGAGAGGCGGAAATTGCTTCTTGAAAAACGCGTCCTTTTCGACATCGGTCGCTTTCGACGGCGCCATCTGAATGTCGGGAACTTTGACACCCAGCAGCGTTTCCGGCGGCTGCAGACGATCGAGCATCGACTTCTGATCTTGCTTGTCCTTGTTCGGCTGCGGCGTTTCGGTTTCCCATGATATGTGGAGAATATCGGACTGCGGCGCGACGCTGCCAATGCGGGTCTCCATCCCTGCGGTCGGCTCTGGTCTCAGAAGACGCGGCGACCCATCCAGAGCGCTCGCCTGCATGTCAATCGGCGCGGACGCTCGTTGTTCGATGCGGCCATCGATATCGACATGGAACGCATGGCATCCCGTCAATGCCGTCACGACAGAGGCCCAAAGCAACCAACGCATCGAAAATCCTTCGTGAGAAATCAGACTATATCGAATGTATCGGCTTTGACGATTAGCTAGGTTCAGCCAGTTGCCGGATTGGGCAAAATTATTCAAGAAAGATGTGGCAGACGAGGGGAGTTGGCGAGTCTGGATATCACCCTGGCATTTGAGTGCCGGATGACGTTAAGACAAATCCGCTCCCATTCGATCTGCCTCGGCAACATCCTCGCAATCGGCGCAAACCGGCTTTCGCCTCCTAGCCGGATCAGATTAATGGCCATTTGAACTTCGCATTCGATCCATTCGCCGTTATGATCAACTTCGTCACCGCCAGCGCCAATCCCTTGCCGCGAACATTCGCTATGCCACGCAAAGTCGTGCCCGTCGGGTTGCCTTCACAGCCTCCGCCTGCGCTCCATGTGCCAACCGAACCGGTCATGCCGGTCTGGGCGCTCGCGTTGATCCTGAGTGCGTTAGCAGCTGTAAGCAGCGTCGTCGTTTGCGTCGGCTGGCTGGCCGTGGAGCTGGCGTTGCGCCAAGGATCAACCCATTCGCCAACGCCTCGGGTGGCAAGCATCTCAATCCCAATTGATGATAACGCCGCACACGGCACGCAATGGCTGACAGGTAATGAAGAACCCAAGGCATTGCCAAGTACGCCGGCGCAGATCGCGATCCCGTCAGACGGCGATGATGCTGAACCGAGCGCGGCCGAGGTAAAGCCCCTCCCCTTCGAGCACCCGCGCCGCATGCCGACGTTGCCTGAGCTTCCCACGAAGGCGCCCCCGGCCGAAGTGCTTCAACGCGTTGAGGTCGCCAAGCTTGTAGTTCCGCTCGAATACAGTGTGCGTCGGCTCGCCCTACCCGACGCGCCAACGCCACTGCGGCTCGCGATCGCGCCTGTCGCGCACGATGACGTCGCCAAAGTCATGAACGAACTCGGCGCTGGCTATCGCTTCACGCACCTTGCGAAACCGAATCTGCTCAAGCTGGAAACACTCAAGAAGTACGACGTCGTCTTCCTTTCCTGCGCCGACTTGTACGTGGAAGACCTCCAAGCGGCTGGTCCCTTGCGAAAGTTCGTCGAGGCCGGCGGCACACTGTATGCCTCTGATCTGCAACTCGAGCTCGTGCTCCGTGCCTTCCCGGAGTTTCGCGGCCGCACGCTGCTGCCTGGCATTCCGCAGCAGGTCGATGCGCGCGTGGTCGATGCGGGCCTGGCGTCGCATTTGGGCCGCTCGCTCATTCCATTGACGTTCGAAGCTCCCGATTGGCGGCCTGCGGCCTTCGATTCAAGCAAGGTCACCGTTTGTCTCCAGGGGGCCTATCGCAATAACGTCGGCAAGTCGGCGGTCGCCCCGTTGCTGGTCAAGTTCCGCGTCAAGTCGGGCACCGTCATCTTCACGTCGTTTCATCATTCCAAGAACGACTCCGCCATGGTCCGCAAGTTGATCGACTATCTCGTCTTCGCTTCGCTGAGCGCCCGCAGCGAGGCCCGCGTCCACGACCTGATGACTCGGCACGGCTTCGAGCCAAAAGACACGCGCCCGCTCGTCCTCGACCCCGACACCCCAACGACCGGGACGTTCGAGCACCGCGGCGGCGGCATGCAAATCGCGCTCGGCTTCGAGCCTGTTGGCGCGCGGATCAAGTTGACACTGCGTTCCCCGACGGATCAAACAATCGAGTATCAGGACGAGGGCGTCTTCCTGCTCGAACTCCCGAATGCCGAGGCGGGCACGTGGCACTATATCGTAACGCCGCTGAAGTTGCCGCACGCGCGTTTCCCATTAATCGTGGGCACGGGCGTGTTGAAGCGTTGAATTCGTCTTGAAACCGATGCGTCGCCGTCTATCATGAAGAAACGCAGCCGGAGTGGCGGAATTGGCAGACGCGCCAGGTTGAGGGCCTGGTTCCTGTAATGGGAGTGCAGGTTCAAGTCCTGTCTCCGGCATTGTGAAAAGCCTGGATTTTTCCAGGCTTTTTGCTTTTTCTGCTGGGAAGGGCGCCATTCAGAGACACCATTCCAGCAGGCATCGTAAGAGTAATCCTACGCTGGCAGAGGCGAATGCTCCGCGGTTCCGCAAGTCGAACAACACTTGGTACACCGCGAGAGTCCGAGCTGCGACGGTCAGAGAGCGGGAACCGTTAATCACCGCACCGCACAGGTTGCTTCCGCTGCCTATTTCAATTTCACCCGCACCACCCGGCGATTAACGGGATCGGCGATGTAGGAATAACGATCGGAGACGGCAACGTAAGTCGGCCAGGCCAATGGGATGTCGGATTGCTTCGCGTGCCCATCCTCGTTGCCGTATTTGCCGAAGGTTGTAATTGGGTTGTTGTTGGTGTCAACGACTTCGATTCGGAACTGGCCGAGGTTGGGGAAAAAGACCCGGCCAATCGGATCGACAAAGTGGGAATCCACCGGCTTGTGGTCAATGGGCCCTCATCTATCTATCAAAAACTCAAATGCCTGGCCGTACCACGCGATCACCTTGCCCGCCTACTTCAGGAGATTGGTCCATGATAAATATTCCGAAAAATCGTCATGGTGTGTCCCGGCGTGCTTTTCTTGGCGCCATTGGAGTCGGCAGTGCCTTGAATCTTGAAGGTACGCTCAGTCTCCAGGCGGCGCAGGAGACACCGACTCCGGCGCCGATAGTTCGGGCTCGTCCGATTATCTACACGGGTTCCGGCCCCGGTCGTGGCACTCCGCCGCCGCATTCCCTTACAGGAGACGATCTGGTCAGGGCTCGCCTTACCCCGGAATCTTGGCGGCTGGAAATCGTCGCCGACGGATGCACCGTCGAAAGACCGTGCACTCTCGAAAACGGCACGGCCATCGACTTCCGTGCGATCCTCGAACTGGGCAGAAACCACGGCGTCAAATTCCTCAAGGCGATGCAGTGTCGCAGCGGCGCCAATCCGCAGAGCAACGGACTCTGGGAAGGCGTTCCGCTCCGTGAGGTTCTTCGCCTGGCCGGCACCGTCAACCGAGTCATGCGCGTCTACGGGAACGGTTTTCACAACAACGTCCCCGCGCAGCTTTTCCAGTCGTCTGCCAGTTTCACCCAGGTGGCGGATAACGCGCCGGGCGAACTGCCGGTCATGGTCGCCTATCGGCACAATGGCGGACCGATTCCCTTGCTCCGCGGTGGACCGGTGCGCATGATCCTGCCCTGGGGGTATGGTTTCAAGAATATCAAGTGGCTGCAGCGCATCCGGCTGACGGGAAACGCCAACCCGACGGATACCTACGGCGGCGAACCCGATGCGTACCTGAAGACCCAGGTGCCGCAAATTGATGCGCCCGTTAATGTCAATCCAGGCATGCCAATCGTCGTGCGCGGCATTGCCGTCGTTGGCCTGGCGGGTTTGAGGCGGGTCGAATATTGGGTGCGGCCCGATGCCGGCAACAACGGCGAACTCACCGACGACGATCCGGCCTGGCAAAACGCCAGATGGCAAGCGGGGAACATCGACCCGCCGCCCGACGATTGGACGGGCCATCTGCCCGTCGGCGTCAACCCGCGCGAGATCTGGGGCTTCGACCCACGAACCGGCAGACCGAGAGAGTGGCCGCTGCGCTATACGGTCGCTACCTGGTCGGTGACGTTGCGCGACCTGCGGCCCGGAAACTACGAGTTGCGCGTGCGGTCGGTCGATCTCAACGGCTTCGCCCAACCGCAACCCCGACCCCAGCGGCCGAGCGGGGCGGCGGCGGTCCCGTGCAGAATCATCACGGTGCGGGGCTAATTGTTGAAGTCTGGCCGAAGGGATAACACACCAGGCAGGCCAGAGCCGGCGTTTGATCCGCATCCACCGTTCAAATATCTGGAAGTCTACCATGAAACGTGTCTTCTGCTTTAGCTTGATTGCTGCTTTGGCATCCTCCTACCCGTGCCAGGCACAAGAAAAAGATCCGCACAAGAGCTTCACTAACAGTATTGGCATGAAGTTCGTTTGGATTCCGCCGGGGAACTTCGTGATGGGAAGTCCGAAGGAAGAAAAGCAGAGGAATGGCAACGAAAACCAGCACAAGGTCACGCTGACGAAGGGCTTTTACCTGGGCGCGTCCACCGTGACGCAGGAACAATGGCAGGAGATCATGCCGAAGAATCCGAGCGCGTTCCCCGGAGAAAAAAACTTACCCGTGGACAGCGTTTCGTGGAACGACTGCCAGGAGTTCATCAAGAAACTGAAAGAGAAAGACAAGAAGGCGTATCGCCTCCCCACCGAAGCCGAATGGGAGTATGCCTGCCGGGCCGGGACGACGACGCCGTTTCACGTCGGCGAAACAATCTCCACCAGGCAGGCCAACTTCCAGGGCGAGGACGTTTCAAACAAGGGCAAGAAAAATCTGCCTCGGCTCAAGACTGCCCCGGTGAACAGCTTCCCCGCAAACGCCTGGGGGCTTCACGACATGCATGGGAATGTTTGGCAATGGTGCCAGGACTGGTATGGAGATTATTCACAAAAAGAAGTTGTTGATCCGCAGGGGCCAACGAAAGGTCCAAACCGTGTGTTGCGCGGCGGGTCATGGTTCTACACTGCGGACTGCTGCCGTTCGGCGTGCCGTAGCTGGGGTGAACCTGGCTTCCGAAACTACAGTATTGGTTTCCGGCTCTGCTTCTTCCCGGATTGAATTGACATGCCAGCCGACCACCAGCCCTCCGTGGTAGATACGGATGATGCTGACCCATTTCGTTCCAGCAACGGAGGCCAAGTGGCCCTCGTCAGCTCCCGTTTCGAGGTTGTTTTTCCGCCTTCTTCGGCGGTGCGATACGCGGAGCCTCAGCATGAAAACTTCCCATCTTTCCCGACGAACCCTACTGCGCGGTTGTGGCATCTCGTTGGCCTTGCCTTGGCTGGAGGCGATGGAACCGTTGACGGTGCTGGCCGGCACGCCGCGTCCCGCGCCGCGCCGGTTGGGCATCGTCTATGTGCCGAACGGAATTCACATGCCCGAGTGGACGCCCGCCGCAGTCGGCAGGGATTATCAACTGCCAGCGATCCTGGCGCCGCTCGCCGATTTCAAGGCTGATCTATCCGTCATCACCGGCTTGGCCGCCCGTCGCGCGGACGGCCCCAGCGGGGGCCATGCGCGCGCCCTTGCGGTCTTCTTGACAGGGACACGTCCCCCCGACAGCGGGCGCGAGCATCAGCTCGGCGTCTCGATGGATCAGCTCGCGGCGCAAACGGTCGGTCGGCACACGCGCTTGCCGTCGCTTGAAATCGGTGGCGAACCCGCCCAACAGGCCGGGCAGTGCGACAATCCCTACAGTTGCGCCTACACGTCGTGTATTGCCTGGAGTTCCGCGACCACGCCGCTGCCGGCCATCGCAAATCCGCGGCAACTTTTCGATCGCATTTTCGCCGCACAGCCCATCGGCCTGCGCGGGCGCCAACGGGCCAGCATCCTCGATTTCGTCCGCACGGAAGCGACCGAGCTCCAGTCCCAACTCGGCGGCTCGGATCGACGGCGGATCGAGGAATACTTGACGGCGGTGCGCGATGTCGAAAGACGCGTTGGTCAACCGGCGATCTCGTCGACTTTTCCAAGGCCCGCCGACGCGCCGCTCGACTATCCTGCCCTGCTTCGGCTTCAGTGCGATTTGCTCGTCCTCGCGTGGCAGACCGACGCCACGCGCGTCGTCACATTCCTATTCGCAAACGAATTCAGCAATCGTCCCTATCCGTTTCTCGAAGTCCGCGACGGCCATCATGACCTCTCGCACCATGGAAATAACGCCGCCAAGATCGCCAAGATTCGCACCATCAATCGCTTCCATGTCACACAGCTTGCCTATTTGCTTGGCCGATTGCGCGCGGTACGCGAAGGTGATGGCACCCTGCTCGACCACTCGATGATCGCCTACGGCTGCGGCAATTCTGACGGCAATCGCCACAACCACGATAATCTGCCGATCCTTCTCGCCGGCAAAGGCGGTGGCTCCTTGCGCACTGGCGAGCACCTGCGCTGCGAACGCGAGCTACCGTTGACGAACCTCTGGCTCTCGCTCTTGAATCGCATGGGCGTCACGCAAGAAACCTTTGGCGACAGCACCGGCCTATTGTCCGCCCTCGACGCCAAGCCGTGATTTCGTCGCGCCGCGGCGCGTGATGGATCCAGCCCATTCCGCAAAAAAAACAAGCCGTGAACACGCAGCCAACCTTCCATCACGGCCCGTTCCCTATCCTCCTGCCAACTACATTGGCCGTCACCGTCGGCCTGCTCGGGAAGGAGTATCTGACGCGGCTGGCGAATAAAGTTGGCATCAGCTTTGATTTTTTCGAAGGACGCGCACTGGCCCATGGTGTGGTCCATATCATTTGGGCGAATTGTATCGCCTTCGATTCCTGACGCTCGTTCGGGACTCTATTTATGAATCAAGTCTCCGATGCAGGCTGCCGATGAGAATAAACACCATCTGCCCAGAGCCCAAACATGAATATTTCGCCCTCATCCCACCGGTCTGCCCTCGCCTGCCACCTGCATCCCAAGCGGGACAACGGCGGCTGGCGGCTTTTCCTCGCGACCTATCACATTTGGCTTTGCTCCGGCCTACTCGTTGTCGGCGTCGGCTTGCGCGGCTTTCAATACTCTTGCGATCGGTCGCTCTGGCTCGACGAAGCCTTCGTTGCCACCAACCTCGTGCACAAGTCGCACGGCGCCTTGATGCACGAGCTGACCTTCGATCAGCGGGCGCCGGCCGGCTTCTTGCTCGTTGAGAAATCGATCGTCGATGCACTCGGCCACTCCGACTGGGCGCTGCGGCTCTTCCCATGGTTATGCGGGTTGGCCTCGCTCATGCTTTTTCACTTCCTAGGGCAGCGTTTTCTGCCCGCCGGCGCCGCGGTACTGGCACTGGCCCTTGTCGCGTTCTCCCCGGCGCTGATCTACTACGCCGCCGAGCTGAAACAGTACAGCACCGAGGTGGTCGTGACGCTCCTACTGCTGCTCAGTGCCGATCGGCTGCGAACCGGCGACGCGACCGCCATCCGCTGCGCGGAACTGGCGCTGGTCGGCGTGATCGGCGTCTGGTTCTCCTTCCCGGCCCCGTTCTTGCTGGCCGGTGTCGGCCTCTGTCTCACGAGCCATGCCATGTGGCACAAGGATTGGCCGCGCGTGCTCGGGCTGGCGGCGGTGGGCGCCGTTTGGGTCGTCAGCTTTGCAGCCCTCTACGAAGTTCAGTTGCGACACTTCCCCAGAAACGTCGGCCTCATCGCGTTATGGGACGACGGCTACATGCCGTTGCCGCCGCGCTCGTTCCACGATTGCAAGTGGTTCGTCGCGAGGTATTTCGGGACCCTGCGCGACATAACTGGGCTCTCGACATGGGGTCTGGCGGGGCTAACGTTCCTGATCGGCGTCTGCACCCTGGCGCAGCGATCACGCTTGCGGCTCAGCATCTTGCTCGCTCCCATCGCGATCGCGCTGTTGGTGTCGGGCTTGCGGTTCTATCCGTTCCAGGGCCGACTGCTTCTTTACCTCGTACCGATCGTCTCTCTCTTGATCGCGCTCGGAGCGTGGCGCATGGTCGAGGCGCTGGCGACGTCGCTGCCCTCGGCGGCGGTTGGGCTTGTCGTGCTGCTCGTCGGACCGATCGTCGGGACCGCGGGCATACAACTCGCCAAACGGCAGCCTTACACGAATTGCCTATTCAAAGGCTTCCAGCACGAGGACATGAAGCCGGTGATGGCGCACATCAAGTCGAACTGGCAGACCGACGACATCGTGTATCTTTACAGTCAGTCGAATGTGGCTTTCGAGCACTATGCCGACCGCTTCGGTTTCCGTTCGAGCGACGCTGTGCGCGGCATGCTGGCGGAGATGTGTCTGCGTGACTGGTCGGCCGTCGGCGCCGATCTGGAGCAACTGCGCGGCCGACGCCGCGTGTGGGTACTCTTCAGCCACGTCAACAGCGGCAACGGCGTCGATGAGGACAAGTTGCACCTGTATTTTCTCGATCGGATGGGGCACCGGCTGGATGTGTATCGCCCTGACCCAAACTGCAACTGTGTTGTTTACCTCTATGACCTGGGCATATGACAAAGGAGTCGTCTCGTGTCGGAACACCATCGTGACGCGCAGCTTGAACTGATGGCGATCCAGCTCGAATCCATCGGCAAGAACAACCACACCAAGGGGTTCTTGGGCAGGCTCTATAATCGCTGGAAGAACGACTTCCTCAAGCGCAATCTGCGCGAGAAGGCTCTGTTCATCCGCTACGCCCTACACCGGGCGGCGAAGAACCTCTACACGAAGCTGGCCACCGGTTGGCGGTCGATGACGCACACGCGGCGCGGCGCGACAGGTGATCGCGTGCAGGTGGCAGCGGTGTGTAACGGCGGACTCGGCGACATGCTCATCTACAGCGCGTTCCTGCACTACTTCCATCGCGAGAGCGGCTTTCCGATCATCGATGTCGTGCCGCATCCGCTGCGGGTCACGGACGCCGAGTTCGCGTTCTACGGCTCCCCGTCCATCCGCGCGATCACGCCCGCCGCCGTCCTGAATCCCGCGAACACGCCCTATGACATGATCGTCAAGATCGGCGATCTTTTCTCATACGAGTTCATCCGCGCGGACCGCCTGCAGCAGCTTAACCCGGCCCTGCTTCAGCGCGTGCTGTCGGCGCAGCATCAGCAGGAGAAATATCGCGCCTTCCTCGACGCTCAGCCGCTCCTCGATGGCTGGTTCGCGTCGGTCGCCTCGCGTGAAGGACTGGGTCGGCTCGACGTGCTTGGGCATCTGGCGCAAATCTCGTTCACGCAGGATCATAGCTTGCACCTGTGCCCGGCTCCTGAGGCGTACGCCGGCGCCGAGCGTCTCATCGACCTGATCGGCACGCGCTACATCACGATCCACAACGGCTGGGACAACGTCGAACACCGTCATGCGGAGCAAGTGACCAAAGCCTGGCCTGCTGAGCACTGGGCGCGCTTCGTCGCCGAGTTCAAGCAACGCCTTCCCGGGGTGCAGGTGGTGCAGGTCGGCGCCAACACCAGCCGGCCGATCCCCAACGTTGACGTGGGCTTGCTCAATAAAACGACTCTGCACGAGGCGGCCTGGATCCTGAAGCACTCCGAGCTGCATGTTGATGGCGACTCGGGGCTCGTGCACATCGCCCGTGCCCTGCACACGACGAGTGTCGTGTTGTTCGGGCCGACGAATCACGCGTTCTTCCATTACCCGCGAAACCTGCAGCTCGTCTCGACCGGTTGCACCAATTGTTGGTGGATCACACCCGACTGGATGCGTTTTTGCCCGCGCGGCCTGCAGGAACCGGAATGCATGAAGTCGATCGAGCCGCGCCGCGTCGTCGATGCCGCCGAGCGCTATCTGCGTGCGGTCCCGGCGTGGGAGTTCGACGGTGAGCGTGGCCGCCCGGCCCGGAGCGGCCACCTCTCGGGAAAAATCGCGATCCTCGGTGAAGACCAGACGCCGCTCAGCGAACCTGGACGGCGGCAGACGATTTACGATTTCCGCACGCAGGCGAGCGAGTTCGGCTCGTATCTCAACCTCCCCGCGGAAAACGAGACCTACGACGCAGTTGTCTGTTCGGCCTCGATTATCGACGACGGCGTTCCGCTGATTTACGCCCTCAAGGAAGCGTTGCGCATCCTCAAGAACGGCGGCGTGCTCGTCGCGCCACAACAGACCGCCATCACCGAAGCGCTGGCACGGCTCAACATCCGCGCCGGCGGCGATCCGTTCGTGATACGCAAGAACATCCCCAGTCGGCTCTGCACCAGGGCCGCTTAATCTACTCTTTGGAGGCCTCGCTATGGAGAGAGAAAAACTCATTACTCGACTCGGCAAGGGCCTGATGGTCGCGAACCTCGCCACGGTCGTGCGCGTACTCAGACGCGGCTTCCGCAATTTGCCCGCCCGCCTCGGCACCGCCTTCAACGCCATCGACCCGCTCGACTCGTCGCCCGACCGCTTCCTTCGCCGCATCCCGCAAACGGAGTTGCAAAAGGTCGTGGCCCGGCTGTCCCCGATCGTCGTCGACGAACGTTATGCCTGCATCGACGGCTCGCTCCCCTGGGTCGACTTGCTCACGCTCATCACCATCGCGCGCGACCGACGACCCAGCGTGATGCTGGAGATCGGCACCTTCTTCGGCCACACCGCCCGGTTGCTCGCGCTCAATCTGCCCGACTGCGTGATTCATACGATCGACTTGCCGCTGACGTTCGACCAGAAGACGGACGACGGCGAACTGCCCAAGGACGACTTCCATCTGATCAAGGGTCGGGAGGTCGGCAAGGCGTTTCGCGGCGCTGGGAGCTTGAGCAACATCGTCCAACATTCCGGCGACACCGCGACGTGGGACTTTGGCAACGCCCCCGGGGCCACGGTCTTCTTCGTCGACGGCTCGCACACCTACGAATACGCGCGCAACGACACCGAGAAATGTCTGGCCGCCGGCAAGGGTCGTCCGGGCACGATCATGTGGCACGACTGCGACGGCGGCCACCGCGGCGTCATCCGCTATCTTGCCGAACTCGCCACCAAGGGCTACCCGGTGCGGCGAATTGCGGGCACGACCCTGGCCGTCATGGACTTCTGAGGGTGTGCCCGCAGATCAGCTTATGCGTCTCCGCAAAGCGTGCCGACAGCAATCTACTCGCCCAGCTGTCTGCTGAGTCTCCGGCCCGGTTCTCACCTGTCGCGGCGGCCATCAGACCAAAACCGAGCATCCCAACTGCGACCTTGAGCTTGGACATAACCAGAAAGGCGCGGCGGCAGGCATTCAAAGACGCATCGAAAAGTGAGAACACGACGAGGCCCCCTTTACTACTTGCAACCCGACGATGCCCGACGGCGAAACCGTTCATGGCAGCACGGCATGGATTGGCGTACCCTGGCACAGTTTCAGAGGCCGACCCAGCGCATCGGTCAATTCCGTGTCCGTGGCGATGCCGAGGCTGTGGTAGATGGTCGTGACCAGATCCTGCGGACTAACGGCGCCGTCGACCGGGAAGGCGGCGTGGCGGTCGGAGCGACCGTGGACGATGCCGGGCCTAATGCCGGCGCCAGCCAGCACCACGGAGTAACAGCGGCCCCAGTGGCCTCGCCCGCCTTCTCGTTCGATCAACGGCGCACGGCCGAACTCGCCCATCCAGACCACGAGAGTTTCGTCGAGCAGTCCGCGCGCGTCGAGATCGTCGAGCAAAGCGGAAAATCCGCTATCGAGCTGCGGCGCGAGGACGGGAAGGTACTGTGCATTGCGGTAGTGCAGGTCCCAGCCGCCGGGAACTTCTTCCCCGTTCCAGTAGACCGTGACCAGAGGCACGCCATGCTCGATGAGGCGCCGCGCCAGCAAGGCTCCCTGGCCGAACTTGGTGCGGCCGTAGCGATCACGTACCGCGGCGGGCTCCGCATGAAGATCAAACGCTCGTTGCGTCTGCGGCGCCAGGATCATGTTGAAGGCGCGTTCCTGATGGGCGTCCATGGCACGGCGCGGCAGAATCCGATCGCCCTGACGCTGGAGATGATCGAGTAGGCCGCGCCGTTGACCGAACCGCTCAAGAGGAACTTCACGCGGCGGCGTCAGTGCCTGGACGCGGAAGTCGGGCCGGCTCGGATCCTGGAGGATGCGGAAGGGGTCGCAGCTCTGCCCTAGGAAGCCGCCGCCTTCCCCCGCGAACTGCCGGCGGTGCATGTCGAGCAGCCAAACGTGGGGCGGCAGGGCGTGCCCCGCGCCGAGCAGTCGGGCGGCGGCCGAGCCCATGTTCGGGTAGTCGTCGGTCGCGGGCCGGATATCGTCCCCGCTCACACGCGGATTCTTGTGTCCAGTCAGCGCGAGGTAGACGCTTTGGCCATGCGCGCCACCGGTGTATTCGTCGGTCACGCTGCGGATGATCGCATAGCGGTGTGCTTGCTGAGCCAGTTTGGGAAGCAACTCGCTGACTTGGGTGCCCGGAACGCTGCTGGCGATAGGGGGGAAAATCCCGCGCACTTCGGCCGGCGCGTCCGGTTTCAAATCGAAGGTATCTTGTTGGGGCGGTCCGCCGCCCATAAAGAGCAAAATGCACGACTTAGCTCGGCCGGTGCTGCGAGTCCTTCCCGGTTCCGCCGCCATCGCTCGGCCGCGGAACAACTCGGGCAAGGCAAGTCCTGCCGCGCCCAGGCCGCCGATCTGGAGGAACTCGCGCCGCGAAACGTTGTCGCAGAAGCACGAAGGGGATCCTGGTATGGTGATCATGGTAATTTTCCCAGTCCGCCACTTGCAGCTCAGCGTTCGCCAAGCGAGTGGAATTCAAGTGAGCGGCGCGTAATGAGTCCGAAACTTTGGGGGGGAATGGCATTGTAAAGGAGGCGTGGCGGAATTGCAAACGAAACTTCGTGA
The DNA here is from genome assembly GCA_005799265.1 of Planctomycetia bacterium. Lineage (GTDB taxonomy): Bacteria > Planctomycetota > Planctomycetia > Gemmatales > Gemmataceae > SIAQ01. Next base: position 1,889 of record SYHD01000207.1, on the reverse strand, counting down.
CCCGTTGGCCCGCGTTACCGCCGTGTCCCGCCTTTGTCCATTACTTCCCCGCAAAGGCGTCCGCCGGCGTGCCGCCCTTGTAGCGATAGAACCAGAATTTCTGCTGGCTGCCGAACTTGCAGATGACCAGGTTGTGGTTCGCGTCGTAGGTTGCCGCGCCGTGGTTTAGGTTGGCGCGAAACGGCGGGGACGCGCCTTCCTTCCAGCTGTTTGTGGCGAAGTCCAGAATCCGCACCGTGCCCGGTGGCGCTGCGCTCGGACTGCGGTGGCCGCTCGTGATGAAGATGAGTGCGCGATTGCGGCTACCGTAGTCGTGCATACCGATCAGGATGCGCGGCAAGTCGGGATTCCGCCGCGTTGTCCTGCACTGAACTCGATGCAATCCCGCAAATGGGGCGACTTGACGCTGACACATCAACGATGTCGGCGTGTTCCCAGCAGTGGCCGTTCGGACAGACCAATGATTGCGACCTCGGGCGTTCTCCTGTCAGAAAGGTTTGTGCGAAGTATTGCGGGCCAACGCCATGTCGTGGTTTCTTGGGTGGCGATCGTCACTCGACCGGCGGCCCGCCGAGTTCTTGCAAGCGCTGGCGACGCTGCTGCCAGGCGGCGGCGGCGAGGGGGCGGACGCCGATTCGTTCGTCCGCTTCGAGACCGGTAATCACCTCGGTCCACAACTTGATGCGCTCTGGATCGCCGCGCATGGGTTGAGGAACCTTCCACAGCCGGGCCGAATTTTGCGTGTTCCTCGTCAGCACCGTCTTTCCGTCGGCGCTCATGGCAGCGGAATAACCAAAGCTTTGATGCCATTGTGGTGGTATGATTTGTTTGCCGGTCGCCACATCCCACAGCAGCGTCATATCTTTGCTATGCGTGAGGGCTATCGCGCCATCGGCGCTCAGGGCCACTACAAAGATATCTCGAATCGTTTTCGGCGGCGCAATCATCTGGCCGGTCACCGTCGCCCACAGCCGCATCGTCATGTCATGAGTTAGCGTCAAGGCCGTCTTGCCGTTGGCGCTCGGAACAATGCGACCGATCGGGTTATAATGCATTAGTGGAGGTCCGATCTGTTTGCCGGTCGCCGTATCCCAAAGCCGCAGCGCGTCGTCACTCCCCGTAAGAGCCATTTTGCCATCGGCGCTCAGCGCCATGGCAGTTAGCGGATTTTGATGGCGCAGCGGTGGTGTTTTCTGCTTGCCGGTCGCCGTATCCCACAGATACGCCGAGAAAGAGTCCCTCGTCAGAGCCGTCGTGCCATCGGCGCTCAGCATCCGTTTAGAATTTGGGTTGGGATGTCGTAACGGCGGCCCGATTGGCTGGCCGGTCGCCGTCTTCCACAGCTGCGCCGTTTTGAAATGGCTCCCGGTCAAGGCCGTCGTGCCGTCGGCGCTCAGGGCCATGAAAGAGAACTCTTCTTGATGTTGCAGCGGCGGACTGGACGGCGCTTCGGTCGGCGCCTGCCAGAACCGCGCCCTCTTGGAACCGTCCGCGATCAGAGCCTTCTTCCCGTTGGCGCTTAGGGCCACGAACCATATCGGGCCAGAATGCACCAACGACGGTCCAATCGGCTGGCCGGTCGCCGTATCCCAAAACCGCGCCCTTTTTTCACTGTCCCCGATCAGCGCCGTCTTGCCATCGGCGCTCAGAGCGACCTTAATGAGAATGCCGTCAGAGTGCAGCGGCGGCCCGATCGGCTGGCCGGTCGCCGTCTTCCACAGCCGCGCCGTCTTGCCACCGTCCCCTATCAGCGCCGTCGTGCCGTCGGCGCTCAGGGCGACGGAGGAGACTGGACTTGAAAATTTCAGCGGCGGCCCGATCGGCTGGCCGGTCGCCGTTTCCCAAAACCGCGCCGTCTTGTCGTAGCTCCCCGTCAGCGCTATGGCGCC
>SYHD01000020.1 GCA_005799265.1 Planctomycetia bacterium | reverse complement strand
GCGTCGTAAGGCGAGCGGCAATATCAAATGTACCCGTTCACGACGCGGAGCGTCGTGCCACAATGTGGTGCGACGCTCCGCGTTGCATTGGCTAAGGGTATCTTTCCAACTGCCCGTCGCCTAAGTGGTATCGTTGCCAAATCGTCAGGGGGCAGCTTCGTCGCCCGGCTTGGGTTCCGGCGGCGCGGCGGTCGGGTCGGACATCTCGCCCGGGACGGCTTGCGTATCGCTGCTGGCCATGCCGCTTTCCTTGCCCATCGCTACCTCTTCGTACTCGGCGCTTTCGAGGATCAGGTTCAGCGCCTTGCGTTCGATGAGCTGGGCCGCCAGTGTTTCCAGTAGTTCCTCGCGCTCGAACTGGGCACGGATGCGGCGCGGCGATTCGTTATACTGATCGGCGATGCGGTTGATCTCCTCGTCGATCTCGTACTGCTCCAGGTTGATCTTCTCCTCTTCGGCAATCTTCTGCAAGGCGAAGTGTTCCTTGAGGGCCTGAGCCGTCGTTGACAACACATCGCGCTGCAGGATGCGTTCGCGTGACTTGATCTCGTCCTCGCCGATGCCGGCCTCGCGCATTTCCATCACGCGCCGCGCCAGCGTCTTGCGGGCCTGGCGTTGCAGCATGTCTTGCGGCAATTCCCAGGTCGCCGACGCGGTGATCAGGCCAAGCACTTGTTCGCGTGCCGACTGGCGCTGGTTGTACTCCAGACGACGGTCCAGCACGACGCGAATCGTTTCGCGAAATTGATCGACCGTCTTGCATTGGAAGCGTTCCAGGAACTGTTCGTCGAGGTCGGGCAGACGCAGTTTTTTGACATCTTTGATGTCGAGAATGGCCTGCACGGTTTGCCCTTTCAGACGCGTCCCGGAGACGGCGTCGGTCAGGGCGATCTCGATCGTGCGTTTGTCGCCTGCCTTGGCGCCGACGACCTGTTCCGCGAACTTCGGCGCGACGCCATCCTTGAACGTCAGCGTGTCGTCGACCCGCAGCGTGCTTTCCTTGGCCTCGCCGATCTTTTCGTTGCCGAACATCGTCACCATATCGACGATGACGAAGTCTCCCTTGTCGGCCGGGCCGTCTTTGGGAACCATTTGCCCGTCGCGCGAGAGGAGGCGGTTTTGTTCTTCATCCACGTCCACATCCGTGAAGGCGCGCGTCGGCTTCTTGAGTTTCAGCCCCTTGTAGGTCGGCAGATCGAAATGAGGACGGACTTCGACATCGAATTCGTAGATGAAATCGGCGTTGTCGGGGATGACCAGCTTGGTGGGATTGAGATCGGGGGGGCTCAACGGCGCGACGTCGAACTCCTCGGCCAGCTGTTCGAGGCTGCTCAGAAGGATCTCGCCGCGCACCTGATCGTGGACGTCCTTCTTGAACTTGCGCATGACGATGGTCTTGGGCGCCTTGCCGGGCCGAAAGCCGGGGATCCAGGAATCGCCGACCAGCTCCTTGTACTTCTTCTCGAAGTTGTCGTTGATGGCGGTGCGGTCAATCAGCACTTTGATGTGCTTCTTGCACGGCCCGATGTCCTTGATTTCGACGGTTTGCTTGATCTTGGGCTTTTCTTCCTTGGTGTCGGCCGTCGCTTCCGGGTTGATTGGTTCGGTTTCAGGTGTGGCGGTTTCGGTTCCTTCGCTCATGATCGGCTCCAAAAAAGGCGTCAGGACCCTTTTGGTGAGAAAGGATCCTGACACGTGCGGTCAATCATCAAGAGCGGGTGATGGGGCTTGAACCCACGACATTCACGTTGGCAACGTGACGCTCTACCACTGAGCTACACCCGCGCGCGGCAGATAATTCGCCTGTTCATGGATTATAAGCCGCGTGCGCGCGAATTCAAGAGGGGTGCGTGAAAATCGATTTCGCGTTCGGCGAGCCTGTTTTTGCCGTTTTTCGATGGCTTTCCAGCCTGACTTTTCAACAGGTAGGAGTCTGGCTAGAGCCCCGGACGCAGCAGTTTTTCTTTCGGGTTGGTTTTATCGAGCCGGCGTAGGATCTGGCGCTTGTTTCGGTTCAGGCGATATCGTATCTTGGCATTCACGCGAAATCCCTTTCTGCTGGTGCGGCACTGACGCGGAGTCAAGTTCAATGACCAGGAAGCGAAACGGAGCCACGTGCCTGTTTTTGTTGCTGCTAACCGGCGGTCCGGCGCTAGCGCAACCTGCCGCCGCCTTGGCGGATGCCGCGGAAAAGATGGATCGCGTAAGATTCGCCACGCTCCTCAAGCAACGTGCCGATGTCAACGCCACGCAGGCCGACGGTATGACGGCTCTCCATTGGTCGGCTTATCACGACGACTTGCCGGCGGCGACACTCCTGATCCAAGCGGGCGCCAACGTTAAAGTCGCCAATCGCTATGCGGTGACGCCGCTCGCGCTGGCCTGCACGAACGGCAACGCCGAGATCGTCGAGTTACTGCTCAAAGCCGGCGCGGATGCCAATACGACGCAGCGCGGCGGCGAGACGGCGTTGATGACGGCGGCCCGCACGGGCAAGGCGGGCCCGGTGAAAGCGCTGCTCACACGCGGCGCCGACGTGAATGCCAAGGACCGCAAGGGGCAAGGCGCCCTGATGTGGGCCGCGGCCGAGGGGCACGCGGACGTCGTGTCCATGTTGCTAGCCGCCGGAGCGGAGTTCAAGAAGCCGGTGCCGTCCGGATTTACGCCGTTGCTCTTTGCGGCGCGCGAAGGCCAGACCGAAGTCGTCCGCGTTTTGCTGAAGGCGGGCGCCGACGTCAACGACGCGATTCAGACCAAGGCAGGCGTCTCGCGCGGCCCCAAACCGGGAACCAGCGCGTTGCTCATGGCCGTGGAAAACGCCCACTTCGAACTGGCGATCGCGCTCGTGAAAGCCGGCGCCGACCCGAATGACCAGCGTGCGGGCTACGGAGCGTTGCACCTGGTTTCCTGGGTCCGCAAGCCAAACCGTGGCGACGACGAAGAAGGCGATCCGCCGCCAATCGGATCGGGCAAGCTTACGAGCCTTGAATTCGTCAAGGAAATGGTTGCCAGTGGCGCCAAGGTGAATCTGCAATCCACGGTCGGATTGTCGGGGCGCGGCATCTTGAACAAGCCCGGCGCGACTCCCGTGCTGGCGGCGGCCTCCACAGCGGACCTGCCGCTCTTGCAAACACTCATCAAACTGGGCGCCGATCCGCTGCTGCCGAACTCCCAACGCTCCACCCCTTTGATGGCCGCGACCGGTGTCGGCGTGGGCGCCCCCGAAGAAGCGGCGGGCACGGAGCCGGCAGTGTTCGAGGTCGTCAAACTCTTACTCAAACTTGGTGCGGACATCAATGGCATCGACAGCAACGGCGAGACCGCGATGCACGGCGCCGCCTACCGGAATCACCCCAAGGTCGTGCAACTGCTCGCCGACAACGGCGCCAAGATCGTGGTTTGGAATCAGGCGAACAAAACCGGCTTGACGCCCATTGTGATTGCCGAGGGTCATCGGCCGGGGCTCAACTTCCGGCCGTCGCCGGAGACGGTTGCCGCCTTGCATCGCGTAATGCTCGCCGCCGGCGTGACACCGCCGAAGAGTTCGCCGCGTCCTGCCCCCAAAGCCGGCTACGATTACGACAAGAAAAAAGTCGGGCCATGACGCCCCGTGGATTCCGGACGCCGACCCCGTAAAACGGTGAGAGCAGCAACACAGGCTCCGGGATCCGTCATGAACTTCTCCAACCGCTGGGTGCAACTCGTCGCCGGCATCACGGGCATGGTCGCCGTCGCCAATTTTCAGTATTCCTGGACGCTGTTCGTCCTGCCCTTGCAAGAGCGATTTGGCTGGCAAGAGGTGGAAATTCAGCGTGCTCTGTTCCTCTTCTTCGTCCCGGCACAAACCTGGTTGGTGCCACTGGAAGGGTATCTGGCCGAGCGATTCGGCCCACGCAAGCTTCTGATGAGCGGCGGCGTCCTGGCCAGCCTGGGCTGGATCATCAATGCCAATACGTCTTCGCTGCCGATCCTGTATGCGGCCCAGGTGCTGGCGGGCTGCGGCTCCGGGATCGTCTACAGCATCAGTATGGGCAGTGCCTTGAAATGGTTCCCTGACCGGCGCGGTCTGGCGGCGGGCCTCACGGCCGCAGCCTTCGGAGCTGGCGCGGCAGCCACGGTCCGGCCCGTCCGCTGGACCATCCTGGAGCACGGTTACGAGCAGGCATTCTTGTGGTTCGGCCTTGGACAGGGACTGGTGATCATCCTCGCCGCGTTGATCGTGCGCTTTCCCAGACCCGACGAGGTGCCGGCTCCCACGCAATCCAAGATCTTGCAATCGGGGCGCGACTACACGCCCGCTGAAATGTTGCGTGCTCCTGGCTTCTGGCTCGTCTATTTCATGATGATCATGGGAGCGCTTCCCGGCCTGCTGATGCTGGGGTATATCGCGCCCATGGCCAGAAACTTCGGGGTTGCCGACATGCCCGTCACCCTCCTGTGGATTACCTCGGCTGCCTTGCCCTTGGCCATGGAAATCGATCGCGTCATGGGCGGTCTCACCCGGCCTGTGTTCGGTTGGATCTCCGACCACATCGGCCGGGAGATCGCGATTTTCCTGGCCTTCGCTCTCGAAGGCGTCGCGCTCTTTTTCCTTATCCAGAACGCCCACGACCCGATCTTGTTTGTTCTCATGTCCGGACTGGCTTTTTTCGGCTGGGGCGCCGTCTTCAGTCTCTTTCCGGCCGTGAGCGGCGACATGTTCGGCCGCAAGTTTGCCACGACCAATTACAGTCTGCTCTATACCGCCAAGGGCGCTGCGTCGTTGCTGATAATCCTCTGTGACGAATTGCGCACGCAAATGGGCAGCTGGGTTCCAGTCTTCATCGTCATGATCGCCGCCGATGGCATCGCAGCGCTCCTGGCGTTGCTGGTGCTGCGGCCCTTACGCGCACGCCTGGCCAAGATGGAAGAAAACAAGCGTGAGATGTGAGACCAAGGCGAGCGGCAGAATCCAATGTACCCGTTCACGACGCGGAGCGTCGTACCACAATGTGGTGCGACGCTCCGGCGTCGTGAATGGTCAAACCAACGCTGGCATTATGGTGGACACGAATCGCAAGAGCGTCCCGCCGCCGTCCACAATCACCGCACCCGTTCATCCCGCCCGGCGCTACTCTCCTGATGGTGAACGATCGCGATTTTTCTGCCCTTGCCCTACTCACTTGATCTGACTGCGCAGGTATTCGACCGACTTGTCGAGTTGCCGATCGCGGAAGTCGTCCGCGCGCGGCTCGATCTGGCGGACGATGTGCTCGCTCTTGAGCAGATGTTGATAGAGGTCGAGGCGTTCCTGGTTGGTGAGCTTGACGTGGAAGCCTTCGTCGGGCCGTACGCCCCAGTCCTCGTCCTCGCCGCCCTTGGTGGCGAAGCGATTGAGGTTCTTGCCGTTGGGCCGCCAGAAGCTGGCGTTGCTGACGGTGAAGAGGGCCTTGCTGGGCGAGAACTCGAACAGCCCCGCGACGGTCCCCTTGCCGTAGCTGCGTTCGCCGATGATGCGCGCGCGTTTGTGGTCCTGCAAGCACGCGGAGAGGATTTCGCTGCCGCTGGCGGAGTGTTCGTTGATGAGGCAGACCATCGGGAACTTCGACTCGCGCCCGGCGCCGGTCGCGGCATTCCTGCGATCGGGCAGGTTGCGGCTCTTGATGGTGACGATAACGCCGTCTTCGACGAACATGTCGGAGACCTGAATGGCGGTGCGCAGGAGGCCGCCTGGATTGAAGCGCAGATCGAGGACAAGCCCCTTCATGCCTTGCTCGTTTAGGCTGGTGACGATTCTGCGGAGATCCTGCGGCGAGGTCCCCGAGAATTCGAGCAAACGGATGTAGCCGATGCCGGTCTTGTCGTCGAGCAGGTAATTCCACGTGTGGTCGGCCTTGCGCTGGTAGCCGACGACGGATTCAAGCATGATCCAATCGCGATCGACTTCGAGTTCGGCGGGGTTCTTCTCGCCCGCCTTGAGAACGCCGAGTCGGATCTTGGTTCCCGGTTTGCCAAGGACGAGTTTGACGACATCGGAGACGTCGAGTTCCGCGGTGGAGACGGGTTCGATCTTCGGCAGACGCTTGCCGTCAACAGGGTCCACGAGGCGCGTGACGGAGACGAGCAGATCGCCGCCGCGCAGGCCGGCCTTGAACGCGGGGCCGTCCTTGAACGCCGTGAGAATGCGGATCGCGTTTTGCGAGCTGTCGCGGCGAATCTGCACGCCGATGCCCGCGAACTTGCCCGTGGTGCTGTCCGTGAAGCGTTTGCCCTCGACGGCGTCGTAATAGCGCGTGTACTTGTCGCGGATCTCCTGCGTCATGTGGCGCAAGGCGATGTCGAGGTCTTTCTTGTCGGCGAGGTCCTCGCGCCTGCCCAGGCGCTGGCGGGCGTCGGCGATCAGGGCAGTCAGCTCGGCGTCGCCCAGAGTGCCCGCGGCATCGAGCCGGGCGGCCAATTCCTTCGGCAGCGGTTCGTCGATCTCCTGGTAGAGTCCGCGCACGCTCCAGGCGACGAGGGGCGCCGCCTTGAGTTCTTCATGAAATTCCCGGCGAATGATGCCGATCGCCTGCATGATCGAGCGGCCGAAGCCTTGCGCCTCCGTGTTCGACATGGCGAGCTTCCTGCTGATCTCGTCACGCTGCCTGATAAAATCGGCAGACTTGAGGCTCCCGCCGGCAAAACTCTGATAGACCTTGCGTAAATCTTGCATCGACTTGGCGCTTGGCATGACGCGGAGCAACCGCTGTCCTTCGTCGAGCACGTCTTTGGGCAACGCCGCCTCGCCGGCGACCTTGGCGAAATTCGCCGACAGTTTCGCCTGTGCCTCGTAGGCCGCCGGATTGCGTGAGACGGGGAAATGGCTGAACCGGCCGGGGAAGTACGAGAGCTGGTAATCGCGTTCATCCTTGGTCTTGCCGTGCTCGCGCGCGAGGCGAGAGACATGCGTTTTCAGGTGTTTTTCCAGCTCCGTGACGAGGATGCGGCCGTCCGGTTCATAGCCGTCCTGGTCGGCGGCGCCTTTGAGAGCGTCGAGCAGCGCCGTGGCCGCGACGCCGTGTTGTTGCAGTTCCGCCGGCGCCTTGATCGGGTTGGCGCCGACAAATACCGCGCGGCCTATTGGCGGCAGATAGCCCCACACGCGTTCATCTCCGAGAAACATGCGCACGAAGTCCTGAGCGTCGGCCTCCTCGAGCGATTTGTCGCTGTTCTCGAACCCGCCCAGATGCACGTCCATAATGGCGCAGACGCGTTCGCTGGCGAGCGGCTTCAAGACCTCCGTGACTTCGTCGGCAGTGATGGCGGAATCGGCCGGCTTCTTCACGTTGGCATCGACGCCGAATAGCCCGACGCGTTTCCCCGCGCCGCCGCCGCGCCCGAAGAACGCGAACAGCACCCGATCATCGCGCTGCGCCTGCTTGGCGACATTCCCGAGCGCATTCAGGATGTTGGCGCGCGTCGCCTGTTTATTCAAGAGGAGCCGCACGTTCGTCGCGTCCGCACCGAAATATTCCTTGTGGGACAGCAATTCGTGCAGCGCCCGGGCGTCCGCCTCGGCATGGCGGCGCGGTTGAATCTTTGCATCGTCATAGGTTGAAATACCTACCACGATCACGAACGCCTTGGGTGCGTCCTGGGCCCGGCCGACGTCGGCGCACGCCGACAAGACGAACAAACACAACAATGCGGCGCTGAGGAATCGACGTGCCATGAATTATTGCCTTTCTGTGCGAGGATGTCCGCTATTCTATTATCGTCAAACTGTTCTTGACCGCTTGCGACACTGCCGATAAAAAAAGGTCGTCCGGGTGAGATAGCTCAGCTGGTAGAGCACAGCCCTGAAAAGGCTGGGGTCGTCGGTTCAATCCCGACTCTCACCATTCGCCGCTTGCGGCGTAGCATTCGCTGCTGCGTCGCAGGCGGTTTTTTTGGGGCCAGGTGCCAAGTTCCTACATGGCCTGCATGAACGCGCTTGCCGACACGTTGAAAATTCTGGCCAGAACGATTACCTGCTCTTTAGTCAGCGAGCGAGCGCCACTGAGCACGGCGGAGAGGGTAGATTGCGCGATGCCGCTCTTGGCGGCAAGTTTTTCCTGAGTAAGTCCGTTGGAGCGCATCAATTCACGCAGCACTTCCGCCTCGGTGGCGTCTTGGATGGGGACATTTTTTTCTTCGTAAACCTCGACGAGATCGGTCAGCGCGTCCAGATACGCTTCTCCACCCTTGTCCAGGTCGCGTTCGAGCAGTCGATCGATCATCGCCAGCGCCGCTTCGAGTTGCTCGTCGTCGCAGATGTGCGTGAGCGGGAACTTCCGGATCAGGGCAAAGTACGTCGCCGGCAGCGACCGCGCCGCGTTCTTGACAGCCATGAACTACCTCATTCCTGGATGCTTGCGACTGGACGACTTCCCGCGTGCCAGCGGATTCGTCGTCCTTTGCGGCGGCGGTTTGTGGCATCCGCAGTCATCGATCCAGTTCCGTTTGTCATACTCCCTGTGATCCATTATACGCAGCACATAGACTATTCCCCTAGCGTATCGCACCCGGCCGATCAGTCGAAAACGATTATTTCCCACATCGAACACCACACAGTTGCCGACCTGGTCTGCTGAACCGAACGTCTGCTTCAAGTCGGCAAAATCCTTCCATTCGGCAGCGTGAGCCAGCTTATACCAAGTTGACAGATCTCGTTCGGCAACGGCCGCGTCCCCTTTTCGGACGCACCAAAACTCGCGCAGCCTTTTTCGAGAGATTATTCGCATGGCGGCGCTCGTTTATACCACAGCATAATTGCCGATGTCGTTCCGTCAACCTTGATTATCGCAAATTGCGATAGTCCTCGCCAGTCCAACCTCGCAAATCATGACCGATCCTCATCTTTGATAGGCGTCGGCGCAACATGCCCATACAGCACCGGTAGAACGATCAAGTTGAGCAAGGTCGACGTGAATAGCCCGCCGAGAATCACGATCGCCATCGGATACTCGACCTCGTAGCCCGGTTTGCTGCCGCTGATCGCGAGCGGCAACAAACCGAGGCCCGCGGCCAGCGCGGTCATCAGGATCGGCACGACGCGCTCCTGGGCGCCGCGCAAGAGCAATTCGGGACCGATCGGCATTTTTTCCTCGATTTGAAGGTGGCGATAGTGACTGACCAGCATGATGCCGTTGCGCGCCGCGATGCCGAGCACGGTGATGAAGCCGACGAGCGAACCGAGCGAGAGCACGCCGCCGGTCAGCAGCGCCGCGCCGACGCCGCCGATGAGCGCGAAGGGAAGCGTGAAGAGCACGAGCAGCATCAGGCGGACCGATTGAAAATCCATGTAAAGCATCACCGCGATGCCGACCAGCGCGAACAGACTGTAGAAGAACAATTGCCGTTGGCTTTCGGCGCGGGCTTTGTATTCGCCTTCCAACTCGACGCGATAGCCCTCATGGCCCATGCGCTCCCGCAGCGGCGTCAGACGTGCTTCGATGTCGCGCACGACGCTGCCGAGATCGCGCCCCTTGACATTGCAAGTGACGTCGATGCAGCGCGACGCTTTTTCGTGGCGGATCGAATTTGGGGCACTGACGCGTTCTAGCCTGGCGATCGCCATCAAGGGGACCATGCCTTTGCCGTTCGGCAAGTCGATCAAGAGCCGTTCGAGGTCGGGCAGATGCCGCGTTGCATTGGGATGCGCCTTGACGACGATGTCGAATTTTCGCTGCGCCTGGTGCGATTCGGCGACAATTGTGCCGTTGAGGTATGTCGTCACTGCCTCGCCGACCTCCCTGGGTTTCAGGCCGTAGTCGCGCATCTTGTAGGGATCGAACGCGAGGTTGATCTGCGGCACGAGCACCTGCGCCTCGATCTTCAAATTTACCACGCCGGCGACCTGGCCCTCTTTGTCCATCCCCGCTTCAATCAGGTCCTTCACCTCGGCGGCACGTTTGCGCAGGCCGTCCAGTTCCGGCCCGTAGACGCGCATGACGACCGACGCACCGGCGCCGGAGAGGACTTCCTTGATGCGCTCTTGCAGATACGTCAACAGATCGTGCTCGAAGCCCGGATGGCGGGCCATCACGCGCTCGATCTTGCGGCGGGCGAGTTGGTAATCGTCGTAGCCGTCGATGCTGACCCACAGCTCGGAGAAGTTGGCGCCGTAGATTTCCTCGCCGGCCTCGGCGCGGGCGATGTGCGAACCGAACTCCTTGACGTCGGTCTCATCGAGCATTTCCCGGCCAACGCGTTTGATATCGTGCGTCATCACGTCGAGGCTGGTTCCCGGCTTTGCAACCCAGTGCATGAGGAAATCGGTCTCCTGGAATTCGGGGAGAAACTCTTCCTTGAGTTGGAAGAAACCGACACCGGCCGCGAGCATGGCGCCGAGGAGTACGACATAAATCGCGATCGGCCGCCGCAGGGCGTGAGGCAGCAGCGTGCGGTAACCGTCGCGAATGACACGCGATAGCCAGGGGTCGCCCGTTTTCTCCGCATGTCCTGGCAGCAAGATCAGGCAGAGCGCCGGCGTGATGAGGATTGCGACCACGAGCGACGCCATCACTGCCAGCACATAAGCCAGAGCAAGCGGCCGGAAGAACGCTCCTGCGACGCCGGTCATGAAGAAGATCGGCAAGCAGACAAACGTCACGATGAAGCTTGCGTAGACGACGGCGCTGCGCACCTCCAGCGAGGCATCGAGCACAACGCGAAACGCCGAGCGCGGCGCCAGACTCTCCCCTCTCCCCGTGGGAGAGGGGTTGGGGGTGAGGGAGGCGTTTTCTTTTAGCCGGCGGACGATGTTCTCGACATCGATGATCGCGTCATCGACGACTTCGCCGACCGCGATGGCCAGGCCCGCCAGCACCATCGTGTTGATCGTGATGCCCAAATGAGTCAGGACGATGACGGCGCTGATGATTGAGAGTGGGATCGCCGTCAAGCTGATGACGGCTGTACGCCATTCGAAGAGAAATGCGATCAAGATCAGACTAACCAGGATGCAGCCAAGGAGCATGGCAAAACGCAAATTCGCGAGGGCGATCTCGATGAAGGTCGCCGGGCGGAAGATGCGCGACGTGATCTTGACCCCGGGGATGCTGGGCCGCAGCGCCTCCATCGCTTTTTCGACTTCGTGGGTGACTTCGAGCGTGTTGGCCCAGGGATACTTCTCGACGACGACGAACAATCCCGCTTCATCCTGCACGACTCCTTCGCCGATGAAGGGGGGATTCCCGGTCTTGAGATCGGCGACCTGCGCGAGCACGATAGCGGCGCCGTCGCGATGGGCGACGACGATCCGGGCGAGATCCTCCGGGTGTTTGATTTTGACGGAATACTGCACCGCAATGCGTTGTTGGGCGTCGTGGAAGCCCGCGCTGCCATGCACAACCGAGTCTTTCACTGCTTTCTTGATTTGCTCAAGCGTTACGCCATGAGCGCGCATGTCCTCCGGTTTGACGAGAACATGAAAGACCTTGTCGTGCTGTCCGTAGGTCGAAATGTTTGCGACGCCGGGCACGCGCAGGAGCCGCGGCTCGATCACCCAGCGCAGCAGCACGGAGACTTCGGTTTGATCCAAAAGAGGCTCGTCTTCCTCGAGGTCTTCCTTCTTCTTGGGCGTCAAGCCGATGTGCAGCACGCGGCTCGTTGACGAAAGCGGCGGCATGACGCGCGGGGCCTGCACCTGCGCAGGAAGCTTCACCGCCGCCAGCGCAACGCGTTCGCTCACCATCTGGCGAACCTTGAATAGGTCGGTGCCGTGCTCGAAGTACATCATCACCTGCGACACGCCCTGGACTGATTTTGAGCGCAGCTTGGTCATGTGCGGTATGCCGTTGAGGGCGCTTTCGAGCGGGATGCTGACGAGATTTTCGACGGCCTCGCTCGACATGCCGGGAGCTTCGGTCTGCACATCGACGATCGGCGGCGCGAATTCGGGGAAAACATCGAGCGGCGCGCGCGTGGCCGCGTAGCCGCCGTAGACCAGGAGGATGATCCCCGCGATCACGACGACGAAGCGGTGCTTCAGCGAAATTTCGACCAGCCAGCGCAGCATGGGTGCGTACTCCACTAGCCCGCAGCGCAAGCAAGGGATTCGCGCTACCTTGCTTGCGCTGCGGGCTGGTTAGTCGTCTTCGCCGTCGATCTTGAGCGGCGTCTTGTGGAAGTCGCGGCTGAAGAGGATTGCGGCGCCGCGGGTCACAACCGGTTCGCCGCCAGTCAGAGTCGTCCGCACGATGACATTTTCGTCCTCGGCGCCGACCAGTTCGATGGGACGCCGCTCGAATTGATGTTTGCTGTCCTTCTGTGGCCGCTCCACGTAGATCCAGCCGTGGCCGTGCGCGTCGAAGATGAGGGCGGAGTAGGGGAGCACCGTCGCCTTCTCCTTCTTGCCGATCGGCACGCGCACCGTCACCATTTGATCCTTGACGAAATTCGCCCATTCCACCTTGCCCGGGAGAGTCGCCGTTTCGCCTCCTGCCTTCTTCTTGGGCACGCCCAAAATGGTGAAGTTCTCCAGCTCGTACCAGATGTCAGCCGTGTGCTTGAGCGGATCGACCTGCGAAACACGCCCCGTCGGGATCGCTGAAAACAGGGCCGGCGCCTTGTCGTTATCGAAATTTCTCCAGGCAATCCACACTTTTTCTTTCGGATCGATGCGAGGCAAATCGAACTCCGGCACCGGCACGCGAATCCACATTGGCGCAAGGTCGATGATCGTCACCAGCGGCGCCGACGCGGACACGTATTGCCCCGTACCGACGTGCGTCTGCAACACCGCTCCCTTCTGTGGCGAACAGATGGGGATCGCCGGCAAAGCGAAGAGCTTGAGCTTGTCCGTGGCGGCGTCGCGTTCCTCAATGGCGTGATCGCGCGCCTTCAGCGCCAACTCGTATTCTTGCTTGCTGCGTAAGTTTTGCTCGAATAGGCCCTTGATGCGCAGGTAATCGCTCTCGGCCGTCTTCAGCGTCGTCAGGGCTTTCTTCAGCTCGCCTTCGATGCTGCGTTTGAGTGCGTTGACCTGGATCTGCTCGACGGGGGACAGCACGGGCCGGATCTGCAACAACTCGGTCGTCGCGCTAACCCGATCCCCCGCCACGGGAAGCATTGCTCCCGTGCCAAGCTGAACATAGCCGGCGGCCGGCGCGGTGAGTGTCACTTCATTGCCGGGCTTGGCCATGATCCAGCCGGTGAGCGTGAGCCGTTCGTGCACTTCCTTGACGACGGCCTTCTGCGTCTGAATATCGAGCTTCGTGTAGGCGTTCTTGGAGAGATTGGTGAAAACAAGATCGGCCTCGACTTTGGGTTTCTCGGCCGCGACCGGGGGATTGCTCGGACTACCGGTGCAGCCCAGCAACGAGCACGATAACACGAGAAGAGCAGGACGCAACAAGTGCATGGCGACGCCTCGAATGGGTTGAGTCGGATTGACGCCCATTGTATGGCGGAGACGTACGGATATGGAAGAGGAATTACCTGCGAGGCGAGCCGAGTCCCTTACGGGGCTCGGTTCGTCTCGCAAATCGTTACTTCGGCAACTCAACGCAAATCAATTCCTTTTCATCGCGAATGTAGAGACGACCATTGGCGAGCGCGGGATGCACCCAGGTGGAGCCGCAGATCTTGGTCCGGGCCAGCTCGCGGTACTCCTTGCGATCAGGATTGACCAGCACAAGATCGCCATTTTCCTCGACAAGGAGCAGCTTGTCGTCTCCCGTGCGAATGAGCGACGCATGATAGGTGCCGACCTTGTCGCGGCTCCAGAGTTCCTTGCCGGTCTTGGCGTCGACGCAACGCAGAATCGCCTTCTTGGCCAGCAGCGAACCAGTCACCATGTAGAGCGTGTCCTTGCCGACCGCGACCGGCGTCGCGAAGTAGCAGTTCAGCGAACCACTGGTCCACACTTTCGACACGGCGGGCGCGCCGCCAGTCTTCTCCATTTTCAGGCCGATGGCGCCGAGCGTAATCGAGCTGCCGATCAACATGTCGTCGATCACGACCGGCGTCGTCGAACTTTCGCTGATGAGGTCCCGAAACGGATGTTGCCACAAAACGCTTCCGTCCTGCGCGGCGAGAGCGACCAATCCCTTGCCTGTGAGGAAGATCACTTGCTTGACTTCCCCTTGGCCGGTGACGATGGGGGAGGCGTAACTGGCGCCGTCGTCGAGCTTCTTCCACGCCTCTTTGCCGGTGTTCTTGTTAAAGGCGACGATCGACGCTCCCTTGGCGCCGACATTGACGATGACGTGATCATCGACAACGATCGGCGAGCACGAGCTGCCGAATGTGAGGGCGGGGGACATGTATTCCTTCGCGGTATCGACCTGCCAGAGGATCTTGCCGTTGTCGGCGTCGAAGCACGTCAGGACGCCGGTGATGCCGAAGGTGTAGATCTTGCCGCCGACCACGCAGGGCGAATCGCGTGGGTCGGAGCCGAAGTAGGCCTTCGTCTGGCCGCGCGGGTATGCTTGCTTCCAGAGCGGCTTGCCCGAGTCGGCGTCGAAGGCGGCGAGCGTCTCCTCCGCCTTGCCCGGCGTGCCCATGTGCAGGTAAAGCTTGCCCTTGACGACGACGGGGCTGCCGTGGCCTTCGGTCTTCTTCGAGTCCGTACCGATGGTCTCCTTCCACAAGATCTTGAGCGGCCCTTTCCACGGTTTGACGATCTCGGCGGAACTGCCGTCGCGCTTGGGGCCGAGCCATTGCGGCCAATCGTCGGCGGCGACGATGGTGGCCGTGAGGAGGAAGAAGGTAAGCGAAAGAATACGAGTCATGGGTTGATCCTTGATGTTTCGTAATCCATCTAACATTCGAGCTGCGCCGCGCGAACACTAAACGAACGCGGACTGGATGTTTGACGTTTCATAATTCGACGACATTCAATCGCCGCGTGATTTCTTCGGGAGCGATCAGCTCTCCCTGGCCGGAGCCGGGACAGACTTTGCACGTTTTTTCCCAGGCCGTGGGCGTCCGCACATTGCTTTCCCAAAATGGCCAGGTGCGGCACTGGGCGGGGCGGACCGGGTATATCGTGCAGCCGGCCGCGTTATCATAAAACACACAATCGCCATTGCTCCTCTCGCGCAGACTGCGGCCGCGATGCGTGTCGCGCGTGTGCAGGGCGACGACTTCGTGCAACGGCATCTGGACGAATTCGGCGAGTGTGCGTAGCTCGGCCTCGTCAATCCAGACGTACCCCGGCACCCCGGTGCAGCAATGGCCGCATTTGGTGCAGGTGAAACGCAGACCTTCGTGATACCAGGGTTGCTCGGCTGCGACGTCGGTGGTCATGAGGATGATCTTATTGGTGGTGGAATACGATTCCAATCGTGTTAGACGAACAACACGATTGGAATCGTATTCCACGAAGATGAGCGCATCGATGAACATTTCGATCATCATTCCGGCCTGGAACGAAGCCGAGGGCATCGCGGACACGATTCGCTCGCTGCGTACCCAAGGGGCGTGCGAGATCATTGTCGTCGATGGCGGCTCAAGCGACGCCACCGTGGCGCGGGCACGCGAGGCGGATCGTGTGTTGATAGCGGAAGCAGGGCGGGCGTTTCAGATGAATGCGGGCGCCGAGGCTGCACGCGGCGACGTGCTGCTCTTTCTCCATGCGGATTGCCGGCTCGATCCTGGCGCATTGCGTGCCATCGAGCGCACCCTCGCTCAACCGCGGATTGTCGCCGGATGTTTCTCGATGCGTGTCAGCGCCAAAGGTTGGGGCTTTCGATCTATCGACGCCTGCGCGTCGGCGCGTGTTCGCTTCACCGGAGTCGTCTACGGCGATCAGGGGCTGTTTTTGCGGCGACGCGATTTTGAGCAGATCGGCGGATTCCCGCGGGTTCGTTTCATGGAGGATGTTTTTTTCAGTCAGCGCCTGGCGCAACGAGGGCGCGTCGTCGTATTGCCGCAACGGATTCACGTGTCGCCGAGACGCTGGCAGAAGATTGGCCTTGTGAAGCAAACGCTGCGCAACTGGACGTTGACGGCCCTGGCGTTGATGGGTGTTTCGGCGGATCGATTGGCGGCGTATTATCCACAAGTGCGCTGACGTTACTTGACCCGCTCATAGACAAACCTGCCGATGCCGGATTCAGCACGGGAAATCAGGTCGGCAGGTCGGCCGCGCTGCGGGAAATTCTGCAGGCAAACCGTGAAGCGGCTGCCGTCCAGGTGAAGGACACAAGGGTAGGTGATTTTACCGCCCGCGTTATTTTCGACGGGTGTCAGGTCGAGTTCGGCAGGGGCCTTGGTGAAGTCGATGCGATAGGTCCAGGAGCCGCTGTTCCGCTCGGCGCCGTTATCCCGCGTCAGGATCGTAATCTTGTCCGCGCTAATCAGCCAAAAATTCGTGCCCAAACCGGCGCGGCCTTCAAATTCCGCAGAGGTCTGACGCCACAGGCCCTGGAGCTCGAATGTCCTCTCATTGGGTGGATCGTAGCGAGGCTTGGCAGGAATGGCGTCGGCATGCGGATGCGCCGAGCCGAACGTGAGCAACATGCAGAGGACGAGTATCCATCGATGGGAGCTTGACATGGCGCGCTCCGTGCGGGATCGTTACTTCGGCGACAGCAGCACGCGATGGAGTTCCTCGATCGCGCGATTGATATAGGCGTCGCGCCCGGTCAGCGAGGATTCGGATTCTGCCATGTTCTCGTCGATGAAAATATGCGGGACCACGCCGCGCGCGGAATAGGGGAGGCCCTTGGGCGAAAAAACGCGCGCGACCGTCACCTTCAAGCCGCCGGTCGGGACGTTTCCCGTCGCGCCGGGGAGTTTGAGAAGGCACTGGGTGCAACCTTTGCCGTAGGTGGTTTGGCCGATCAAGGTGGCGCGGTCATTGTCCTTGAGCGCGCCGGCAAGAACTTCCGCGGCGCTGGCGGTGTCGCCGTCAACGAGCACCGCGAGCGGCAACGTCAGGGCGTTCGGGTTCTTCGCTTGATAAATATGGCTTAGCTTGGGATCTTGATGTTGCGTTGAGGCAATGATTCCGGTGGCGAGGAACTTGCGCGCTGTCTCGATGGAACTGTCGAAGACGCCGCCGCCGTTGGCGCGCAGATCGAGGATCAAGCCCTTCATGCCTTCCTTGTTCAGAGCGTTGATGGCGGCATCAACGTCCTGCGCGGTCGTCTCGGTGAAGCTGTTGATTTGCAGGTAGCCGAGGCGCGTGCCGGGCCAGGGGAAAGCGTTGACGCTGGCGGCGGCGGCGCGGCGTGGAATGCCGATCGTGCGGAGCATCATGTCTTGAGCGGACATGAACTGGATCTCGACCATCGATCCAGATGGACCTTTCAGCATTTCGACGACATCCTTGTAAGGGTAATCCGCGACGGCCTTCTTGTTGATGGAGACGATGTGGTCGCCGCGTTCGAGAATGCCCGACGCGGGGCCTTCCATGGCGACTTCGTGGACAACGATGCGATTGTCGTGGATCGTCAAGGTGATGCCGACGCCGATGACTTCGGTCCGCGACAGGCTTTGCGCCAGTTCACGGAGCTGATTGGGCGTCAGGTAGACGGTGTATTCGTCAATGGCGTAGCAGGCGCCACACGCGAACTCCATCACGACAACGGTCGCGCTGAGATCAAGCGCCACCTCGGCGGCCAACGCCACGCGGGCGATTTGGTCGGCGGCCTCGTCGTGCGTGAGTTGATTGGCGCTACCCCAGGTCTTGCGCATCATGGCGCGGAAGGCGGCGACCTCGCCGTGCCGATTGGACGGAATGTGTTCGCGAATGAACTGCGGGTCGGCCAAGGCGGCGTCGAGTTCATCTAGCCCTTTGCGGAAGAGGCGGGCGGAATCGATCTTCTTCTTGTCCAAGGAACTGTGCAAAAGCGTGTTGCTGACGACACTGTAGATACGCAGCGCCTGGCTGAACTCGACGGTGAGAACTTCTTTGCGGTAGCTCGTGTCTTGATGTCGATAGGTTTGCCAGCAGCGTCGGAGAGCTTCGTGATAGCGTTCGCGAATCCGGAGGCCATGATCGGGCTGGCCAAGGAGGTGTTCGTAAATGACGCGAGCTTCGTCCCATTGGCCGTTCTTCTCGAGGTCCCGTGCCTCCTTGACGAGCCTGCGGATCTGATTCTCGGGCAACGCGAACGCCGGGGAGGTTGTGAAAAAAACGACGCCGCCGCACAGAAGTATGGCAAGGATGGTGTATGCTCTTCGCAGCGTCACGGGAAAATCCTCCCACCGAGGATCAGACAAATCGCGGCCTTAGTATAAAGGGAAGCATAGGCTCCGTCAAACAGACGTTTTCGGAAAAAGAAAAGTTTTTTGCTTCGGGAAGAATTTATCCTTCAGCCGCTTACGGCTTTGCGTTCGGAGGTGTACAAGCGAACGCTAAGCCGCGACCGGCAATGAGGAGGAGTCGATGATCGATCCGGTTCGCCAGGAAATCCTGACGCAGTCGCAAACAGTCGTGGTCAAGGTCGGCACCAACGTGTTGACCGAGGCGGACGGTCGCCTCGATTCCAGGCGTTTGCAAGCGCTGGCCGATCAAATTCAACGGATTCGTCATTCGGGTCGGCAGGTTGCTCTCGTCAGTTCCGGCGCCATTGGAGCGGGCATCGGTCGTCTCGGTCTCGGCAAGCGGCCAGCGGACCTGCGTCATCTCCAGGCGTGCGCGGCGATTGGGCAAAGTTTTCTGATGCGTGCCTATCAAGAGTGTTTCGACCGGCACAACATCAACACCGCACAAATTCTCCTGACCGCCGGCGATTTCGACAATCGCACACGCTATCTCAATGCCCGTAACACCATCTTAACATTATTTGAATGGCAAGTTCTACCCATTATCAACGAAAACGACACCGTCAGTATCGCGGAGATCCGATTCGGCGACAACGACCACCTCGCGGCGATGGTGACCAACTTGCTGCAGGCGCCGTTGCTCATTTTGCTGACAGTCGTTGACGGACTTTACAGCAGCGATCCGAACAGCGATCCGAAGGCGGAAAAGGTCGTAACTGTAAGCCATATTGATAGTTCCGTCACCGATATGGCCGGCAGCAGCAAAAGCACCCTCGGCACGGGGGGTATGCAAAGCAAACTTCGCGCCGCTCGTCTGGCGACGGCGGCGGGCGAATCGGTTATTATGGCAAATGGGTCGTCGCCGGGCGTACTCGACGCGATTTTCGCCGCCGAGCCGGTGGGCACGTTATTCCTGCCTCAACGCGCCAATCTTCCAGCTTGGAAGCGCTGGCTGGGCCTCACTGCACGTCCCAAGGGGAAATTGTTCATCAACGACGGTGCCCGAACCGCGGTGCGTGAGAATGGGAAAAGTCTTTTGCCCGTTGGGGTTGTGGAAATTCAAGGCAACTTCCGCGCGGGGGATGTCGTGTCCCTTTGCGACATGACCGGAGCCGAATTCGCGCGTGGACTGACCAACTATTCGTCCGATGATGCGGGGCAAATCCTCGGATTGCGGACGGCGAAAATCCAAGAGGTTCTCGGATCCGTCCCTTATGAGGAGCTGGTACATCGCGATAATATGGCAGTGACTGGGTAACGTGGCATACGATGCCAATCGTATGAATGGTGGACAAAAGACCTACGCGCCGTCATTGTGTGCCACGGATTGAGAAAAAATCACAGGATACCAAGTTGGATTTCCTACGCCGATTCGTTTTCTTTGGAGAGGGATCGACGGCGCCTGCGTGACTGGCAGGTAACGAGGGCCCATGAAGTCGCGGCCGAAAAAGTCTCCGCACCAAGCGGCATTTGAAGAAATCTACGAGCGTCATAGCCGCGAAGTGTGGGCACTTGTCTACGCTCGCTGGCTGAACGCTGACGTTGCGCTCGACATCATGCAAGAGACATTCTTGCGCCTCTGGAAACAGTGGCAGGACGGCAGCGACATCGTTAATCCGCGTGCCTGGCTTTTGCGGGTCGCGCGCAATTTAGCGGAGGATCATGCCAAGAGCGCCTTTCGCCGTTTCGGCACGCAAGCGCCACAAACGATGAACGGCGTCGAAGGCCACGACGATACGCCCCTTGACGGCATGTCCCGTGAGGAGACCTTCGGGCAGCTGCGAAAAGAGCTGGAGCACCTCGCGCCCGCGGACCGAGAAATATTAACTCTGCGCTACGCGCTGGAATATGACACCAACAAGATTGCCGAGATGCTGGAGATCAACCCGACAGCCGTACACATGCGTCTAAGCCGCGCACGCCAGCGCCTGGCTGAACGCTTGACCGCTCAGGGAGTACAAGGGAGCCATGAATAACATTATCATCAAGAATGACGACGCGCGTCCGGAGATGGACGCGATCCTGGGCGAGTTCTTTCAGGCCGAGTTGCCGCGGCAGTGGCCGAAGTTCAAAGCCCCAATGTCCACGCGGACCAAAGAGCCGGTGTCCTTCTGGTCGCGTTCGAGCGGCCGTCTGGCCCTTGCGGCGTGCATTGCTCTCCTGGTTGGCGGCTACCTGAGCTTGGGCGGATTCTTCCCGCGCGCCCAGGCGCCGAACGGCGTTCATCAGGCAGCGCCGGATACCGCGAGCCGTCCCGAGAGAAAGAAAGATCTCCCGAAGACGCAGAACAATCGGACAGATGATTCAGGGCTGGCCACGCCGATGGATCCACTCAAGCGCTGAATTCGTATTTGCCGCTTGAGGCTTAGCGCTCGCTTTCGATCGCTAGGCCGCAAACGGCTGATTTCCCTTCCTCAAGATAATCCGCGTTACCTCTGGCTTGCAGAAAAACCGCAGCGGATGCTGCCCTCCCAGACCGCGTCCCACGTGCATAATCGTCGGGTCCGCGAAAAACGTCCCGCAATCGTACTTCCGGCTATAGCGACTCGGCACAAAAACCGAGCCCAGCAGCGGCAGCCGAATCTGGCCGCCGTGGACGTGTCCCGCCAGCATCAGATCGATCTTGTTGGCACGCGCCCAGGCGATCTGATCGGGCGTGTGGCTCAAGAGCAGCCGAAAGACGCCATCGGTACATTTACCTAGATCGGGCATTGGCGTGAACCAGGGCGCCTCGTTGCCGACGACGATCATGCGCTCGCCGCGCACGTCGATCGACTGCCAGTTGTTGCCAAGCATCACCAGGCCGGCGCGGCGCACCCGTCGGCGGATGAGCGAAACGTCGCGCCAGCCGTCGTGATTGCCGAGGATGGCGAACGCGCCGATGTTCCAGCGTAATTTACCCAGGATCGGCACGACCCAGCGATGGTGCCAGTCGCTGTCGACGATGTCGCCCGTCAGCATCACGAGATCCGGGACGCCTGCTTTCATGCAGCGATCCATCACGTAGTGATAGAAGACGCGATCCGGGGTGCCGCACAGGTGCAGGTCGGTCAGGTGCAGGATCGTCAGACCGTCCCATGCCGGCGGTATCCGCGGCAAGAGCAGCGTTTTCTCGGTGAACTCGACCTGAAAGCATTGATTGAGCGGCAACGCACACAGTCTCGCGTCCCGTCCGCTGCCGCGCGGCGCGTAGCCGAGTTCCTTGGCGACGTCGACCGTCAACGCGGTCTCGCTCACAAGTTGCGGGGCAGGGCGGCGCAGCAGATAAAAGATCTCGCACACTGGCGCGATAGCCACGCCGACGATCCAGCAGAGGACGACGTAGGCCGACAGAAATGTTGGCACAGAGCCGTTCCAGGAAAGTCTTTGCGTATCGAAGACGTCCAAAAGAATGGCGAACAATACGGGGCCGGCGAACACAATCAGTAGATCCGCCTTGCGCGTGTACTTCAGCAATTTGCGCGGCAATGGCAAGGCGTAGAAGACGTTAAGGGCGACGATGAACAGATAGCCGTGTCCGACGAAAGCGCCTGGAAGTAAGAGCCACCAGGGGAGAGATCGTTCAACTGATTGCAGGAAGGCGGCCAGCGTCTCCGGAGTCATGCGCGCATCCTTGTCTTTCTCCCCTCTCCCAGAAGGAGAGGGGAGATGTCATTTCTTCGCGGTTCCATCGCCTGGCGGAGTGTTTTGCAGCGCGGCCAGCAGTTGATCGACGCGAAACGGTTTGTAGAGCACGTGGCGCAATCCGTCCTGCTTGGCTTTGACGATCGAGTGCGAGGCATCGTAACCGAAGCCGGTCATGAGGATAACGTGCGCGCTTGGCTGCGCCAGGCGCAGGGCGCGATATACCTCGTAGCCGGGCAGGTCAGGCAACCGGATGTCGGCGAGCATCGAGTCGTAGCGGCTTAGCTTGGCGAGCGTCACCGCCTCCTTGCCGTCGCGGGCCGTCTCCACGATGCAGCCAAGTCGGCCGAGGATGCTGTGCGCCGACTTGCGCACGCGTTCGTCGTTGTCCACGACCAGCACGCGCTGGCTGAGCCGGCACGGTTGCTCGCCGGACGTGACCAGCGGATTGACAGTTGGCGCAATGTCTTCACCGACGCGCAGGATGTTCTCCTTGATGCAACGCGCGTTCGTCAGGATTTTCTTGAGGGTTTCCGCCATCTCGGAGTCGTGACCGATCCAGCGTTCCAGAAGGGAGGTCGCCGAGGTCAGGATTTCATCGACCGGAATGCTGACGGCGTGATGGATCGCTTCGATCGATTGCGATGCGGTGGTCTGTCGTTCGACGACGAGGAGATCGAGCGTATGCAGGGCCGACGCCAGCTCGCGGCAAAAGATCTCGGCGAACTGCACGTCCTGCGGGTTGAAGCCGTTGTGCTGCGGGCTTTCGACGTTGAAGGTGCCGATGATTTGCTCCCCGTCGCGCAGCGCGATGGTGAGCGAGCAGCGCGCTCCGTGCGAGCCCTCGATGTAATGCGGATCGCTGGCGGTATCGTTGCAGACGTAGGTCTTGCCGGTCGCCGCGACGTAGCCGGTGACGCCGTTCGCATCCGTCCGGGCGTACAGCGTGCGCGCGACCGCTTCGGGCGTCATCCCTTCGGCAAGCAGCGGCTTCAAAAGCTGTGTGCGCGGATCGAGCAGGCGGATCTCGATCACGTCATAGTGCAAAAGATCATGGGTGAGTTTGCGAATGTTGTGCTTGAGCACCTCGATGCGTTCGTCGGCGCTGAGGTCGCTTTGCAGGCATGCGAGTTCGCGGCCGGCCTGATGCAGCGCGTCGAGTTTTTGTTGGTTGTCGATTTCGGAGGAACTGTTGCGTAGCAGAAGGGCTTGCACATACTTCCAAAGAGCGGATTTTTGGTCCGGAATATAGAACCCCTGGAAGGCCTGTGCTTGCATGAGCGCGAGCGCCTCGGGCAAGGACGAGACGGCCACTAGCTCGTGCGACTGCGCCAGTAAATGCGACATGTCGGCGACGCTGGGCGCTTGGCCCGTCAAGATCAGAACTCGCGGCCTGTCCGTCAACGCACGCACTCCCGGTTTGTGCTTATTTTCACAAGCATTATAATGCCTCCCTGCCGATCTCTCAAGACGAGCTGGAAGGTTCAAATTCCCCAAAGTTGAAGCGAGGAGCGAGGCGTTCGGCGAAGCATGCGGCAACTGATATTATAACGATTGTGAGGAAGACTTGTCGAGATAGATGGCGCCACGATGACACAATCCTTTCCGCAATCCATCGTCATCCTGTTAATGCTCGGTGGCTTGACGTACGCGGACCAGGCCGTCGATCGAACAGGCAAGACACACACGGGTCGCCTGGAACAAGATACTGACGCCTGGAGCTTTCGCGCAGTCGGGGCTGCGTTGGCGATTAAAGAGATTGCGTATATTCGTTTCGACGCACAACCTGTGCCGCCGCCCAAAATTCCTTTGCTCCATCGACTGCAGTTGCCGCACGATCAGCACGTCGCCGGCCTGCTTCAGCATGTTGACGCGAAAAGCGTTGCCTTCGTCACCTCTTGGGGACAGTCGGTCACGCTTCCACGCGAGAAGCTCGTCGGCATCGAGCGGGCGAACGATGCCGCGACGCTCCTGCACGACGATTTCGAGATTGACTTGAAAGCGTGGGTGGTCGCGGGAAATCCAGCATTAAGCCACGCGCAAGCCGTGTTCGGAAAGTCGAGCTTGCTGCTCGATACGGCGGGACAGAGCGCAGCGCGCACTTGGCAGCCCGCGCTGCGCGACGGCAGTGTGCGGCTGTTTTTCTTCTTGCCTGAGAAGACGCCTGACTTCCGCTGGACCTGTGAACTCCTACTCGATTCATCGCGCGATGCCATGCCCGCTCTTATTATTGACCGTGACGGCTGCCAGTGCGCTAACGTCAAAAAAAGCTGGCCCGCGTTGCCGTCGTCGCCTCGCTGGCACCTGCTCGCCTTTGAACTGCGCGACGAGCGGCTGCGCATTTTTGTCGATGACTATTGCCTGGCCGAATCGCCTCTCACCGACAAGGAAGGCGCCAAGGGCTTGCGCTGCTCGGCCAGGACCGATGGCAAACTCTGGATCGATGAATTCGTCGTCTCGCGCCGCTTGCCGAGCTTGCCGCGGCCCGCGCTTGTCAAGAATCAGGACTTGCTCTGGCTCGAACAGGGCGAACAACTTTTTGGACGCATCGTATCGGCAAACGCCCGGTCGATCACACTCGACGCCAAGTTTGGCAAACGCGATCTGCCGTGGAGTCGGGTTCGCGGCATCTTTTTTGCACAACCAAACGCGATGCCGGCCTTGCCTGACCAGGAGATTACATTCCGTCCAGGCCCGGGGTTTGCTCTCGACCGGGTACGGGCCAAGCTGCTACGCTGGGAGAATACGAAGCTGCTCGCTCGCCACGAATTGCTGGGCGAGATCGCACTGGAACGAGCCTGCCTTGACAAGATTCGCTTCGCGGTGGAATAATCGCCAGCGCTGGCGAATGCGTGACCATTGCGCCCACCATGAAAAACGAACGACTTCCCAACGGAGGATTTTCAGAATGAAACGCCAACATGCGACGCTTTTCGGACTTACCTTGATGCTTACTGCGGGGTTGCTGCTCAGCATGGAGCCAGCCGTCGAGTCTGCCCAGGGCAAATTCGGGCCGGAGCCGAAAGACATGCAGGTCGTCATCGACAAGGCGGTCGCCTTCCTCAAGACCAGCCAGACCGCCGACGGCGCCTTTTCGCCCAAGTTCGCCGGTCCGGGCATCACCTCGTTGGTATTGGCGGGCGTGGTCCGCAATGGCGTCGGCTTGCAGGATCCGATCGTCGCCAAGGGGCTCGACTATCTCGGCAAGAAAACCAAGGACGACGGCGGCATCTACGACAAGGGCCTCGCCAATTACACCACCGCCGTCGCTCTAATGGCGTTCAAGGAAGCCAACACCGGCGGCAAGTACGACGCCATCATCAAGAAGGCCGCCGACTTCATCAAGGGCATTCAGCATGAAGAGGAAGCGGCCCACGTCGCCCACGGCGGCTTCGGCTACGACAAGAAGGGCCGCCCCGATCTGTCCAATTCCGGCTTCTCCGTCGAAGCGCTGCTTGCCGCTGGCCTCTCGAAGGATGATCCCGCCGTGCAGCGGGCTCTCAAATTCATCAGCCGTTGTCAAAATCTGCCCGGCGAAAAAAATGATCAACCCTTCGCGAAGAAAACCAGCGACGACGACAAGGGCGGTTTCACCTACGATCCGACCAACCCCGACAAGAGCCAATACAAGACGGCTGCGGGAGGCTTGCGTTCTCTCGGCGGCATGACTTACAGCGGCCTGAAGAGCTTCCTCTACGCGGGCGTCAGCAAGAAAGACGAACGCGTGGTCGCGGCCGTCTCCTGGGTTCGCCAGCACTACACGCTGGAAGAGAATCCCGGCATGGGCAAGAACGGCCTCTATTATTATTACCACACCTTCGCCAAGGCGATGGATGCTCTCGGCGAGGAGCCGTTCGTCGACGCCAAAGGCGCCAAGCACGACTGGCGCATGGAACTGTTCCGGTCTTTGCAAAAGCGACAGGGCGCCGACGGCGCCTGGCGAGGCACTGGCTTCGGCGAGGAAGATCCCAACCTCGCGACTGCCTTCGCGCTCTTGAGCCTCAGCTATGCCAAGCGATAAAACAGTCTCACGCAAAGGCGCAAAGAAAAGTTGGTTTTCTTTGCGCCTTTGCGCCTTTGCGTGAGCTTTTCATCTATCGTTTTGCTACGATACAGCCGCCTTGACTCAACTTGAGCCGGGCGGTTTTTTTGTTCGCTGTACGGAGCCGTTCATGCTGCGCTCAAATCTCACTCTTGGTATTCTCCTTTTGCTTCCCGCGTTCGCGCGCGCCGATGCTTTCGACAATTACATCAACGCCATCCTCGCGAAAATTCCTGACTCCAAGTCCGCCGAGAAGATCGCCAAGCTCACGCCCGAACTCATGGTGCAGCACAGCCGTGCCTTGCCCGGCATTAATGCAGCATTCATCGTCGTCAAGACGAACGAAAATCGCTACGCCAGACTGCTCGTCCAGCCCGCGCGGCAGAAAATTTCCGGCACGGATTCCGTGCCGATCGTGTTCGTGGAACGCTACCTCACCTATCGCGAAGGGGCAGAACGCACGACGCACGCTTCCGGGCAAAATGTGCGGCTCTTCGGCGATTTTCGCTTTAATCTCGATATCGGCCAAGTCGTCCCCGCCAACGTCTCCGCCGATCTGCGCATCGTCGATGGCAAGGATGGCTTCTATATGGAACCCGTCGGCAAGGCGGAATTGTACGTCGTCACAAAGCATCTCCCTGAAGCGAATTCGATCAAGGCAACGAAACTTGTCGTCGGCGAGAAATTCGAGCAACGCTACTTCAATGGGCAATACAAGCTCTACGACGACGGACGCCGTACCGGCATGCTTCATCTGAAGGTTGCGGACAACGGCGAAGTCAGCGGCCATTACTATTCCGACAAGGACGGCCAGAAATACGAGGTAAGCGGCAAAGTCGGCAACACGCCGCCGCACCAGATCAGCTTCATCATTACCTATCCGCGCACGGCTCAGACATTCAACGGCCACCTCTTCACCGGCGACGGCCGCGCGATCACCGGCACTTCACGCCTGCAAGGAAACGAGACCGGATTCTACGCGTTGCGCGTCGAATAGATTTGTTCATGGGGATAGGAGTCTCGCTTACCCCGCGTACGCAGTCTAATGGCGAAAATGCCGCACGCCGGTGAAGATCATCGCCAGACCGTGCTCATTGCAGGCGTCGATTGATTCCTGATCCTTCACCGACCCGCCGGGTTGAACGATCGCGATGATGCCCGCGGCGGCCGCCATATCCACGTTGTCGCGGAACGGAAAGAACGCATCCGACGCCAGCACGCTCGCTTTTTCCCGGCCGTTCGCCTTGCGCACGGCGATGTGGGTGGAATCGATGCG
>SYHD01000206.1 GCA_005799265.1 Planctomycetia bacterium | reverse complement strand
CTCTTCCAGGGGGAGAGGGGAGAAATGCGCCGCACTTCGCGCCGAAAGCGCGGGCGGTCATTCAGCTCTTCATGCACGGGGGACCTAGCCACGTCGATTTGCTCGATCCGAAGCCGATGCTCGATCGCTATGACGGGCAAGCGCCGCCCGCGGAGGTCGCGGACGACGAACGGCTCACCGGCAATCTCCTCAAGAGTCCATTTCGCTTTCACAAGCATGGGCAGTCCGGCCTGGAGTTCTCCGAGGTGTTGCCGAATATCGCAAGGCACGCGGACAAGATCGCGGTCGTGCGTTCGATGTTCACGGAGCATCGCAATCACGAACAGGCGCTGTGGATGATGCACACCGGCATGATCGTCGCCGGTCGACCCTCGATCGGCTCGTGGGCCGCCTACGCGCTCGGCAGCGAGAATCAGAACTTGCCCGCCTACGTCGTCCTGCCCGATCCGCGCGGGCTTCCGGTCGATGGCATTCGCAACTGGTCGAGCGGTTGGATGCCGCCGCTCTATCAAGGCATGCAGTTCCGTTCCGAGGGTATGCCGGTCCTGAACCTACGGCCGCGCACGCCGAGAGCTCACGGCGTCGAAGAAAATCGCATGCGGCTCTTGGAGGAATTGAATGGCCAGCATCGCTCGACGCGGCCCGACGAGCTAGAGCTGGACGCCCGCATCGCCAACTTCGAGATGGCCGCCCGCATGCAACTCTCCGCCGGCGACGCCCTCGACATCAATCAGGAAACGCAGGCGACGCAACGGCTCTACGGTCTCGACAATGCGACGACGCGCCCCTACGGCACGCGCTGCCTGATGGCGCGCCGGCTCGTCGAACGCGGCGTGCGCTACATCCAGATTTTCATGTCCGGCCAGCCATGGGACACGCACGGCAACAACGCGGCCGGCACGCGCGGCGTTTGCGGCCAGACCGACCTGCCGATCGGCGGCCTCCTGACTGATCTCGCCCAGCGCGGCCTGCTCGACTCGACGCTCGTCTTCTGGGGCGGCGAATTCGGCCGCACGCCCGGCGCCCAGAATCGCGACGGCCGCGACCATCATCCCTACGGGTTCAGCGTGTGGCTCGCGGGCGGCGGCATCGTCGGTGGACAAACGCATGGCGCGACCGACGACTTCGGCTACCACGCGCGCATCGAGCGTACCAGCGTAGCCGACCTGCACGCGACCATGCTGCACCAGCTCGGCCTCGACTACGCGAGGCTCGCCTATCAACGGCACGGGCGCGACGAACGGCTCACGGATGTGGCACAACCGCGGTTGTTGTCACGGCTGATTGGGTAGGTATTTATTCATAGCGCAGCGCCGACGCCGGCGAGAGCTGGGCGGCAATCCACGCCGGGTAGATCGCGCCTAGAAGCCCCGCAGCGATGCCCATGCCGACGCCTTTGCCGATGATCTCCAGCGTCAAACTGCTGACGACCAGCGTGCTGGTCATGCTGAAACGTGTCAGGAACTCCATGAGCGGGATCGCGAACAGCAGGCCCATCCCTGCCCCGGCTATCGACAGGACGAGAGCTTCGAAAATAATCATGCGCATGACACGACTCTTGCGCCAGCCGATAGCGCGGAAGGTGGCAATCTCGCGGATGCGTTCGGTGATCGACATCATCATGGTGTTGAGCATGCTAATAAAGCCGATCAGCATGGCGACCGTGGACGAGACCCACGCCAGTCCCTTGAGCATCTGCGTTTCGAAATTTGCCTTGACGTGATCGCGCGTCGTTTGCACGGCAATGTTCAGCGACTTCCCCTTGGCGTCTGTCAGCGACTCCATTTTCGCGCGGATCGCCTCAATATCTTCGGGTTTCTTGCGGTCCTTGTCGAGCATGACGAGGAAAGTGGTCACACGATTGGGTGTGCCGTGCAACTCCTGCATTTCCTCCATGGGAATGACTCCGCCGTTGCTCTCCAGACTATTCGTGCTCTCGAAGATCGTGATGATCTCGAAGTCCTCACTAAAGTAGCGGATTTTGTCCCCCAGCTTTTTGCCGAGATTGCGCGCCAGCATGCTGCCGATCGCCATCTTGCGACGGTCCGATGCGACCATCTTGCGCCCCTCGAGCAACTTACCTTCCTTGAGCAAGATACTGTTGGGATCCACGCCGAAGAAATAGACGACCGGGATACCGACCTTATCGAAATGCTGAAGATCGACGAGGGTGCCTTCGACGTCGCGCACGCCGGGGATCGCCTTGAAACGCTTGGCCAGGCCGTGGTCGAGTGAACTGGCAACCTGCTGCCTGACGCCAGCCTGGACGATGACCAAGTCCGCGCCCTGAGCCTCGAAGAGCGCCGAGAACGATTGCTCGTAGCCCTCGGCCGTGCCCAGCATTGAAATAACGGCACAGACCGCGACGGCCATGCTCGAACAGGTGAGGACGGAGCGGATCTTGCGCCGCCAGATATTCTTCATGACAAGAGAGATGAACCACATGAGGGATTTCACTCCATGAAATCGGGCGACTGGTAGGGGAAGAGGGCACTCACTCATCCTCGGTTCTCCGTAACCCGGTTACTCGGTTGCGGATTGACACGAACCGGGTGACCGGGTAACCGAGAACGGAGAACCGACAATTCAGGAGAGGCAAACAAGGCCGTTCACCCTAAGGGGTGGACTGCCAATCGTCGTCGGCAACCGCCTCTCGTTGTTTTATTCTACAAACATTCAGCGAAAAAATTCCTTGGCGAGTATTCCCTATTTCCCTTACGATGATCGCATGACGAAGTCGTCTTCCTTTTCAGGGGGTCCTGCCGTGTCGAAATCACGCATCCTTTTTGTCGTCGTGTTTGCAGTCGCCGTGGTCGGTCTGGCTCGCCTGGTCCCCTTGGATGCTCAAGGCGGCGCCAAGGCGACGCCCACGTGGATCTGGTTTGGCGCCAGCGCACAGCCCGATCAGACTGTCTATTTTCGCAAGGAAATCAGCCTCGACTATCGCGTCACCAGCGCCAAACTCTACGGAGCGTGCGACAATCGCATGACCGTTTACATCAACGGCAAGGAAGTCGCCGCCACCACGTCGTGGGAGGCGCCCATCTTCAAAGAGGTGACCGACGCCTTCGTCAGTCCGACCAAGGTTGGCAGCCCCGTGCGCAACGTCGTCACCGTAAAAGCCCACAACGTCGATGGCCCGGCGGGAATGTTTCTGCGTATCGTCATGGAAAACTCCAAGAAGGAAACGACTCATCTCGTGACCGACGCCAGCTGGCGCGTCACGGACAGGGACGAAAAAGAGGCGCACGAAGTTAGCTTCAACGACAACACCTGGAAACCCGCAACCGTTGTCGCCAAGCTCGGCAGCGCTCCTTGGGCCAAGATCAACGAGACGGCGCTGCAAGGGATCGTCAAACTAAAGAAGCCGAGCGCGACGCCTGTCGAGCTCATCAAGGTCAAGAAGGACTTCAAGGTCGAGCTGCTCTATTCCGTGCCGCGCGAGAAGCAAGGCTCGTGGGTCAGCATGTGTGTCGATCCCAAGGGTCGGCTCATCACTTCCGATCAGTACGGCAAACTCTATCGCGTCACGCCGCCACCGGTTGGCGCCGACGTCGCCATACAAGTCGAAGAGTTGCCGGTTGACCTCGGCGAAGCGCATGGCTTGTGCTGGGCATTCGATAGCCTGTACGTCGTCGTCAATGAGGGCAAGAAGTACAAGCCGCGCGGGCTGTGGCGCGTCACCTCGTCGAAGAATGACGACGTGCTCGACAAAAAGGAACATCTCCGCGAAATCGAAGGCAATGGCGAGCACGGCCCGCATGCGGTGATGCCCGGACCCGACGGCAAATCGCTCTACGTCATGTGCGGCAACCACACCAAGCTCACGAAGATCCGCGACTCGCTCGTGCCGAAGCTGTGGGGCGAAGACTTCCTGGTGCCGCGCCAGTGGGACGCCAGCGGGCATGCCGTCAACATCTTCGCTCCCGGCGGGTATATCTGCAAGACCGACAAGGACGGCAAGAACTGGGATCTCGTGTCGATCGGTTATCGCAATCAGTACGACGCCGCATTTAATCGTGACGGTGAGCTGTTCACGTTCGATTCCGACATGGAGTGGGATATCAATATGCCGTGGTACAAGGCGACGCGCGTCTGCCATGCGGTCGAAGGCAGTGAATTCGGCTGGCGATCCGGGACGAGCAACTTCCCGCACTTCTATCCCGACAATTTGCCGCCGACGATCGACATCGGCCCCGGCAGTCCGACCGGCGTGTGCTTCGGCTACGGGGCAAAATTCCCGATGAAGTATCAGGACGCACTCTATTGCTGCGACTGGAGCTACGGCAAGCTCTTCGCAGTGCACCTCAAGCCGAACGGCGCCAGTTACACCGCGGAGATGGAAGAATTCATGAACGGTTCGCCGCTGCCGCTCACCGATATCGTCGTCAATCCGAAAGACGGCGTGATGTACTTCACGATCGGCGGCCGCACCACGATGTCGGGCCTCTATCGCGTCACCTACGTCGGCAAAGAATCGACTGCGCAGCCGCCGATCCAGGAGCGGACCGTCCCGCCGCTAGTCGCCGCCCGCAAGAAGCTCGAGTCGTTTTATGCGAAGCAGGACCCCAAAGCTGCCGAAACCGCGTGGCCCTATCTCAATCACGAGGACCGCTTCCTGCGCAATGCCGCACGCAGCGTCCTTGAATTCCAGGACCCGAGAACCTGGCAAGAGAAAGCACTGACGGAAGAAAATTCGATCGCACGCATGCACGCGCTGCTGGGCCTGATTCGGCTGGGCGACAAGTCCTTGCAGCCGCGCATTCTCGAAGCGCTCGATCGCATCGACTGGGCGAAACTGACGACTTCGCAGCGTATCGACCTCGCGCGTTGCTATCAACTCGCGTTCATCCGCCTGGGGGACGCCGACGCCGGCACAAAGACTCGCGTCGGCAAACGGCTCGA
Organism: Planctomycetia bacterium; assembly: GCA_005799265.1. Lineage (GTDB taxonomy): Bacteria > Planctomycetota > Planctomycetia > Gemmatales > Gemmataceae > SIAQ01. The sequence goes on along the minus strand of SYHD01000206.1, from coordinate 5,726 downwards.
CGCCTTCTATCCGTCAAACGATCGTGACCTCAACGCTGAACTGTGCAAGCTGATCTCCTATCTTGAAGTCCCCGGCGGCATCGCGAAGTCGCTCGCCCTGGTCAAGAAGGCCCCGACGCAGGAAGAGCAGATCGACTACATCTTCGCGATGCGCACCATCAAGACCGGCTGGACGATGCAGCAGCGCGCCGATTACTTCGACTGGTTCCACCTGGCCGCGACCTACCGCGGCGGCAACAGCTTCCAGAAATTCATGGCCAACATCCGCACCGAGGCGATCAATTGGTCGCTTAGCGCGGATGAGAAGGCCTCCCTCAAGGCCGTGCTCGCCAAGGTACCAGTCGCGAAAGCGCCGCAGTTCACCTTCAAGCAACGGCCATTCGTCAAGAAGTACAGCGTCGAGGAGCTAGTCCCTGCCGTCGAGAAGGGATTGACCGGACGCAACTACGCCAATGGCCGCAATTTGTTCGGCGAGGCGAAGTGCTTCGCCTGCCATCGCTTCAACAACGAGGGCGGCGGCACCGGCCCGGATTTGACGCAAGTCGTCGGCCGCTTTGGGCCGCGCGATCTTCTGGAGTCGCTCATCGAGCCGTCCAAAGTCGTCAGCGATCAGTATGCCGCCATTGTCGTGACGACGACCGACGGCCGGCAGATCGTCGGCCGCGTCGTCAATCTGGCGGGCGATGGGATGATGATCAACACCGACATGCTCGATCCGAACAAGCTGACCAACGTGAATCGCAATCTTCTCGAATCGATCGAGCCGTCAAAGATCTCGATGATGCCGGAGGGGCTGCTGGACACGCTCGGCCGCGATGACATCCTCGATCTTGTCGCGTATCTGTATTCGCGCGGCGACGCCAATCACAAGATGTTTCGCAAAGAGTGATCACGCCATATTCGTTTAGCGCTCGCATGGCCCACGCGAGCGCTAAACGAATTCAATCCGCGCCATCACTTCTTGTCCGAATTCTCATCCTTGTTGATCGCACGCAGCAGCCGATAGGCGAGCACCAAGGCTAGCACATACCCGATGGCGCCGACGATGGAGACGCCGCCGAATTGCGGCTCCGTCTTGCTGCTGTAGATGATCGACGAACCCACGAAGAGCGCTGACGTCATCAAGCCCAGCGTCAGGCGGTGAATCGTCGTCTCGAGCCGCGGATGTTGATGCTTCGTCTCGAACGTGCCGCTGCGGATGCGGCGCAAAATCTCGACTACATCGCGCGGCAAGATGTCGACGAGCCGATCCCAGTCGCGATACGCCCGGTACAATTTGCGCAAGATCCGATCGAGTGAAAACTTGTGCTTGAGCACCTTGAGCTGGTACGGCTCGATCAACTCCGCCAGGTTGAAGTTCGGGCTTAACGTTCGCGACGTGCCTTCCAGCATCACGAACATCTTGAGCATCATCGCCAGTGTGCTCGGCAAGAGAATGTGGTAGCGGCGCACGATGTCGGTCATCTGCTTGAGCGCGGCCGACAGGTTGAAGTCGCGCAAGCTCCGGCTGCCATACTCGCTGACGAAGTTGCTGATCTCGGCGCGCAGGGCGTCTCGATCGAGATCGGGCGGAACTTGCCCCAGACGCATGACACTGTCGGTCAGTTCGATGGCGTCCTTGTTGATGATGGAGAGGAGCAGCGATTCAACTTCCTGGCGCATGGTTTCATCGAGTCGGCCGACCATACCGCAATCGAGGACGCCGACGACGCCGCCGGGGAGCATCATGAGATTGCCCGGATGCGGGTCGGCATGGTAGAAGCCGTCGCGGAAGATCATGTCGAGGTACATGTTGGCGCCACGCTGGGCGAAGTCGTTGAGGTTGAAGCCCGAGGCACGCATGGCGGGGACGTTTTCGCCGGAGACACCGACGAGCATTTCCATCGTCAGCACGCGCCTGCTGCACAGGTCGCCATGGACGATCGGGAAGTGGACGTTCTTGTCCTTCGCGAAGTTCTCGGCGAACTCTTCCAGATTGCGCCGCTCCGAGGAAAAGTCCAGTTCGTTAAGGAGCGTGCGGCGAAATTCGCGCAAGGTCGGGACCGGCTGGTAGGCGCGCAGATAGGAGACGTGCTTCTGGGCGAGATCGGCGAGGATGCCCATGATGTCGAGATCGCCGTGGATCTTGTTCTCGATGCCGTCGTGCTGCACTTTCACGACGACGCGTTCGCCGGTGAAAAGCGTCGCCTCATGCACCTGGCCGATCGACGCCGAGGCAAGCGGCTTGTCGTCGAATTCCTTGAACAGGCTCTCGACAGGAGTCCCCAGCTCGGCGAGGATTGTCGCCTTGATCTTGTCCGGTGAATCCGGGGGCGTATGCGAACGAAGCTGCGACAGTTCCTGCGCGAGATTAGGCCCGACGAGATCGGCGCGGGTGCTGAGCATCTGGCCAAGCTTGATGAAGGTGGTGCCCAGTTCGGTGAGGGCCAGGCGGATGCGTGCTTCTTGCGTGAGCTGGCCGAGTCGTTCGCCGTCGAAGCTGACGAGTCGGCCCTGGATGAACTCGTAATTGAGCCCTCCCAGCCAGTCCGCGAGCCCGTAGCGGCCGAGGATGGTGATGATTTCGCCAACGCGCTTGGCATTGCGATCGATGCGTGAGAACATGGGCCTCGCGGATGAGTCCGCTCATTGGTGATTTTGACAGTCCTCGCTGATCCACACCAGTAAAGGGACCGCGGGGACCACGGGGAAGGGCAAGAAAAATACGCCGTTCACGATTGTCGAGGAGCACATCCGTAATCGGGATGTGGCAATTTTTTCGCGTTGTCCCTGTAATTATTCTCTTTGCACGCCCCGTTCTCCCAGTGTTCCCCGTGGTTCAATCTCTATTAGTATATCGCAAGTTCGCAATCGGCACACTCCGGCGTTGCACTCCGGCATGTGGATCGTTAGAACCAACAGGGTAGGTTGCCTTTGTGCCGGAGCGATCATGGCGATTCTCAGCAAAATGTACTTCAACGCCGTTTTCGGCGGGCTGGGCGGGCTCGTCGGCTGGATGCTGTTCGGCGTTCTCGGCGAGCGTAATCCGAGCAGCGAGGCGATCGTCTCGATCCTATGCCTCTCGTTCAGCCAGGTCGATGTCAACATTGTCTTGGGCGGAGCGATCATCGGCGCCTCGATCGGCTACTTCGTCGTTTCTGTCGAAGCGATTCGCGATCAATCGTTCGTTCGTTTTGCGCGGCTAGCCTCCTATGGGGTTCTGCTCGCCACATTCGGCGGCATCATCGGCATGTACGTCGGCGATCGCATCCAGCAGTTTCTCGTCTGGCTGGTCGGCAACTATCTTCTCCTGACCATGATCGCCCGCGGCCTGGGCTGGAGCCTCCTGGGCATCGCCATCGGCGGCAGCGAGGGCATCGCCGCCCGTTCGCTAGGTAAATTTTCCTATGGAACGATTGGCGGCTTGATGGGCGGCTTCATCGGCGGCATGCTTTTCGATCTCTTCTACTGGATCGCCCGCCAGACCGCCGGCGATGCGGGGGGCAGCATCACCATCTGGACCGCCCTGGGGCTCATCATCACCGGCGCCTGCATCGGTGCTCTCTCCGCGCTCGTGCAGACTGTTTTTCAACCGGCCAACGTGAAAGTGCTGCGCGGCTGGCAGGAAGGACGCGAATATCCGCTCGACAAGCCCGCCGTCCTCCTGGGCCGCGAGGAACACGCCGACATCGCGCTGTTCCGCGACATGAAGGTCGAGAAGCGGCACTGCTACATCAAGCAATTGAACGGCCATTTTCTGCTCGTCAATAATGGCGCCCCGCCTGAGCAGACGCTCGTCAATGAGACGCCCATAGCCGACGAAATCGAACTGCAAGACGGCGATCGCATTCAGCTTGGCAACATCATCCTCAAGTTCCAATTGCGGGCGGCAGTCAACCGTGCGCGGTCGCGCCGCGGCGGGAAGTGAATCGGCTTCTCGTCCCTCATGCGTCGGCCTTCAGGGAGGGGCGAAGATGCTGCGGCCTCCGTCCACGGGGAGACAGACTCCAGTGATGAACGGGCTCTCGGCCAGGAAGACCACCGCCCGCGCCACATCGTCCGGGCTGCCTTCACGCTTGACCAGCGTCCCCGCGATTGCCTCCTGTCGTTCCTTTTCGGGCAAATCCGCCGGCAACATTACCGGGCCGGGCATGATGCAATTGACCCGAATCGCGGGATTGCGCGTGCCAAGCTCCACTGCGAGTGCGCGCGTCAGCGTGGCGATGGAGCCTTTGGAGACAAAATATGGCAGGTAGCCCAGGTAGGGACGTTCGGTGGCCCAATCGCCCACCGTGATGATACATCCGCCTTCTGTTTGTTTCGCCATCGCCAAACCTGCGCGCAACGAACAGAGACAAGTTGCCAGCGTGTTGATCTCGAAGTCGCTGCGCACGTCCGCAGCCGTCACTAATTCCAGCGGCGTCTTCTTCCATTCGGCGGCGCAATTGACGAGCAGATCGATGCGGCCAAAATGCGTCAAGGCCGTGTCGATCAGCCCGTTGGCTGCCTGTTCGTTGGTGAGATCGGCTTGCACCGCGATGGCTGGGACGCCGTACTTTTGAAAATCGCTGACGGCCTCATCCGCTTCCGCCTTGGAGGTTCGATAATGAACGACCAATGCATGGCCACGCTCGGCGAGCGCCTGAGCAACGTGAAAGCCGATGCGGCGTTTGCCGCTGCCGGTAACGACGGCGACCTTGGAAAAATCCATGGGGAGCCTTTTTGCCGCTTGCGGCCTAGCGTGCGCGAGGCGCCACGCGAACGCTAAGCCGCAAGCGGCGAAATGTACCTATGATTTCGGCAAGTCAATATTGACGGCTGCGGGCACGCGCCGATCGCTGGACTTGATCGCGCTCGCCGTGCGGGCGTCCGGGCCGCGCGTGCCGAGCAGCGTTTCGAGATCATCGCTCAGCAGTTCTTCCTTTTGCAGGAGCAGATCGACCATCTTCTCCATGTCGGCGCGATGCCGTTCCAGGATATGGAACGCCCGCTCGTCCGCTTCGCGTAAGAGTTTGCGAACCTCCTCGTCGATCACGTGGGCGGTCTGTTCGCTAAAGTCGCGCGCCTCCTGGATTTCCTTGCCCAGAAACACGTGCTCCTCGCCGACGCGGAAGGACATCGGCCCCAGCGCGTCGCTCATGCCCCAGTGCGTCACCATGTAGCGGGCCATGCGCGTCGCCTGTTTCAAATCCGACTCGACACCGGCGTAGGGCTGGCTGAACATCAAGCGCTCGGCGGCGCGGCCCCCCATGGCGACTGCGAGCGTGGCTTTGAAGTAATCCAGGCCATGATGGTAGCGATCCTCATCCGGCGGCGAAATGGTCACGCCGCCTGTGCGCCCGCGCGGGATGATCGAGACCTTGCGCGGAGGATCGGCTTCGGGAACGTACCAGCCGACGATGGCATGACCGGCCTCGTGATACGCGGTCCGCCGTTTGTCGTCCTCGGTCAGGACATCTTCGCGTTTCGGCCCCATCAAGACGCGATCGGCGGCGTTCTCGAAGTCGGCCCGGTCGATGCGCGCCTTGTCGCTGCGCGTGGCGATCAGCGCCGCTTCATTGGCTAGATTGCGCAGGTCCGCGCCGGTCATGCCGATCATCTTGCGGGCAATCTCTTCGAGATTGACGTCGTCACCGAGCGGCTTGTTGCGCGTGTGGACCTTCAAGATCTCCATGCGTCCCTGCCAGGTCGGGCGACCGACCGTGACGTGGCGATCGAAGCGGCCGGGCCGCAGCAGCGCGGAATCG